>CAZTEH010000074.1:0-20099 GCA_964612345.1 uncultured Oscillospiraceae bacterium | reverse complement strand
AGGAATAGAAAAAGGCGATTATTTTTAAGAATCGCCTTTTTTGTGATTTGTTATACATGTTTTCATGAAATAGTTTCATGAAAAATGCATCTGGCTAAAGTCGTGCGATGTTAACTTTATACCGTATCATTTGTGCCTTATGGCAGGGCCTTAGGGGCCGTTGCTATTTCATTTCTACTGTAGCGCCAACTTCTGTCAGCTTCGCTTTGACTTCTTCCGCCTCAGTCTTGGATACGCCTTCCTTAACATTTGCAGGAGCGCCGTCTACCAAGTCCTTCGCTTCCTTTAATCCAAGTCCTGTCAATTCTCTGACAACCTTGATAACCTTGATCTTTTCTGCGCCTGCGCTTACAAGAACAACATTGAATTCAGTCTGCTCTTCAACTTCTGCTACTACTGCTGCACCTGCCGCTGCTACTGGAGCCGCTGCGGATACTCCGAATTCTTCTTCACAAGCTTTAACAAGCTCATTTACTTCTAAAACTGTCATCGCTTTTATCGCTTCGATAATTTGATCTTTATTCATTTTGATTTTCTCCTTTATAAATTTTCTGATTTCAGATTTTTAAATTAATTTAATATTTTTTTCTTTTCATTGTGTTCAAAAATTGATACGGGTTGATTACTCAGCCTTTGCGTCTGCAATCGCCTGTAAAGTACGAGCAAATTTGGAAATCGGTGACTGAATGCTGCCCATGAATTTGGCAATCAGTTCGTCTCTTGATGGAAGTGATGCGATTGTTTTTACGCCGTCTGCATCGTAGAAGGTGCCTTCAATAACGCCTGCTTTAAAATCCATCTTCTTGTATTCCTTGATGATTCCGCTGATCACTCTGGCCGGTGCGATTGCATCGTCATAGCTGATCGCGAAAGCACTTGGACCGGAAAGAACGTCCTTCAATACTTCGTATTTTGTACCTTCGATCGCTCTGCTTACAAGTTTGTTCTTATATACGGTATAGTCTACATTGGCATCACGTAATTTCTTTCTCATTGCATCTGCCTGAGCTACTGTGATTCCAAGATAATCTATAACAACTGCGGACTGTGCTCTGTCAAGCTTTTCCTTGATTTCATCAATCACTGCCTGTTTTTCTTTAAGATGTTCAACTGACATTTTTTTGTTCTCCTCTCCCGCCTTGTTCTTTTTAACTAGGCGATTTTAATTTGTGTATACGCCGCGCTATGAATATTCTCGGCAGGCGTAAAATCCTGAGACGATGAAAATCTACGAATCGAAGATTCGTGATTTTCTAGCCTAAATTCTGTCAACGGTTCTAAAGAACCGGACAAAATGTTAAAAAGAGCCTTTTCCATCCGCAGACAGAGAAGGCTCAATAAATTTTATCAATTTATTCGATACCTCGGCAGGAAATTAAGCTTTCGCACCCGCTGTCTACGGCTGATATTCAATTTTTATTTCGCACTAGTGAATGTTATCTTAATCGGGTTAACCTTGACTCCAGGTCCCATGGTTGAAGCTAACGTAACACTCTTGAGATACTGTCCCTTTGCTGCTGAAGGCTTCGCCTTAACAACCGCTTCCAGTAAAGCATTAAAGTTATCCGCAAGCTTTTCTGTTCCAAATGAAACCTTTCCGATTGGTGTATGGATGATGTTTGTCTTATCAAGACGATACTCAACCTTACCGGCTTTAATCTCCTGAAGTGCTCTCTCAACATCCATAGTTACAGTTCCTGATTTAGGGTTTGGCATCAGACCCTTAGGTCCTAAGATCTTACCAAGTCTACCAACCACGCCCATCATATCCGGTGTAGCTACCACTACATCAAAGTCAAACCAGTTTTCTGTCTGAATCTTTGTGGCCAGCTCTTCTGCGCCAACATAATCCGCTCCGCCTGCTTCTGCTTCTGCAGCTTTTGGTCCCTTTGCGAATACTAATACTTTCTTCGTTTTACCGGTACCATGTGGCAGTACGATTGCGCCTCTTACCTGCTGATCTGCATGTCTTCCATCTACGCCAAGTTTGATATGAACTTCTACTGTTTCGTCAAATTTTGCTTTTGCAGTCTGAACTGCTAATCCTAATGCATCATTAAGATCATATAATGTGGTTCTGTCAACTAATTTTGCTGACTCTTTGTACGTTTTACCTCTTTTAGGCATTTCTTTTACCTCCTTGTGGTGCGAACGGCATAGCCTCCCACGTTACTATTCCTTAATAACAATTCCCATGCTTCTTGCAGTTCCCTTGATCATTTCAGTTGCACTGTCAAGATTTGCAGCATTTAAGTCCGGCATTTTGATTTTTGCAATTTCTCTGGCGTCGTCAACACTGAGTGTTGCAACCTTTTTCTTGTTCGGTTCTCCGGAAGCAGACTTTAGGTTTGCTGCTTTTTTCAGCAGTACTGCTGCAGGCGGAGTCTTCGTAATAAATGTGAATGATCGATCGGCATACACTGTAATTACTACAGGGATAATCATTCCAGGCTGGTCGGCTGTCTTTGCATTAAACTGCTTACAGAAGTCCATGATGTTAACACCCTTTTGTCCAAGAGCCGGTCCAACCGGTGGAGCTGGAGTTGCATTTCCTGCCGGAATCTGCAGTTTAATCATTCCTTCAACTTTTTTTGCCATATTGATAGGTCTCCTTTCTCTGCCAAAATGCAGTGATTATTTATAACGCATAAGTTGAAAATTTTCGACTGTAGAAAATTTTCTTACATCTGCGCGTTACAACAAGGCGAAAGCCTTGTTATATCTTGTCTACCTGGCCGAATTCCAATTCTACAGGCGTATCTCTTCCAAACATCGAAATCCTTACCTTCAGAGTCTGCTTATCCATATTTACTTCTTCTACAACTCCCATAAAGCTTTCAAACGGTCCGTTGATCACCTTGACACTGTCTCCCGGTTCGATATCCATCTGAATATAAACTTTCTCTATTCCCATCCTTCTTACTTCTTCATTGGTAAGAGGAATCGGCTCGGACCCATGACCTACGAAACCTGTAACACCCTGCGTGTTTCTGACAAGATACCACGATTCGTTGGTAACGATCATCTTTACAAGTACATAACCAGGAAACATCTTTCTTGTCTTGACTTTTCTCTGGCCATTTTTTATTTCAACATGATCCTCGGTAGGCACAATAATGCTGAGAACCAGATCTTGCATACCTCTGTTCTCAACGATTTTTTCGATATTCACTTTTACCTTGTTTTCATGACCGGAATAGGTATGGACTACATACCACTTTGCTTTTTTCGATTTGTCGCCAACGATGTCTTCTTCAACAGTTGGGTGATCAGACGCTTCTTCAGCCCCAGCCAGTGTTTCCTCTTGGGATTCTTCTGCCTCCGCCAGTTCTTCGTCTTCTTCCTCTACCTCGTCTGCTTCGGATTCTTCATCCTCAACCTCTACGACGTCATCCTCGAAATCTTCCAGTTCATCCTCTTCAAGTTCTTCGAGTTCTACGAATTCTTCGAATTCATTCTTTTTACTCTTGGCCATCTGTGCCTTCCTTCTATACCTTCATTCATTAGAAACTAATGTTTAATACATACTTCAGGGCAGCCAGGAAAGCGGAGTCAACAGCCCAAATTCCCAGACTTAATGCAACACAAGATAAAAGTACAACACCTGTATAAGAACCAAGTTCTTTTCGAGTAGGCCATACCACTTTCTTAACTTCTGTTTTTATCCCTTTGAAATAATCCTTTACGCTGGCTCTTGGCTTTTTATTCGCCGCTGCGACTGGAACGGGCTTCTTTGCTTTTTCCTTTTCCATTTTGATCACTTCCCTTTATTTTGTTTCTTTGTGAACAGTGTGCTTTTTGCAGAATTTGCAATACTTGCTGAACTCTAAACGATCAGGATCGTTCTTCTTGTTCTTTGTAGTATTGTAGTTTCTTTGCTTGCAGTCAGTGCAGGCTAATGTTACTCTTACTCTCATGATTGTCCTCCATTAAATCTAAAATTCAGAGCCATATTTCAAGCTCCGCCTTTTATGTTAATATTCATTGTTTGTGACATAAATTACACGATTATATCATGTTCTTATCATAAAGTCGCTTAATTAAGTTACCATATATTCAGGTGGCTGTCAATATGTAATTTGTATCTGCAAGGCAGGATAATGCTTAAAAAAGCAAATATAAGGTTTTTGCAAACAATGAAGCATGCAAATATTAAAAAAACAGTTTGGCTGCCTTTAAGATCCCTTGCTTCCAGGGAACTCTATGGGACACACCTGATGCATTATCAATTTTATCGATGTTATCCAAATACCATCGATAGTTTCTGCATAAAGCATCTTTATTCGAATAGATTGATTTATATCCCAATATCCTCTTTGCTTTTTCAATGGAAACGAAGGAATCCTTCGAGGCTGTTTCATATACCCATTTATACAACGGCGAAAGATGCAGGAGCTCCAGCAACCTTAATGTCCAGATCATCGGCGCGGCAGGGAAGCCTTTGATTTTTTTTCCGAACCCTGCCATATCCAGAACAGCCTGATAGTCTTCCTTCATCGTTGTGAATTCTTCCGCACCGATGTTAAATGTATCATTTACTGTCTCTTCGTCCATTATGCAGCATAGATAGATGGCTTCGCACAGATCATACACATCCAGCAACTGATATCTGTTATTTCCGCTCCCTATCATCGGAAATCCTTTGCCGTCCTTTGCCCAATCATAAAACAAGGCAAACACTCCCAGTCTTTCCGGTCCGATGAATGACTTTGGGCGTATAACCGGGACGCACATCCCTTTTTTCCGATATTCAAAGCAAACTTCTTCTGCTGCTATTTTCGCCTCACCGTACGGGCCTACCCCAATGAGTTTATCTTCTTCGAATAATGGATGATGATCCGGAATGCCATAGACGGCCGTGGATGATATCATTACAACGCGATGAATCCCATTGTTCTTAGCTGCTTCAAGCACATTTTTTGTTCCATCGATATCAGTAGTCCGGATATCTTCTTTGGAATAAAGCGGCAATGCTGCCGCAGTGTGGATAACGATATCGCTTCCTTTTATAGCCTCATTCAATGGTCCCGTATGTCTGATATCCTCTTTCACAACCGTTACGGTATCGAGATCTTTTTCAGGATAATCATATTCTTCAGAGAAATCATAGGATACGATCGTATGTCCTTTGTCGAGTAAATGCCTTGTCAGATTGATGCCCAGAAACCCCGCTCCTCCGGTTATAAAGAATTTCGCCATGATTTCACTCCTCCCTTTTTCCAAAAGCAAATATTTTTACCAATAGATAAGTCACCGGCAATCCGAGCAATCCTGCAAGTGCATAGACGATCACCTTGTTCCAGTGGAATATATTCAGAAATACCGCGACAAAGGTAAGCAAAATCAGGAAATTCGGAATGTATGATACAACAAATTTTATAAAACCATTGAGTCTGTATTTTTCTTTATAAATCAAGCTGGCATTTAATGCGTAAGCAACGAACAAACTGATGGCATATCCAAACACGTAGGATAATGTCGTATTTACTTTCATTGAGATTATAAGCGAAAACACAAAATTTGTCAGGGTGCCCATTCCACCGCAAAATATAAACAGCATAAAATCTCTAGACAAATAGGTCCTCGTCATTATATCGAAAAAAGACGGATGGTAATCCGACCATAATATTATTCTATTTTTTTGAACGATATATGCTTTTTCTGCAATTTCGGCAATCGGCGCATCGGATAACGAATCAGAATAAAACTCATTGATCGCAGCATCCGGCATTTTTTCCCGTAATCTTCTTACCTTCTCTTCGCCCCAGCAGTTTTCTCCGCTGTACAAGCCGGTATTTTTATCCACCTTTGAAGCGATCAGGTATTGTACGTTTAATGAATTACATATTGGCTGCAGCAGGAATTCCGGAGAGGCGCTAATTATAATATCATTTTCATTGTGCCCTTTTATATAAAAGCTTGCTATTTTTGAATGATTAATATTCCAAAACTGTATTAACAAATCATCAATGGAATCCACATGTCTTAAAAAGCGAAAGAACTTTTCCTTGAACGTTGTTTTTGAGCACATTTTAAACATATGCATAATCAAATAAGCCAACAAGACAGGAATTTCCACTAGGATCCCTGGGTGTTTTTTCAGGCAGAACAGATAAAAATCTATCGTGGAATCACCCATATATATCGTTTTATCAAAATCATACACGTTATGTTTCATTTTAAATTCCTAACAGGTTAAATAATTGCGCCCCATAAATCAGAAATATCAACAGTGCAGCGTAAAGACCCGCCAAAAGAATGAGTACCTTGTCGCCGAGAAGGACTTCCGCGGGATCACCGCTGCTGTCGCCTTCCACATCCATACTATATTTCATACAGATCAATAAAACAAGAGGTACGGTCCAGATCAGGCGGTCACCTTTAATCAAATCGTTAGGAGCGACACACCACATCGAATAGAACATTACGGTCAAGCCCAAGGAAACATACATCATTTTATCCAGGAACTGCTCCGAATAATGCTTTAATACAGATCTGGAAGAATGCCCATTCTTTTGGAGCTCATTTCTTCTTTTACCAAATGCCAGATAAAATGACATTGCCATTACAGTGAGGTACATCCAGCTGCTGATATCAACGTCAACGATCTCCCCTCCATATGCAACTCTTAATATGAAGCCCGCTACAATAATCGAAATATCGACTAACGTAAAATTTTTAAGGCCAAAACTATATGCAAGATTAATGAAAGCATATGTAAACAGCAGAATCCATACCTGAGGAGTACTTTGAACCGCAACAGTCAATACAATCGTTACGAAGGTCAATATCGAGATTAACATCCAAGCGTGTCTAATGCTGATCACACCGGATGCAAGTGGCCTGTTTCTTTTGATTTGGTGATTTCTATCATATTCCAGGTCATGAATATCATTTACAATGTACACAATTGAGGCAACAAGAGAAAAGATAACGAATCCGACGACCGCCTTGGCGGACAGATCAAAGTTGAATGCATTACCAGAGAAAATTATTGGCAGGAATATGAGCAGATTTTTTATGTAATGCTTAATTCGCATTAGCTTTAAATAATTCTTCACCAATTAGTCCTCCTTTTAATCAATTTCTTAAATCTGTTTATTCGATATGTTCGCTATCGATCATCTTGTGTAACCTTGACCCATTCTCCATGTGTCACATGCTCCAGTTCCGGAATTGAAAATTTCACTGCCGAGTTTCCGGTGCCTGCTGCAGGATAAACTTCTCGGTACCTTTTCAGTGATTCATCCAGATAAATCTCGATACCCTCCGGCAGGGCAAAAGGACAGACACCCCCAACAGGATGGCCTGTCGCGGACAGGGTTTCCTCGCAAGTCAGCATTTGCGCTTTGCATTGAAAAGTATCTTTATAGCTTCGGTTATCAATTCTTGCGGTCCCGCAAACGACAAGAAGAATAATCTTTCCATCCTTCAGCTTCAACGCAAGAGATTTTGCGATTTCCCCTGGCTCTCTACCCAGAGCCCTTGCTGCTAATTCCACAGTGGCGCTACTTTCCTCCAACAATATTATCTCATTTGGTATATTATGTTCTTCGAAATACTGTTTCACACTCTCGTAGCTCATGATGCCTCCGATCCTTTATCCATTCGTCATAAACTATTTTAAGCCGCATTTATTTGATTAATTTTTTTCCGGTAAGCTTTCTCCAAATCCGGTCCTTTGGTTTTGATACTCTCTTTTCTATATCTCTGAACTCTTTTTCCTGTACAACTTCCTGCTCCGCTGAAGGTGCTTTCGCTTTCGAAAAAGAATCCATTTTACGCTTCGTCATCTTGTCTATGATTTCCTGCAGCGTTTCTTCGCTTTGGTTTTCAAAGTAGGACTTCCTGACTGTCATTTCATCTGTCACACTGATCACATAAGCTCTTGAAGGAGTTTCACTTAGTTCAATGGAAAGGAGCAGCCATCCCATATCGTGAAGCATTTCCTGAAGCTTTTCCTTGAAATAGATGCAGAGATTTTCCAAGGTCGGATTTACGGTCGTAAACGGCTGCACTGTGTTGATAAAAACATCCTGATAGCGCAAAAGGAATTCCTCGCACACCTTTTCAACCTCATCAAACAGCACAAAATTATCCGTTACCTTCATGACATTCAAAATCACTTCCCAGGTATGCGGATGGCTTTGTCCCACCTCTCCGGAAAGATAGATTGCATGGCTGGCGTTAAAATAAAACTTAAATCGATATTGTGCATGCTGCAAAGATTAACATCCCTTTCTATTGTGCGGTAAATATCTTATCTGCTGATATGAGTTGCGATCTCTCTTAAAAATTCGCTGACAAGGTGGGGATCAAACTGACTGCCGCTTAATCTTCGTAGTTCATTCATCGCCTCACCAATTGTCTTTGTAGGTGCATAAACACTCTCATTGGTCATGGCGTCAAAGCTGTCGATGATATTGATGATCCTGGCATTGAGTGTAATCTCCTCTCCTCTCACCCCATGTGGATAGCCCCCTCCGTCAAAGCATTCATGGTGCTGCAGAATATCGACGGCAACCTCGTTCAAAAACGGAATCGCTTTTACGATATTGTACCCCAGCTCGGAATGCCTGCGGATCAGTTCTCTCTCCTGTACGCTCAGAGCTTCCTTTTTATTCAAAATGCTGTCGGGGATCCCGATCTTTCCGACATCATGCAGCTGCGCAGCAACCGCCAGTCTTGAAAGGTCGGAAGGAGACATTCCAAGTATCTTTCCAAAGCTGACTGCCATCTCTCTCATACGATTACAGTGTTCCACCGTTTCACGGGAATAGGCATTCAAGGTTATCATCATCATGGATATAATGCTGTTGCTGTTGCTGTTGGCATCCAGCATCTTCTCTATAACCAAATTCTTTCGCGCTTCTTCAAGAACCGTAAAAATGCTGCTTTTGTTTGAATGCATTTGCGCTACTCCAATGGACAGCGTTAGCTCAGAGTTTTCCAGATTGGTAAACTGACGTCTGATATTTCTTGCCGTGCCGTAAGCCTCTGCTTCTTTCGTCGCAGTCATCAAAATGGCAAACTCGCTGCTGCCTGTTCTTGCCACCACATCGGTATCGATGCAAACTTTGTGCAATATCTCCGAAGTCTTTTCCAGGAGTTCATCTCCCGTATTATAGCCTTCCGTTGTATTTAGCTGGCCAAGACCGTTGATATCCAGAACAACGATACTGACCGGCATCAACAAATCATGATTGATCCGGGAAAGAAGGTTATCAAAAAACTTTCTATTATACAGCCTGGTCAGATTATCATATATACTTGCGTTCTGAACAGCTTCGCTTTTTGAACTCAGCTTCAGGTTCAGTTCTTGGATCTGCAGGCTTTTATTGACGATACTTTTGTTGAGCTTCTCTGATTCCTTCTGATGCTTGTAAATTCTCAAACATAAAAGAAGAGAAAAAATCAGAATATCCAGGCTTACCAAAGCAGAGAACGTCCATAAATAAAGAATATGCTCGCTGACACGCGCTGTGCTCATTACATAAGTCTGTTTGGTAGACAATCCCAAATAATAGTCTCTGTCTCCAACAGTAAAATATTTTATCGAAGCGATTTCATCTCCTGCTTCATTATCCTTCGAAAAGATAGCCGAACCGTTTCGTCTCTCAGAGAGCATTCCCCCGAAGGCTTCCATACCGCTTCCGCCCTGAAGTTTCCAGTATCGTTCCAATTCCAGCAAGTCTTTCCCCTTGACATTTCTGGTTTCCTCCGCATCCTTTTCAAAAATAACACCTTCGGATGAATAGAAGAACCAATATCTGCTTCCGGTGGTCTCGGCTTTTTTTATAACATTTACGACAACCGCCTCCTCTGCCTGCTCAGGGGTGTATCCGGCTTGCTCAGAATATCGTTCAAGGTACTCTTCAACGCTTTTCGCGACCTGCTCGACTAGAACCTCCTGATTGAAACCAAAACTATCCGTTATGCTATCTTTATATTGGTTGGTTTCCTGGAAAATATAAGACCAGCCAAGAAAAATCAGGGCCACCGTTAAAATGGAAATGCCAAAAATCTCAGCCTTATAGCTGATTTTATAGCCTGTCATATTACTGATTTTCTTGAATTTGTTCTTTCCGAACATATTAACCATCCCATTGATAAAATGTACAAACTAATCTTCTGAATCTAATTGGAGATATTTTCTGATTTTTGTACAAATTTGTCGAAATTGATACATTATTATATCATAAAAAATAAGAAATAGAATAAATATAATCAGTCCTACCAGCGATATAACATATCCAGCAATACCATATTTTGTAATGCCGTAGGACAGCTTCACCTCATGTTGTCCTGCCGGAAGATCCAGCGTGATCAGATTCTCCCTCTGTCCCACCATTATTGGCTCGCCGTCAAGTTCAGCCCTCCATCGCGGCGTATAGGTAACGCTTAACGTCAGTTCCTGGTCTTGTAGAGAAGAGTATAAAAAGGTGACTCCTTTGTAATTCCAATCCGCCTTTTTAACCGGAAAAGTGTCCGGCCAGAAGGATGTGTTCGCGCCATAGGTCTTAAATATGTCTCCATAAAGGGCATTCACTTCCTCTGTACATTCCGGATAATCCGTATCTTCCTGTACTCCCCAATTGCGAGAATATACCGCTTTTAAATAATGACTCAGCTGCATCCCTATAAAAAGTACTTCTCCGTCCCCTACTTTTACTGTTCCAATTATGTCGTTTTGCAGCCTGCCATCGTTTTGATCTAATTTGTAGTACACATCATCCAATCCGAATAGTACCGTATAGTATCTAACGCCTTTATCAAAAGCTATACTATCAAGATTACTGTTGATTTGAGAATTATTATATTCCTTAATGGTAGGTGAGTGTTCAGGATTAACATATGAGACAGAGACATCGAAAATCGAAAAATTCCCAATCGTCGGCTCAATAATTACAGTAACTCCTTTGTTGACAAGTTTCTCGATCATTTTTTCGATGTGTTCCTTCTTCTGGATTGTACCCACTTCTGGTTCACAGAGATAAATAAGCTTATACTTTTCAAGTTCTTCATACGTATAATCAGTAATATCATTTCTAAATTCATTAACGAGATATGGAAATTCAATAGCCACACCTGGTGAGCCTACCCCTAAAATTAAAGTATTACGTCTATCAATCAAGAAATATGACGAGGGCTGATTGCTCACATAAAGAGAGTGTGTTTCTTTTTCTCCTTTCTTTTCAAAAGAATACTTTAGAATAGACTGGCGCATTTTTTCTTCAAAATCTTTTGTTATAAAATATGATCGTACATTCCAAAATGCAAAATTTTTGGCAATATAGTTATAATTATTACTATCCACTGCTGCATTGTGGTTTAAAATTGCTCTATTATGAGGAGTTCCTTCAATGTTATGACCTTCACTAATATTTAAATCGTATAAAACAGGGAAATATGATTCTCCTGAAATCATATTATAGGTGGCTATAGAAAGATCATGGCGACCTTTATTAAAGCTTGGGCTATCTAAATTAATATTAGAATATACATTTTTATACCCTGCATCATCATACGTTACATAATTTTTATAATATGGATTCATAAAATAAACCATTGACACTACTATTGAGATGCAAAGAAAGCCTATACTTACTTTAGCAAATGCTCGTTTACCACCAGCCTGTGTGCAAAGTTCATAAACCAAATAGGAACATAATATTGCAGCTGTAACCGATGCAAGATTCAAAATTCTTCCAGCCATAAAATTTTCAGCCATCGGCAAATAGTTGAAAAATGGTAGTTTATGACCAAAAGACAACACTATCGAAATTAAAGTCATCATGATGCAAAATAAAATATAATAACTTTTTGTTTTGTCAATCATCTTTATTGAAACAAAATAAGTATACATTAATATTGCTGCCAGACTGCCTATGGATACCGGAATTGCAAAAAACAGAAAAGCACTAGCAGTCATTAATTCATAATTACTAGTGAACCATTGTATAGAAGCTGTGTTTAGTAAAAAATTTCCAATATAAAGGTACGGTACACCGGGGGTTTCGAGTTCCGTAACTCCGACCAAGGACCAGAATGTGGTAAGTATGCCTGCAAATAAAATGGATAAGCCAATATAAGCATATGCATGAAAAGCAATCTTCTTAAGAAAAAGAAATATTGTTAGTGCAATCATAATATATAGGCAAATCATAAATATTGTATTTGGATGACTCAGTATCATTAAGGCACATAGTACCGTACATGTTAAGAAACCCCTGGCATTTTGTTTTTGACCAAAAGATAGAATCGCCATTAAATACCATGGGGTAAGCGCTATAATAGGAGCCTGTGCTATTTGTCCTTCCTTGAAAAGAGTTAAAAGAATAAATGGTTGCAAGCAAAAAACTATTATTCCAAATAAGCCACACCATCGTCCGATGTTACTTCTACAAAATAACCAAACGCCCATACCGCCAACATAAAGTGTTATAAAACAATAAATTTTAAAAGAAAGCGTCACATTTTCAGTCAGAAGATAAATCGGCGTCATAAGCCAATAGGAAAGCGGTGGATAATACTGGGTGAGTGCCGTTCCATTGTACCAGTATGGGAACCATGCCGGCAATTCGCCTTTTATAATGTGATCCGCCAAATAACTTATCTTGGCCATATGGCCTAAAGCGTCAGAAGTCAACACATATGAATCATTTGACGCTAGTAAGATATTGGAAAATCCGGCACAACAAGCAAGCCCTGTAACAACCAGTGCAATCATAAGCTCTATTCTGAATTCCAGCTTGCCACCATCTGTTTCTGTCATGGATTCTCTCCGTTATTTCTCTGGGTTCTAATCATTATTCACCCTTTTCCTTAATGCTTTGACCATTTTACTCGGAGCATGAAAGTCCTCCTTGACCGTCTTTTTTATTTTATTCCATTCTTCGGTCATTGTCGTAGTTTTCCAGTTCCCCTCACTTCGAATGCAGTTTATGATGCCTGCAAAGCGGATCCAAAAGATAATAAAGTTAAAGGCCGGCAGTATGATTATGGTATACCATTTCGAACGGTAATACTTTAAAATGTCTTTCACTGAAGAAAGATATATTATAACATTCAGGCAAAACAGCAGCATTGATAAAAAGTACAGCATATAAATAATAACGGCTGAACCCAAAACCAAAGAAATCGGGTAGTTTAAAAAAACAAGAAAAATCAACGCGAAAAACCAAATCAGGCGCGGAAAGGCAAAAGTATGATCAAACAACAGTACTCGTACCATGAAATTTGTAAAAATCCCCGCAACATTTAAATTATTCTTTAGAAACATATGGGATACTTCGATTTCACCACGCTGCCATCTCTGACGCTGTGTGTAGAGTTTATTATAATTCTCGATCGGATCGACAAAGAAGAATGCATTCTCACAAAGACGAACCTTTCCTTTTTCACGCATTTGGAACGTTACCTGTGTATCTTCGCTGACGGTTGAGGAATTATACATCTGCGATTTCAGAATGACTGACTTTCGGAACGCCGAAAACGCTCCCGACAAGGTATAAATATTATTAAACTCAGACTCAATATTCCTTCCGACTAAAAACGACTGACAATATTCAAAGAATTCACATCGTCTGATCAGCTTAAAAATAAAGCCTTTCGTTTTTTCGATTTCCTCCATATCCGTAATTATTGCACCGGTCAGGCAGACCGTGTCAGGTTCCTGTTCAAAACGTTCCGCCATATTTTTTATTGCATCTCTATGCAGTTTCCCATCACTGTCGATGTGTATGATGTATTTCCCATGGCTATTAAACAACGCCAGATTCAACGCTTTTGCTTTGCCCTGGCTGGCATTGAGCCATGTCATCGGGAGATCTTTAAATTCAGCCTGACATTGGGTGAAAACCTCAAAGCTGTTGTCCGTACTCCCGTTATTGATCAGCAATACATCCAACATTCTGACCGGATAGTCCGATTGATAAACTGATTCCAGACAAGCCCTCAGTGAGTCAGCGGAATTATAGACAGGAATGATTAAAGTGATCTCAGGGGCGAAGCCTTCACTCTTGATCGTTTTTTTATAAAACTTCTTTTTTAAGAGAATGAAAAAACCTCCAATGGCCGGTAAAATTTCCATGATCAGCGGAATAATGATCCATGCCATCCAGAAAAGCATTTCTCTGCTTATTCTACTTAGCAGTATTTGAATGTCCATAACTGATGCTACCTACTTTCTGACGGATTACATGGGAACGGGTGAATACATAGAAATAGAGTACAATGGAAATGAAGTAAAATATAATTCTACCGAAAATCGTATGGGCAAAATAGAAGATCTCATTTCCATAAAAGTATATTAGTGTACAGATCACAAAGATCCTCAGGACGTTAGCCAAAAAGATAACCGATATTCCGATACAGGTAACGATGAGCTTCTCGATGGTATTGTAAAGAGGGAAAAACCACAGCATGCAACTGAAGGCCATGATTTCTATGACCCCTGAACATTCATAATCAATTGCAAGTGACACACTTGTAGTGTTTTTTGGAATGAACAGTATTGCGTATTGATAGTACGAATCATACATTCCGGACACGTCTCCGAGTACTCCCGATACTGCCGTTACCGCCATGCTTAAAGGCTCAGTGACGAGCGGCTGCACCCAGAACATCAGAAAGAAGAACAGCCCTACGCTGCCCAGAACAAATTTAAAAAAATGTAGTCCTGTCCTGTTTAGAACCCATATGGCATAAAGCCAAATTATGAATGCTGTAATCTTTAATGCTAACATTGATATACCCTATCCTAAATCATTCTCTTCTTTTTATATGAATATGCTCCCACAGACAACATGGCTATGCCGGCACCGATTACAACACCAATGTATGGCTCTGAGCTTGCTCCGACGCACATTATGTACTGTGGCCCAAGTTTTTTGATTTTCATAGATATCTCGGTAATTCCTTCATACTGATGCGTCACGGACGAAAGAGGAATGTACAGCTCAAGTTCATCCGGTTCGCCTTCTGTTCTTGTATAGTAACCGGAGCCAACCGCATCATGACCATGTCTATCCTTATAAACATTAAAGGCCCATGTTCCATACCATCCCGGCTTCTTCAAATTTAAATTGGAATTCTGGTCATCCATATTGGGATCCTGACCATTCAAATCCGAATCTGTATTGGTATCGGTAGTGGCATCTGTTTCAAACTGTTCCAAAACGTTATCCAGATCGACAATATTATTGGAGTCGAAAAGATCCAGCAGGTCGCCGGGTTCATTGTCAGGTTCCTCCGTCAAGTCCGTTCCGGTTCCTTGGTCGTTGTTGGTATTCAGATCCGTAGTATCAGTTACTTTCTCTTCTTCCGCAGCAGGGTCTTGTGTCTCTTCTTCCGTCTTCTTCTCCTTTTTATTCTCGTTATCAGCTGCGACAAAATACGTTTCCTTATCTGAATTTGAAAGAAGATCTTGTGCGGCATCCTTAGTACCGTTTCCTTCATCATTATCGGTACTTTGTTCATTATTATCGGTATTCTGATCAGCCGGTTCAGTTCCGGTATCCTCATCCGCATTGGTATTATCATCGGTGGATTCCGTTGCTGGTTCCTGGTCAGCATCGGTTTCCTGTTCATCGGTCTCAGTATTCTGATCAAGAGTATTTATTTCATTGCTCTGATCGGGGGCCATATCCGGCTCAGACGAATCCATGTCGTCGGGATAATAGAAATAATCCGGAACAATAAAATAACTTTCATTGCCCAGATTGGTATAGAGATTGACGGTCATGTTTGTAATATCCTGATTATTTTTATAGGCAAATTCCACATGAACGTAAACGTTCGATTCATCCCTGAACAATGAAACATAATTTATCTTGGACTGGGGCGGATTATTTCCGGGATAGACTTCAGTATGCGGCTTGTCCTCCCAGTCGTCATAGTAACCGTCAATCTCAATGGTGCCATAGTCCGCAAATGCAGGAAACGGTATTGTGATTATGATCAGAGTGATGATCAGTGTTCTAAAAACATTTTTTTTCATTGCGCATACCTCTTTTCCCTGTATATAAAATACATTAACAATGCAATTCCCAATAAACCCAATGTGCTTATCCCCAAACCCTGAACTAAGTAGGGATATACAATTTTTATTTCCGTATGCGACTTTTCTATAATCAAAAGGTTATTCTGGTTTGTAATTTCTTGCTCGCTTCGGAAGTTATCCTGATAAGATAGCGTCGTATTCACTTTACCTCCGGGTGAATCGATAATAATTTTGTCCTCTTGAAATACGATTTTCAGCGGCACGATTTCCCTCTCAGGAAGCTGATTCGGCTCAAGCTGCAAAAGCTCAGTCATGAGAGACAAGATGTCCTTGTCGTTGGTTTCCATTGCATGATAGAGAAAATTATATCCCACAAATGTGATATTTTTATTTCCTGCTTTTGCTATAAAGGGCAGCTCTTTACTTTTAAACCAGGAATAACCTATGACTTCATCAACATTCTCCAGATAAACCGTATTCCAAGTTGAGTATTCTTCCTTGAAAGGCTTCGCTTCGTAGATCTTACCCCTGAACATCAACTCTGGATATTGATTTTTAAAAGTGATGGACTGGGCAGTTACATCAAAGAAGGTCATACGGCTTGTGGTCGGGTCTACCGGAACCTGGTTCATGTCGATTATAACTTTAACACCCGTATTCGCCGCACGTGTCAGCAGTTTTTCGGCAGCAGCCTTGTCACGGTAAGTAAATGCTGAAAGGTAAAGTACTTTGTACCGGGCCAACTCCTCGAAAGTGTAATCATCGACATTCACGCTTATACCCTCTTCAAAGCTTGGATAACCTAAAGATATCGTTTTAGCGGAACGTCCTATCGCCAATCCGCTATATTCTGTAGCTACTCCAAATGTTTTCGGAGTATTGCGGTGAAAAATATAAGTTAAGTTAGCTTCTTTATATAGCTTATAACCGGAGGCCGACGCAGCCACTTCCAGATCACCCAGAGTCTTCTTTGCTTTGGCCACCAGCTCTTTGTGAACCAAAACCGTATCATCTCCAAGTTCAAGGCTGCGGTCAAAAAGGTAATAGTAAAATCCTTTTTCAAGCGCTGTGTTTAACATCACGATATTGTTTGAATTTGAAGCACCTTGAAACGCCCATCCGAAAGTATATCCGACCCTTGGCTCAGCCGATGCTATGGCATAGGACGGATAAGAACCTAAGGCGCTGACATCAAGCAAGGATATTCTCTGTCCCGTTATTTCTTTGACTTCGCTGAACATATCAGACATGATCTCAGAAGCCTGTGAACGGTATCTATGGAAATCCATGGACGGAACGCAATCCAGTATAATAACAATCGCCAAGGCGATTACCGCATATCGCCTGCACCTTTTCCATTCAAGGAGTGAAAGCAAGAATACGGCATAAACAATCGGTGTGAAACGAGTCATCCAAAATAACTGATTCAACGGCAATTTCTCTAAGAATGGAACGATAGCCGTGGTCGTGCCGAAAAATACTATGATCACCGTGTAAAATCCGGGACGGCTCTTCTTGTTTGCCAGAAACAGACCCATGATGGAAAGCAGCAGGATCGAGAGCCCGAAATAAAATAATTCATGCCCCCCGGAATTACGCAGCATAGGATTTAAAGATATGGCGATCGGAGTACTGTAGTTTTGCATCACCTCCGAATTCGAGGCAGCCATACCTAGCAAGCCTCCCTTTAATGCCGGATACAGCCATACACCGCATAATGCAAAGGATAAGAGCATCGCGCTTATCATTTGAAAGGATCTATTCGCACTTCTTTGACTTATGCTGTAAATCAGCAGGAAGATAAACGCGGTAATTCCGGTCATAGCTGCAATCATTGCGTGGCAAAGGGTTATCAGGCACATTATTATGATTACGGCATAAATAGCCCTCGTTTTACGATACTCAACGAACCTCCAGATAAAGTAAAATAAATACGGCAGCAGCATCGTGATCATCATACGGGGCAGATTACCCTCAACAAAGAAAACTCTTACATTATCAGGCAGGAAAAACCATGCAACTGCAAGAAAAGTGCAAAGTGCCATTCGGTTATAAGCCCGGCCCCAAAGCAACCATCCCGCTCCTCCTACTACAAATGCTATAAATACAAAGAGAAGATAGGAATATACCGCATCCCCCCATGTAATGAATTGGAGTAATGCCAAAAGGTAATAGGGCAGTGGAGCGTAATAACGTAAAGGCTGTATCCCGTTATACCAAAGTTCAGTATAAAGCGGATACAAGTCTCCTGCTTTTATGCTTTGGTAAAGTAAATCTGACTTGAACAAGTGTCCGAATATATCTACTCCTGCAGGATAAATTCCGCTGCTTTTCAAATAATAAGTAAACGCCGCCCCCAATAAAATCAAGATACTGATGCTCAAGGCAACCTCAGAAGCAGGAACTTTCTTCTGCTCCAGCGGAGCTGAAATCTGCTTGCTTTTGGGTTTCGGATTTTCCGCTGCGGGCAGTTCCGCCTTAGGTTCCGGCTGAGGAGCAGCCTCTTCTGATATCACACCAGACTCCGCTTTATCAAAGTCAGATATCAAGTGCAATATGGACTGAGAAATGATGTTTTCCACAATCAAACTGGAAATCTTGATTTTCTTATCCCCAATAAGAAGCCATTCATTTGTATTTGCATCGTTTACTACATAGGTCTTTACAGGGCTTTCACTGATATCCATCATATCCAAGGATGTATTAATTCTTGCTAAATCCTGCTTGATCAGTTGATACAATACATTTCCCATATTTTCAAGGGTTGGCTCCAGCTCGTTAAAAGGAGAAATCTGATCGATATTCTTCTCGGAATATCTTCCCAACGTTCTTGTTATCATTCTTTCCATTTCATCAAACCGGATCACGTCGCTCCTGATTGATGAAATGTAGAGGGTTATTTCAAAGCTTTTCGCATAGACTGAAGAAGGCTCCTCTCGATCTTGGAAACTTTGCAATACAATTAATTTATGCTTCAACTTATAGCCCTTAAAGCCCAAGATCGCACCTCCAATTCCTCAAAAAATAATTCTAATATCAACGAAACTGGGCTTTCAGCCTATTCCCATCTTTTGAAAAGTTATAACGCTTTATTTTATATCAAATTTTGACCGATTTCAACAAATTATATCATTCTACGACATATGCTTTTTATATACGACATTATATACCTTCCCATTTTGTCATTATACTGTTATATCCTGACAGAATTCTGACACAAAAAAATCCGAAGGGCAGAGTACACTGTCCTTCGATAGGTTGCTGTCGCTTCAACCGGTGACAGACTCCCTGCCGTGAGTGTTTCTCCGGTTACAGGATCGCCTGATATATTGCCTATCGCCGATATGACGCCTGCAGACATGGGACCGACTGCAGCACTGTTCACGGTTCCTGTATATGACCCGCTGCCTGTGACCCTTACTTTGACATATTTATTGTAATCGCTTCCGATCAGCGTGTATGTATTTGATGTTGTTCCCGAGATGTTTGTATAGGTACCACTTTCGGTATTGCTTCGCCGCCATTGATACACCGCTGTCGCTTCCGAAGGATTCAGTGTTCCTGCCGTTAGGGTATAGGTGCTTGCTGTCGCTCCCGAGATGTTCGTATAGATACCGCCTTCGGTATTGCTTCGCTGCCATTGATACACGGCTGTCGCTTCTGATGGGTCAGGGTTCCTGCCGTCAATGTCTCTCCCGTTTGAGTGGTGCCGGTAATCGCTCCGATGGCCGTGACGGCCACTCTGACATAGTTATTGTAATCGCTTCCGGTAAGCGTGTATGTATTTGCTGTTGCTCCCGCAATATCAGTATAGATGCCCCCTTCGGTTGCGCTTCTCTGCCATTGATACACGGCTGTCGCTTCCTTTGTGTGGCGCAGCTTGATTCATAACAATCCTCTCTCTCGTCAGTCCAGTCATTTCGAAAGTAATAAAAAAACGGCTGCAATACTTCTTTGCAGCCACAATATTATTATATCGTTATATTCTGATAAAAATGACAAAAGAGACCCGCATTACTGCGAGTCTCTTGAATTTCCGTTTCCGGATATTTTTAATTACTCAACGATCTTTGCTACTACGCCGGATCCTACTGTT
>CAZTEH010000073.1:0-20178 GCA_964612345.1 uncultured Oscillospiraceae bacterium | reverse complement strand
TTTTTATAGTAAGTATAAACAAAGCATGTCTATTTCTTATATTGTCCGTTCCAACCTTTCTGTTAAAGCAGCCCAGCCGAGACGGTCAAGCATGGTGCTGAACCGTTCGCCTTTTTTTCCATGCTCTTCAAAAAATTGCAGTGTCGTTTCAATGATCGCAAATAGCTTATCTTTTGAATTAATGACCGGTAACAGCTGTTTCCCGATCACAATGCGGTTGCCGTATAACCCGCCGAAGTATACGATAAATCCACTCTCACCAACCCAGGATTTTTGTGGACATCCTTTGACACATCTTCCGCAGCTTAAGCAGCTTGAATTGTCAAAGGTCAGAATTTTGGCTTTACAATCAACATGAATGGCATTATTAGGGCATACCTTCTGGCATAAACCGCAGTAAGTACAACCTTCGCTGCTCCAAGCCGGCTCCATGGCACCTTTGACACCAATATCATTTTCTTCTGCTTTCAGGCAATTGTTTCTGCAGCCGGTGATTCCGATTTTAAACTTGTGGGGAACCGGCCTCCCGCCATATCGATCATCAAACTCTTTTGCCAGCAGGGATGTGTTGATTAAGCCGCTGCGACAGACAGTGTTACCCTGGCAGGCTGTAATTGTCCTGACTTTCGGTCCTATCGAAGCGGGTTCCAGTTTTTCCTGAGCAAGAAATTCACGGACCTGCTCAATATCCTCCTGCTTGATAAACGGAATTTCGATGCTTTGCCTGGATGTCAGATGCACATAACCGCTGCCGAATTTCTTTGCCAGTTTATTAATACTATTGAGCTGTTTTAAGGGCACCTGCCCTCCGACGATCTTTATTCTCAGAGAGAACCGTTCATCTTGAACTTGTTTTAAAAAGCCGTTGCTTTTCAGTTCTTTATAGCCAACAGTCATTTCAATTCCTCCTGTCATAAAATATTTTTCCAAATCATAATTCATCCGACAAGATCTGATAAACTGGTGCGCCTTCACACTGAGAAGGGATCCTGGTGCCGAGCAATACGGCTATTGTCGGCGTCACATCGACCTGACGGATGACCCGGTCTGTGATAAAATTGCTCTTAATGCCCTGCCCAGCCGCGATAAAAATCGGTGATACCGAGGTATTGAAATAACCTTCCGCAGTTGTCAGCCCGTCTCCGTGCAAACGGTTGAATCCCTCTTCGATCGTAAAGAATATATCTCCGCATTCAGGACCGTTTGCGCCCAAAAGTATGGCGTCCTTGTTTCTCAGTGCAATACCGACGACGCGTTTTCCGGTACGGTCATCCCTGTAGTTGTATAGATCTGAAATGATCTGTTCCTCCAGGGCATATTGATCCTGTGGATCGACAATGCCGTATTTATCGCGGTTCTTCAGGTTAATATATATATAATTGCTCCGGATCTGAACGGCGCGCGTTTTTTTCCAGTCGATTTCATCAAGCGAATTCCCCGCATGATCCTTTTTCAGGACGGTATACCCGAGTTCCTCCATAACCTTGGTATTGACTCCGCCGTACTCTCCGAGAATCGGCGGTACGTTTTCTCCAATCAAAAGTCCATGGTCCGAAACGATGAAAATCGTATATCCATTGTCCAAATAATGTAAGAAACGCCCAAGATATCGGTCTGTCTGCACATAGAAGCGTTCAATGAGTTCCTGATAGATCTTTTCATCCGCATGACGCCAAGGCTCCAAAGTTTTTCCGAGGTGCCAGATTTGATGGCCGGCGCAATCGATATTATGCAGATGGCTGAATACGACATCATATTTTTCATGATCAAGCAGATATGCAAGACAATCTGCCTGCCACTGACAGTAGATATCCCACGAAGGTTCAAAAATTTGATCCACCAGCTCGGAATCCTCTCCTCCGATCAGGCTGACCGGAGGTATTTGACCGACATTATCTAAGATTTTATCATGTAGGGACGCCGGGTGCCAGAGTATATTATTGGTAGTATCCAACGCATTACTGATCCATAAGCGAAGATTCGTTCCGTCAGGGCTTAACTCCAATATTTTGTAAGATCTGCAGCTTGGCCTTGTAACGCCTTTTTTCGTTGCGCTATCTATGACGCCAGCAACCATTTTGCCTTTTTCTATAACAACAAAAGGCTCCTTGTCGGCCTTAGAACGGTAAAGAGAGACCGTATCATAGATGCCGGCATTATTCCGCGTGATGAGACCGCAGCGCTCTTCCTTTCCGTTTGAGATAAGAAGGGTAAATTCCAGCGCATCAGCCGGCGCGTTGGACCAGCCGACTGCAGGTTTTAAAGGAGAAAAAATCATATCATAAGCCACCTTGGCTCCGATCATCATCTCAGTATCGTCGAGGTTTTTAACATAGGTCCTTATTTCTCCACCTGTTCGTGCTTTATCTCCCCACCAGAGCTCCATCATTTCATCGTTTTCATCTTCATCTGCAGAAAAGAGTTCATTCATATCAGTAATGTTACAGCCTATGCCGGCTGCTTTTTGTGTATGCGGGATAAAACGCAAAGCCCTCGTATTGGCAGAGGCGTAAATGATTTTTTCCCAGTCCATCTGAGCGACGCCCATATTGACGGAACCGGGCTGTGTTCCGTCAACGACATCGAGAAGCGGGCTTTTGGACGTCGGCGGCCAGGAGGAGCCGGGCCAGTGCCATACCAGCGTTTTTAAGCCGGCTTCCGTTGCTGTATTCCAAATTTGCTCTGCTTTGCAGTTCCTGGAATCCATGTTATAAACAACGGCGTCCAGGCTTTCGGGAGATTGACGCCAGTAACAGGTAATACCGTGTGTTCCCGGATAAGCTCCGGTGGCCAGTGTCGTCCAGCAGGGCGGCGTGATTGTGGGATGAGCGCCCAGCATATCCAGCCCTGTTCTCGCGGAACCAAGCTCGAGATATTTCTTGATATTCGGCAATTTGCCTTCATCTATTAATCTTCTGGTGGTGACCGGATCCATGCCGTCGATCCCCAGGACAATAAGTTTGTTTGTTCTTGCTGTTCGATTCATATTTACCTCCATTTATCAGCTAATACTAATAATATACGTTTACATTCTAGATGAATAGCGGCAAAAAAGGATGTGGGGTATCGAAAACAACGATACTCATCGTATATGTAAATTTAAAAATTACTTGACGAATGGCTGCAAAGAATATATAGTAACTTTAATATATACTAATCATATATGAATGATATGAATTATATAATTATTTTATATAGAATCGAGGTGAGTAATTTTGAAATTCGAGCAATTATATTTTTTTAAGGAGGCTGCTAAGTATAATTCGATTTCAGTTGCGGCGGAAAAAAACTTTATGTCTCAATCATCGATCAGTTATTCCATAATTAATCTGGAAAAAGAATTGGGGGCAGAGCTTCTAAAGAGGACAAACGTCGGTGTAACGCCGACGCAGATCGGTGAACTAGTGCTTCAAAAAACGGAAGATATTTTTAAATCCGTTGATGAGATCGTAGAAATGACAAAAGAACTGCGGAACGCCGGTGAGGCCCATATCACCTGCATTCCATGTATCTGTGACTGGATTATTCCGAAAACACTGCAAAGCTTAAACGATAATACGGCAGACATATTGCTTACTGTGACGACGGGGGAAAGCAGCCAGGTTGCACACGATGTTTCATCCGGAATTTCAAAATTCGGAATCCTGATCAATTATGGCGAATTGGAACGTAACAAAGATCTGAAATACACACCTTTATTTCGGGATGAATATGTGCTTTACGTGGGTAAGCATTCCCCTTATTGGGAGAAAGAAAGCATTTCTTACGGTGAGCTGGTGAAGGAACCTTATATCGCTTATCGGGATGAATTCAGAAAATATAACGGCGGACTGACAAACATGATCGGCACGGATCAATTACCAAATATTATATTTCGTACCGATAGCCTGGACTCAATAAAAAGCATGATAACCCATAATAATTATGTAGCTTTTTTTCCGAGATATATGTCTGAAAATGATTTTTATGTTCAAAGTGGATGGATCAGGGGGCTGCCGATTTCCGATAAAAATATGGAATTTGAGGTTGGCTATATTGAGAGCATAAAATACAAGACGAAAGAGATCGATAAGATTGTCCTAAATACGATCAAAGAAACGGTTACGAAGATAAAGCTTTAGCTTTATGAAAATATTGAATACCCCATATGAAACGAAAGGGTGTTCCGTTTCGTTCCGGCTTAGGTTAAAGTAAATGCATGAATTCATATATGTTTACTAGGGATTGGAGGGAAAAGGAATTAATAAGCTTAATAAGAAATATAACGAGGCGAAAATGTCCCCCACCTCGTTGGAACGCGCAGATGTAAGAAAATTTTCTACAGTCGAAAATTTTCTACGGATGCGTTATAACATAAGTATATTGACCGGTGCCGTAATCCTTGCTCTTTGGGTGATCGTAACATGGGATGGCAGGATTTCAAGTATTATCATTCCTTCGCCGGCTGCAATCTGGAATAGTTTCTTGGACCTTCTTCAAAACGGTTATAAAGGGAATACCCTATGGACGCATTTATCCGCCAGCTTAAGAAGACTCTTCATCGCATATTTTTTCGCTGTGATCACAGCAATTCCCTTGGGTCTTCTGAGCGGATATTCTGAGAAAATAAGAGCGGTTTTTGAACCCGTCATAGCATTTATCAGGCCCCTTCCCCCATTAGGCTACTATACGATCATAATCCTGTGGATGGGGATCGGAGACGGCTCCAAAATATTTCTCTTATTTTTAGGCGCTTTTCCACCGATTTTCGTCTCTTGTGTTGCCGGAGTTACCCGTGTTAAGCAGGACTATATCAATCGGGCCAGGACACTAGGCGCCAATAAAAGACAAATCTTCTTTCATGTGATTCTTCCTTCCTCATTGCCTGATCTTTTTGTCGGTTTAAGGAATGCAATGAGCGGAGCTTATGCGACCTCTGTAGCCGCGGAGATGGTTGCAGCAGTATCGGGAATCGGCTGGATGGTTCTGGACGCCAGCAAATATCTGCAGAGTGACGTAATATTCGTCGGCATTATCATCATGGGTATCACCGGAATTATGCTTGACAAGATCTTGCTTTACATAGAAAAAAAGATCGTATTTTGGAAAGGAAAATATTAAACAAATCAGGAGGTACATAAAATGAAATTGATAAAAAAAATATTGGTCGTAAGTCTGGTAATCGTTCTTGCAGGGCAGCTTTTTGGGTGCGGTTCCAAGGACACAGAAGCGGAAGCTGACTCTTCGGGTAACCCGGCTGCATCTGCGGATGCAAATAAAGATCCTGTCACCGGAGAAACATATCCTTCCCAGATCAATATCGGCGTGATCGAAGGCGGTCCGGAATCGGCTATTTTGGTTCGCGAGAATTATTTCAGCGGTATCGGCGTAAAAGTCAACGCCGTCACGTATTCGGCAGGAACTGATATCAACAATGCCGTTGTATCCGGAGACGTCGACGTCGCATCCTTTGGTTCTTCTCCTATCGCGCTTGGTATCGCCAATGGAATCGATTATAAAGTGGTATTTTTGCCATATGTTCAGGGTGGAAATATTGAAGCGCTGGTTGTGAAAAATAATGCGAGCGCCGGCGCCGTGGCCGATCTGAAAGGCAAGACCATCGCTACTCCATTCGGAACAACGTCCCACTATGCATTATTGAATGCACTAAAGCTGGCCGGTTTAAGCTCAGATGACGTTACGCTTCTTGATATGGGCGGTCAGGACATCGTTGCGGCATGGACGCGCGGAGATATTGACGCGGCATATATATGGAGTCCGGCATTGGATGAATGTCTGAAGGACGGCTCTATTATTATAAATGACGGTGAATTGGCAAAACAGGGTGTCCTTATCCCTGAGATCGGCGTAGCAAGGACCGAATTTGCAGAAAAATATCCGACTCTTGTCAGCCAATATGTCAAGGCGCTGATCAATGTCTATGATCTGACACAAAATAACCCGGATCAGGCGGCACAGGATGTGGCGGATTGGGAAGGCATCACAAAGGAAAATGCAAAAGGACAGGTCGCCGACAACATCTGGGTATCCGGCGAAAACCAGCTAACAGGCGATTATCTCGGTACAGCCGATGATAAGGGCAAATTATCTGAAATATTAAAGACTATTGCGGATTTCCATCAGGCTCAGGGGAATATTAGCAAATCACCGAGCATCAAAACATTTGAGGATGCCATTGATCCGTCTTTCCTTGAGCTGGCTTTGAAGTTGAAATAAGTATGAGTGAGATGAATTTTTTCGAAACAACAAATGAACTAATTTCCATAGATAACGTGTCCCTGGCATACGACAAAGGCAGCGACGCTGTGCCTGCAATTGACAATATAGATATAAATATTTATCCAGGCGAATTTGTCTGTGTGATGGGGCCCAGCGGCTGCGGAAAAAGTACGCTACTGAACATTCTGGCGGGTTTCATTGCTCCGACAGGCGGAACCGTGAGGCTTAATCAGACAGAAATTAAAGGGATCGATTCTCACAGAGGGGTTGTTTTCCAGCAACCTCCTCTCTATGAATGGTATTCCGTTCGTAAAAACATCGCCTTTGGTCCGATGATGAAAAAGGTTCCAAAGAATAAAATCGATGAAGAAGTGGAGATATACCTGAAGAAAGTAGGTTTAACCGAATCTGCGAACAAAAAGGTATATGAATTATCAGGTGGAATGAAGCAGAGGGCTGCAATTGCAAGCGCATTAATCAACAACCCGGAAATCCTGCTGATGGATGAACCTTTTGGGGCGTTAGATGCATTGACAAGAGAGCAGATGCAGGGATTGATCCGTAAAATCTGGTGGGATTCAGGAAAGACGATCCTTTTTATTACGCATGATGTCGATGAAGCCCTGCTGCTGGGAACGCGTATCCTTGTCATGTCGAAGCGTCCCGGCAAAATTATAGCTGATTTTCCGGTACATTTCACGAAGGAGTTCGTTGAGGAGAATTCCGACGACGCAAGATATACTGAAAAATTTCATCAAAAAAGAAAACACATTCTGCAACTGATTAATGAACAATAGCATTGATTGAAAACTTATATCGAAAGAAGTTGTTTCAACGAAATCAAATACCTTAAAATTTTGACGTGAGAATAATAACCCTCACGTCTTTTCTGTTAAAAAATATATGAGATTGTTTGTTTCGATGAAAAAAAGGTATAATAATTAATTATATCTCCATAATATCTCCATATTTTTTCGATATTATTTAATTTAAAAATAAAATTTATTTAGGAGGGTATCTTATGACTATGACACATTATATGTCTCTATTGGCAAGCAACCAACCATGGAATTTAATCATTTTTATGGTAATACCCGTTGTCTGCGCTGAGGCGATCACAATTAGTGAGTTTTTCATTATTTTCAACAGAAAGCAATCTGGGGGCTTGAGAACAATGAATAAAGTTGTTGGGATATTTGCTGGACTGTATTTCACCGGAATCTTTATTTACTTATTTAGCACAGCTTTTATTCCTCTAACACTAAATGGAGGATGGCATACCTGGGTTGACGTTATTGCAGTAGGCTTCTATTTGAGTGGCGTTTTCTTCCTTCTTCCAATTTCTCTCTTAGAGATTGGTGTTCTTTTTAGAAAAAAGACAATTGAAGAAAAAATGAAAATTCACTTTATCCTTATCGGCGGCTTTCTCGTTGTAGCACACATTGCGATGATTTTCGGCATGGTTAATCCGGAAATTATTAGCAGTATGCCATCAATGCCAGGCATGTAGAACAGTACCATCATCAGATTATCGTAAACACATAGTAACTAAAATCCCATAACAGTATAAGAGACTCGGTTTGCCCGGGTCTTTTATATTTGGTTCTGATAGGCTAAGGTTTTATTTTATAATCTCCATAAAATCTTCACATGTAAATGATATCTTATGTTTACTAAAAAATAATTACCCGGAGATAGGAGAGGAAGTCATGAAAAAGAAAAATATAATATTGACAGCTATAATTGTATTCGCATTAGGGATTACAGCATATTCGCTAATCTTTACCGGTGGGGATGGAACTGAGATAGCATCCTCGCTACAATCAGTTACGAACGAAAATGGTGATATGGAGATCCCGACTTCAGGCATAACAGAAAATGCATCATTTTATGGATATGATGAACTTGATTCAAAAATGGAAGTGATTGCGGTCAAAGCATCAGATGGAACGATAAGAACCGCGTTTAATACATGTCAGGTATGTTACAGCTCTGGAAGGGGTTACTATGTTCAGGAAGGTGATCAATTGGTATGCCAAAACTGCGGGAACACTTTCGGCATGGATGATGTAGAAGTGACAAAAGGCGGATGCAATCCCGTTCCGATTTATGATGAACAAACAAGGACAAATAATGATTCCATTATTATACCGAATGAGTTTCTAAAGGAAGCAGAAATTATATTTAAAAATTGGAAAGTTTAATACAGACTTAGTCATACGTATTATCGGGTGGTATTCTCCCGATGTTGTAGGGGAGTATCAGCTGATATTTATAGCATACAGCGGCAAGTGAACAGTTATCTGGACAGGCAGAGTTATTATAGAAACTTTATACTATAGTTAAATGAGGTGGGAAATGGCACAGAGAATATTGAATAAATACATCATAATAAACAAGCAGGATTTGGAATGCCTAACAAAAGAGCAAAAGGTTTTCCTGGACGAAATAGTAAAACACATAAAATGGAGCAAGGATCAAGGTTTCGTAAAACAACTCTTAAGTGATTAATAGAATAATTTTTAGAAAAACTGAAACATACTAATTTATGGTTTTTACTAGTTCCCGTTGTCATTTAACAAACAGGAGGAGTAACTTTTGATGAAACAAAATAACTTTATTACCAAGACATTAAAAATAGATGGAATGACATGTATAAACTGTGAAAACAGGATTGAGAGAGCCTTAAACGCTATAAATGGGATCATAAGCGTAAAAGTGAACTATTCAAAAGGAATCGCAATTGTTACCTTTGATGCGAGTATTATTTCTCTTTCAAAAATCGAACAAAAAGAAGTATCATAGTTATTAATCATAAGGAATGTCAAAGGAAATCAACTTAAAAATTATAATGAGGAGGAAATGAAAATGACAAAAGAAGTATTAAATGTGAATGGAATGTCTTGCTCCCATTGTGTTACTGCAATAACAAGTGCTGTAGGGGGGCTTGATGGAGTAACCGACGTAGTAGTAGATTTAGGTGCGAAAACTGTAACGGTCGAATTTAATTCAGATAAGGTATCTCTTGACGGCGTGAGACAAGCGATCGAAGAAGAAGGCTACGACGTAGTATGAAGCAAGATATAAAAAAGGTGCTTGTTGTAGATGACGAGGTAAAAATATTAGAGGTAATAAAGTCTTTTCTTGAAAGCAAGGGATATACAGTTTTTACAGCTGAAAATGGCAAGCAAGCTTTTAATATCTTTGATAAGGAGAGTATATCTCTAGTAATCTTGGATTTGATGCTGCCTGACATGACTGGCGAGGATATTTGCATGACACTAAGGCAAAGATCCCGTGTACCGATTATCATGCTTACGGCTAAGATCGAAGAAGAAAGTATGCTAAAGGGGCTGGGGGTTGGAGCAGACGATTACATTAAAAAGCCCTTTAGCTTAAAAGAGCTTTCTGCCAGAATTGATGTTATCCTGCGAAGATCGAGTGTCGATCTCATTCCATTGTACAATAAGAACACATTTAATGGGGGTGATTTAGAGGTTGATTTTGAAAGTCATACGATTAAAAAGAATGGCAAAGAAGTAACCCTTACCCCCAATGAATATAAAATTCTAGCTGCCATGATCAAATACCCAAATAAAGTATTTGCGCGGGAAGACTTAATTATGACCTGTCTTGGTGATGATTTTGAAGGATATGACCGTGTAGTGGACAGTCATATCAAAAATATCAGACAGAAGATAGAAACCGACTCAAGAGAGCCGGTTTATGTACTTACCATACGTGGTGTTGGATACAAATTTGGAGGGAAATAGTATGAAGTACAGTTTAAAAACAAAGCTGTCATTGTCCATTGCTTTGGTTGTACTGCTTACTGTTGCATTAATCAGCCTTCTTGCAAACTTCTTCATTGGGAATCAATTCAAAGGTTATATCACTGCCCAACAAGAAAAAACCACTCAGGGAATTGTAAAGAGCATCAGCCTGCAATATGACAGAGAAACGAAGACTTGGGATGTGGATTTCATCCATACAATTGGGATGTATGCACTTTATGACGGATATATTATTAAGGTATATGATCAGGAAAAGCAAGTCGTTTGGGATGCGGAAGCATGTGATATGAGGCTGTGTACCGAAGTGATGGATGATATCACGCACAGAATGATGACGGAGTATCCAAAGCTGAATGGCGAGTTCACTTCGAAAGAATTTCCTGCCACACAAAACAGCGAAGTTGTTGGGACTGTGAGCATCAGTTATTACGGGCCCTACTTTCTAAGTGAAGATGATTTTCAGTTTCTGGAGTCTCTGAATAAAATTTTAATTGGCATTGGCATCTTCTCTCTTTTGAGTTCCATAATTGTTGGTTTTATAATGGCAAAACGCCTGAGTAATCCAATTTACAAGACAGTGGAAGTAACAAAACAAATATCAGGTGGGGATTATGGCGTAAGAATAAAAGAGGATTCAAATACGAAAGAAGTTGATGAACTGATTGAATCAATTAATCAGTTAGCCGGTAATTTGGAAAAGCAAGAAAATCTAAGAAAGCAACTGACGGCAGATGTGGCGCATGAACTACGAACCCCCATTACTACGGTACAAACCCATCTTGAGGCACTTATTGAAGGGATATGGGAACCAACGACAGAGCGACTGCAAAGCTGCTATGACGAAATGACCCGCATCAGTAAATTAGTGATTGATCTGGAAAGCCTTGCAAAGGTGGAAAGCGATAATTTAAAGCTTGATGTAACACGGATAAGCCTTTTGGAGCTTTCCAACAAGATGATCAGTAATTTTGAGACTGAATTAAGGAATAAAAATCTAAATTTTTCTGTTGTTGGGGGATGCCCTGAGATAATTGCCGATAGAGATCGAATCAATCAAGTGTTGATGAACCTAATATCCAATGCTGTAAAATATACGCCGGAAGGCGGGGAAATTAGCATTACCATCTCCGGGAATGAGGATTCTGTTGTTTTCAGCATTGAGGATAATGGGAGTGGGATTCCGGAAAACGAGATACCATATATATTTGAGAGGTTCTATCGGGCTGACAAATCCCGTAACCGTTTGACAGGGGGATCGGGAATAGGTCTTGCAATCGTTAAGTCCGTTGTGACCGCCCATGGTGGTACCGTTGATGTGGAAAGCCGGCTAGACAAAGGAAGCTGTTTTATGATTACACTGCCAAAAGCCGATGAAAAATAAGGGATAACCAAAGAAAGAGCATTTGCCACCTAATAAACCTAGTTAGTAAATAGAGCTAATGATTTCTACAAAATGCATGTGGAAATCGTCAGCTCTATTATAATATTGAATGGTTCTATGCAATGGAATTGATTTGTACTATTTACAAGTTATTATGAGTGAAATTAATTCATCATAATCATATCTCGTATCTAAAATATTATCCTTTATTTTCTTTGGTAAATCAACATCCAAAGCGTCTGTGGCTATCTCGGCTTCAGTAATAATCCCATTCTTAACCAAAAGGTAAAGATCTACGGCTCCCCAAGGGAATCGCTCATTGATTTGGAGATTAAACTCCGGAGAAGAACCAAAATTCCATTCCCAGCTTTTATAACGATTCATTAGCTTATGTACAGTCTTCAGATCTATATGTTCATCATCCGTTATTCCTTCGGAAACTTTAAAAGTCAAAGGTGCACGACCGACAGGAGAAAATGTATTAACTAGATCTGCTTTTAAGCTTTCGATTGAGATATCTCCGTTCAGTTCCTTTAGATTTTTCACCCTTGATTTTACCGAATCAATCCCCTTAGAATGCAGTTTCTCCTGCGAAACTGTGAGGATGCTGCTCAGTTTTTCTAAATCAGCGTCCAGCAGTAAGGTCCCATGATGACAAAGAATATCGTCCTCAACAAAAAAAGCATTCCCCGAGATCTTGTATCCCTGTACTATAATATCATTTTTCCCGCTGAAAACAGCGTTGATTCCATTAAGAGACAATACCTTAACAATCAGGGCGATGTTTTCACTGACTTTGTCTTCCGAAAATGCAGAGATAAAAGTAAAATTTAAATTACCAATATCATGATAAACCGCACCTCCGCCGGACAGTCGTCTGACCAGCTGGCCTTTCTGACAGCTCAATGCTTCCAGATTGCATTCTTTCCATGGATTTTGGTTTCTTCCGATGACCACTGTATTCTGATTTTGCCATAAAAAGAGTACCTGATCACCCGGGTTATGGCAGCGGACCAGATATTCTTCAAATGCCAAATTAAAATAAGGGTTATGGGTGTTTGAAAGATATATTTTATGCAAAATGGATTGCCTCCCCGGTGATACCCAGTATGGCTTCGTGTACAGACTCTGCTGTAGTCGGATGCGCAAAAACCATATGGCTTAATGTTCTGTAGTCGGTTTTGTGAAGAATATAATAGGTGAAACTAGAAATCAAGTCTGTTGCTGCTGGTCCGATTATAGCGGCTCCTAAAATCTGATGTGTTTCTTCATTAAATATAATCTTTACAAATCCTTTTCTTTCACCCTGGCTTAATGCTTTCCCGTTTGCGGAAAATGGGAATTTACTGACGTTGTATGGGATTCCTGCTTTTTTTGCTTCCTTCTCACAAAGACCGACTACGCCGATCTCGGGAGACAGAAATACCGCACTAGGAATAGCCGTATAATCCATCACACTGGTTTTGCCCATACAATTCTCTGCTGCTATGATACCTTGGTGACTGGCAACATGGGCAAGCAGTATTTTGCCAGTGGTGTCGCCGATTGCAAAGACCGAAGGATTGGAGGTAGTCATTAGCTCATCCACTTTAATTCCATTTTGTCTTTCGTTTAATTCGACGCCAAGCTCTGAAAGATCGATGGAGGACAGATTTGGTTTTCTCCCCACTGACATAAGAACCGACTCGCCGATGACAAAATGTTTTTCACCATTCTGAGAAAAAATGGTAATAGCCTGATTGTCTTCTGACGCGGAGATTTCTTCCACCTTTGCGCTGGTATAAAGATATATGCCGCGTTGTTTACATTCTTCAACGATGATCTGAATTAGATCCTCGTCAAAATTGAATAAAATATCATCTAAAAATTCAATTACAGTTACTTTTGTACCGAAGGAGTTAAAAATAAAGGCAAATTCCATTCCGATTACTCCGCCGCCAATGACGGTAAGGGATTCCGGCAATTTTTTTAGATTTAAAATTTCTTCATTGGTCAGAACTACCGGCAAATCTGCCCCGGGAATGTTTAATCTAGCCGGTGAAGAGCCTGTTGCGATAATAATGTTCTTTGCTTGAATTGTAGCATCAACTTTGTTGTTTTTTACAGAGATCACATTTTTTGAAACCGTTGCTTCTCCTTCGATTAATCGAATATTCCAACGGTTCAAAAGATATATAATCCCGTCTGATAAGCTTGCAACCACTTCGTTTTTTCTTTTTACAACTTGCTCAAGCTCAATGACCGGCCGACCCGCTTTCACACCAAATTCAAAGCTTCTTTGTATTTCATCGAATAGATGTGCGCTCTTTACAAAGCTTTTAGTAGGAATACAGCCGGTATTCAGACAGGTTCCGCCAATCTTACTTTTTTCAATCAATACAACGCTTGCACCCAATTGGGCAGCACGAATTGCCGAAACATAACCGCCGGGTCCCCCGCCTATCACAGCGACATCGCAGTTGATTTCTTCATTTTTCACCGTAGCCAGTCCAAAGCGATATCCCGTACTTGGCTGTGCTGCTTTTTTAGAAACTTTTTCTCCTTCGATTTCTGCAATGACGGCACCGATTTTAACCTGCTGGCCTTCCTCAATCAAGATGTTTAATATCGTTCCTTCATATTCCGATTTCACCAGAAAATTACCTTTGGCAGATTCAGCATTAAATAATCCATCACCTTCCTGGACTATCTGGCCCGTTTTGACCAGGATTTTCCCGACTTTTGCACTTTTGTCTTCACCGGATAATTTATTTAATATGATTTGAAACATTTTTTTCTCCCTTAAGAAAGGGGAGATACAGCAATCCCCCCTAAGTTTGTTCTTATTTAAAATCATTTTCAAATTCTGCTATGCATTCTTTTAACAGAGTAACGGAATATGCCATGGAAGGTCCTCCGCCAAATGCCACAGAAACCATCGCAGCTTCCATGATTTCTTCCTTTGTCGCTCCAGCCTCAAATGCTTTATAGGAATGATATACAATACAATATTCACACCTGTTGTAGCATCCGATTGCCACACTGATTAATTCCTTTGTCTTAAGATCCAGAGCGTGCGGCTCATATGCAGCGCCAAGCAGGTTCATAAAGGCATCGACCATTGAGCCATTTGTCTCGCTTAGTGTTCCAAGCCCGCCTACGAAATCATTCAATATTTCTCTTACATTTTTGGACATTTTGTTACCTCCTTAAATCGGTCATAATAACGGTTAACGTGCTAAATATTAGTATAGCAACTAAAATGCTCTTGTCAATAAAAAATGAGTGAATAGCAAAATTTATCATTTCGATTCACTCATTCATCTATTTACTTATTGATTATCTTCATGCTATCATTTTTTTATATTCTTTATCATTTTATCTAAAACTCTGTGAAAGGTTTCTATTTCTTCAACCGTAATGTCTTCTAAAAGCAGATTGCTGAAAGCTTCTCCTTGTGGTATCAGAGCTACTGCTTTTGAACGCCCTGCTTCAGTAAGCTCCAAAAATTTAACCCGCTTATCCATAGGATTCTCAATCCTCCGAAGTAATCCGTCACGCTCCATACGATCGATCAATCTAGCTAGAGAAGGATCCTGTATATTCATTAAAGCCGCCATTTCTTTTTGACTCATCGGTGTATCAGCGCGCAAAAGAAAGTATAGAGCGATCCACTGAATTCTAGTCGTTCCGTATTTCTCCAGACGTCTGTTGAAATCCTCGGTAACTGCTTTTGTTGCTGTATTTGTTACAAACCCGATACAGTTTGATAAATCAAAGTCCACTTGTTCTTTCTCCTCTACAGACTAATTTCATAGTATTTTAACAAATTAGGGACTGTATTTCAATAAGCTTAAGTAAATAAAAATGAATGGATACATTTTAAGTTGCAGGTTCGTGTGCATTTCCATACAACCACCGGTCCATGACCAGTAACAGTTCCTCTTGTCTGAGCGGCAGCCCCATGGGCATACCTAACTGGTCATCATAATTTTCAGTTCCGCATAATAGTTTTGATATTACAATCATATTGATTTCTCCAACATGTTTTATTTACATGGCTCATTATACATTATTCTATTGATATAAGCATATATCTTATTTTTTAACCCAGAAATAATTCTACATAAAAAATACATAATCTGTTGGTACTATAAAGCAAATAGAGTATGAATTAAAAGACAGTGTTATTATGAAGGTGGGGTAATAAAATGAAAGTTTTGTTTTATTTATTTGGTTTCCCGATCCATTTTTTTGGCCTGATGATCAGCATCGGCATCTTAGCTGGTGTTTTTATTGCGCATATGGAAATTAAGAGAAAGAAACTTGATATTAATGTTGGTTTGGATATTGTTTTGTATTCAATTATTGCCGCTGTTATTGGCGCCAGATTGTTCTATATATTATTTTATGACCTGACGTATTATTTAAATAATCCAACCGAAATTATTCTGATAACTGAAGGCGGCCTCTCGATACACGGAGGTTTGGCCAGTGCATTTATAACCGCATACATCTATATGCGGAAGAATCGTCAAGTTTTTCTCAAGTATGCAGATGCCATGGCGCCGGGAATTATACTTGGACAGGCAATCGGAAGAGTCGGATGTGATGTTTTTGGGAAAGTAATGAGTTTGCCGCTGCCCTGGGGGATCTATAACCAAGGTTATTTAGTTCATCCGACACAGGTGTATGAATTTATACTCGATTATATTGTCTTTTTTATACTTTGGAATAAAAGGAAAAACGTACGCTATGAGGGACAAATATTTGCTTGGTATTTGATTATGTTTTCCTTTAATCGAAGCGTAGTTGAATTGTTTAGAATTAATCCTACTATACTTGGAGGGATTTCAATTTCGTATGTTCTAAGTGCTACTTTAGTATTGATTGCATTGGTCTTTATGATTTATGCAAAAAAGAAAAAATCTGAAATCATACCACTTAATTCGGGAGAAGTTATCAATAGTAAGAATGACTTGGCAAATAATATCATCATTACGACGGTATTGGCAACGGTATCGCTGGTTATCTTTTATTCCGTACAGTCTTAATGGCAGATTGGGGTCCGATGGAAGTTATAACTCTAGAACAATAAGTCAGGCATGTCTGGTATGCCGCAAAGCAGTATGGGTAGTATGAGTGAAATGGAGAGTAGCATGATGTAAAGGAACTCCTTAATTTAATTATATAGTACAACACGGAAATGCAGCTATCGCATTATGCACAGCTGCATTTTTAATGTGTCAAATGTTACAGTATACTGTGGAATCCTGAACAGTACTAATATGCTCGGGGAATCATCCTAAAAGAATTCGTCATGAAAATGTGGAGAATTATTTGGTATATAATTTGTGATGCTTTAAAATTCAGTGTTTCTGCTTAAACAATATTAAATTATTTAAAGTTGGCACGGCATTTGCTCTATATATAGACAAACAAAAAAAACTGCGAAAGGAGGTGATAATATGAACGGTGAAAAATCACTTTTTGAGTTTCTAGGCTCTCTGGTTCTAAGTATTTTAGGATTATGGTTTCTATATGTGATACTTAGAGGAGCCGGAGTTGGAATCCCCGGTTATTACGGGGGAGGTTATGAGCATATGGGATATGGATATGCCGGAGCAGGTTTGTTAGGGTCAACAAGTTTTATTCTACTTTTGTTAATAAAACTCCTATTCGTGCTCTTGGTTATCGGCTTGGTAGTGGGTATTGTGTTAATAATAAAAAATTACCTTTTTACTAAAGACGATGTAGAAAAAATAAAAGGTGCTTTCGTCAAGGCTGAAGTAATCAAAGAATCCTGCAACGCATGCGGTAAAGAGTTAGAGGAACATTGGAAAAACTGTCCGTATTGCGGCAAGGAAAAAACTAAAGAAGAAAAGTCCCAAGAGGAAAAACCAAAAAAAGAAAAAACCAAAAAAGGTGAATAGTATTATTAAATAATCATCTGAACTCTCCATTAAATCTTCATAAAGTTAAGCTAAAGTATTTTTAGAAAGCAACTGAAGAAAAAAGAGGGTGATAACGGAAACCGAAAATAGTTTATAAAATTAATAAAGGAGGTAGCATATGGGTTATGCAGTTACTGGCTCGAGTTTTTTGGGCACAACAAGTTTCATTTTACTGATTCTGATAAAGGTGCTTTTCGTACTCTTTATCATCGGATTAGCAGTCGGGATCGCAATCGCAATTAAAAATTACATCTTTACTGAGGAAGATGTGAAAAGAATCAAGTGCTCCCTGAGTGGAAATAATACAAAAGAGAAAAAAATCTGCAGTGCATGTGGCAAAGAATTAGGAAATCAGTGGATCGCTTGCCCTTACTGCGGAAATGAAATTGAAAAAGAGGTCGCTTAGAAAGGAGTGAATGCTATGTTAAATAACGCTTGGTTTAAATTAGCCGCAGTATCTTTGGTTGGAATCGTCATCAGCTTTGCAGTTTTGTGGGGGATCGGACAATTCAACAGCTATCCTGTAGCAAACGGGACAAATTATGGTTACGGATACCAATACGAAACAAATAACGGTATGAACATGACTGGCATGAATGGTAATATGCAGGGAAGCATGAATATGCCGGGAATGAATATGAACGGCAGCATGCAGGGCGGCATGAACATGAACGGCAATATGCAGGGAATGGGCATGATGAATATGCAGGACATGGGCATGATGAAAGGTATGATGTAGCCGTAAAGAAACATTAGAATAGTAATGGAAAAGGCTTCTCTTCACGAGAAGTCTTTTATTTACAAAATAATTTATATTCTACATAATTTCTACATATCAAATCGTTATATTTAAAACAATCAAGCACGAAACTTACAAGAATGAGATTCGAATATGAGCAAGGTAAAAACAAATGTCCAGAAATAATTTGAAATAAGGTTTGGATAAATGTCGAATTTTTAATCAAAATATATGCTATAGAAAATTGATAAGGAGATAATATCATGAAAAAATATTTAATAATACTACTTACAATAGTTCTCAGTTTTAGTCTGTTTGCATGTCAATCAAAACAGCAGAATCAAGGAAATCAATCTAATAATGATGACATGCAAAATCAGATGGATGAAATGCCTCTCTACTATATTTATACAGCGAATGAAGATGAGGCAAGCGTATCAATTATCAATATGAAAACAATGAATATTGAAATGACTGTGCCAGTAGGGAACGGCCCTCATAATGTACAGATTACACCGGATGGTAAATTTGTCTATGTAGTTGAAAATCAGAATAATTCGATATCAGCAATTGATACAACTTCAGGGCAAGTAGTAAATTCAATAGACGTCGGAGAAGGGCCAAGCCATATTGTCTTTTCTCCTGATTCTAATACTGCGTATGTTACCGTAGCTGAAATGGCAGAGGAGATGAGCGGCGACGGTATGGCTGGTGATATTGGAAATGGCAACCTATACGTTGTTAATTTACAGAATGGAAGTATAACAACTAAGATACCTGTAGGGAAGATGCCGCATGGATTAAGGATGTCGCCTGACAACAAATATATATTTGTAGCGAATTCAAATTCAAATGATGTATCGGTTATAGATGTGGCTTCAAATAGTGTTATAAATACAATGCCGATTGGGAACGGCCCGGTGCAGCCTGCATTTACACCTGACAATAAATATGCATTTGTGACTCTCAGCAATGATAATAGTGTTGCGGTCGTGGATATGGCAAATATGTCTGTAATAAAGACGATCCCGGTAGGAAAAAAACCTATTCAATTACACTCGACACTTGATAGTAAATCAATTTATGTTGCAAATGAAGATTCTGGAGATGTCAGTGTTATTGACGTGGCAAGTATGAACGTAACTGATACAATAGCTACAGGAGATAAAGCCCATGGTGTCGCGATATCCAAGGATGGATCATACGTATTTGTAACAAATAGAGGAGCAAATAGTGTATCTGTTATCGATCCCATGGACAACAGCATAGTAGATACGATTAACGTTGGTAAATCGCCGAATGGTATTACAATTAAAGAATAATAATATGCTTTCTTCAATTCTATATATATCAATACTAAAAAAAAGAAACAGCTAAAAAATTGCTGTTTCCTTTTTTGCCGCAATACCATTATCTGAATTAAAAACTAAAATTTTCAATGATTATAAAAGTAATAACGAAAAATACTAAATTATATATAGGAAGCATTTTGCTTTCGTATAACCGACTTAAAAACACTATAGGAGGTGGACGTATGGTAAATTCCGGATATGGCAGTATGGGAGCAATGAATGGTTATTCCGGGTATTCGATGAATAGCTTTATAATAGGTTTTCTTGTATTGCTTGTTAAATTGTTAATGGTAATATTGGTAATCGCAGTAATTGTCGGGATACTTATGTGGGTAAAAAATAATTTTTTTAATAATCACGATTCACAGATACTTGCGGCGATTAAAAATGATCCAATCATAAAAACCGTTACAGTCATAACGTTAGCTGTTCTTGGTATCATCTTAATAATTTGCCTGATCTCTAACTTTACAAACCAAGGTATGACGTTTGGAGTTTACGGTGGACAAATGGGAGGATATACCTCAACATTCAGCATTTACGGGATTTTGTCTTTGCTAATAAAAGTACTATCCTTTGTGCTGGTTATCTCGTTAATTTGTGCTCTGATTGCATATGTGAAAAAACAGTATGATGCAGGATACTTTAATAATTGGAAAGCTAGTGATTCATCAAGTAATACTGAAATGGGAGAATAAGTAGATCAATTAAATGAGTTATTAAATTTTATGGAGGTGTTTTTATGCAAAATCAAAATACA
>CAZTEH010000072.1:0-20556 GCA_964612345.1 uncultured Oscillospiraceae bacterium | reverse complement strand
AAATCCGAGACCTTCTGAAAGCAAGAGGGATCACGCTGGAGGACACCCCGCAGGGAGTCCGGATTGTTATGGTGTAGAGAGAATAGTTTGGAAAGAACGGTCAAAACTTAGTTATTATATGAAATCCGTGAAGACAGATAAGATATCTGTCTTCATTACATTTGATAGGAGTTAACCATGACAAACATAATAGAAGTTCGAGATTTTGTAAAGAAATATGATAAATTTACGGCGGTCGACCATGTTTCATTTGAGGTGGAAGAAGGAAGCATTTTTGCATTCTTAGGCCCAAATGGAGCAGGTAAAAGCACAACCATCAATACACTGTGTACCATATTCGATAAGACCTCGGGAACCCTGATCATTGACGGAAAAGACGTTTCGCAAGAAAAGGATGCCGTTCGGAGTGTCATTGGGGTTGTTTTTCAGGAACCGACATTGGATAACAAAATGACCGTTGTGGAAAATTTAATAATGCATTGTCATTTTTATGGTATCTCAAAAAGTGAATCCACGGAGCGTATCGAATTTGTTTTAAATTTAGTGGATTTACTGGATTGGAAAAAATCAATGGTAAGCAGCTTGTCCGGTGGGATGAAACGGCGTGTGGAAATAGCCAGATCCCTGCTTCACTACCCAAAAGTATTGTTTTTAGATGAGCCAACCACAGGTCTTGACCCTCAAACGAGGGCGCATATATGGGAATATATTGTAAAGCTGCAAAAGGAGAAGAATATTACCATCTTTCTAACAACGCATTACATGGATGAGGCTGAAATTTGCAGCAAAGTTGCCATTATGGATGCCGGTAAAATTGTTGCAATGGACACTCCGTATCGCTTGAAACAGCAATACACAAAGGATAAAGCATATATCACAACCAGTGACGGGGAAGGGTTGGAAACACTGCTTAATCATGCAGGGTTAACTTACAGAAAAAAAACCGGTTATTATTCGATTGAAGTTGATAACTTCCCCAAATTGATGGGAATATTAAGTGAACAGAAAGCTTCAATAACTGACTTGGAAATTAAAAAAGGCACCTTGAACGATGTGTTCTTAGAAATTACAGGAAAAGATATAAGAAAGTGAGAAATTTATGAATATAGTATTCGCTTTATGGTTTCGAAACATTAAAATATTTGCCCGCAATCGTGTCCAGCTTATTTTTACGATTATTATGCCCTTCTTCTTTTTATATGTGTTCAGTGCAGTATTTAAAATTGAAAATATTGAAAATCCAGTGAACTATATGCTTGCGGGAATTGTGATAACAACGGTCTTCCAAACATCCCTTACCATTGCTACCAGCACCATTGAAGATATTGTTTCGGGATTTATGAAGGAAGTATTGGTAAGCCCGGTGAAACGAATCCAGATTGCCGCCGGCCAGTTATTATCGGCAGCGACGATAGCAACCTTACAGGGTATTATTATTTTATTCATCGGTTATTTTATAGGGCTTAAATTTACATCCTGGATAACACCATTTGCGGTGATCGGTGTAATGATTCTCGTAGGGCTTGTGTTTTCCGGATTAGGATTATTTATAGCGGCTCTGGTTAAAAATTCACAAACATTTCAAATTGTAATAACAGCAATTACAATGCCCTTGACGTTTCTTTGCGGTGCATATATCCCGATTTCTATATTACCAAATATATTGCAAGTTAGTGCTTATTTCAATCCCATGACCTATACAACTGCGTTTTTCAGGACGATCATACTGGAAAAGACGTCTCTAACAACCGATCAATTGATTGCGGAACAACTTGCTTTTAAAATAGGAAGTTTTGTAATTACACCTCCGATCAGCATGGCGATTGTAATCATTTTCGGACTGGTATTTTTATTATTATCCACTTATGTTTTCTCAAAGGTGGATTTTTCAAGAATTAACCGCTCAAAAAGTAAAGAAGCTGATATATGGAGTTAATGAAAGATCATAATTATTATAGCTCGGAGGAATATTTTATGGGAAAAGTAATTTTAGGTGTGACGATATCTTTGGATGGATTTGCCGAAGATATTTGTGATAAAGATGTTAATATTATAGGCAGTGCAATAACAACTCAGCTTTGTTTAAGCGCAAATTTAGCGGATGAATTACAAGTTGATATAATACCAATCTTTTTGCAAACTGGATTTCGACCATTTGTTATTATAGATAAATTATCAATCAAATTAGAAAGGATTAAATTAGTCGAATTACCGGCTGGAAGAACTCATATTAGATTCAAATTTATTAAATAAAGTAAATCGAGCTTGTATATATGCCAATCAATGCGTTATACCCATTAATCAGTAAATGACAGGATCCTCAGAGAAGAAGAAAATGAATGAAAGGAGTCAGCCGGTTCGGCTGACTCCTTTCTTGTTATTAGGTTTGGCATATTAATATTTGTCGGTTTCGCTAAATGTCAGGAATGCTTTGTCTTGTTCATACTGGTATCCGTTGTGTGATAACAAACCGATATTCGTAAGTCTCCCACTCACGTTGAATTTTGATACCATTTCTTTCAGAAGCTCAGCTTGGCCGGACAGTTCTTCACTGGCTGCGGCACTTTGCTCCGCAGTCGCAGAGTTGCTTTGTATCACCCGAGAAATCTCCTCGATTCCCTGGTTTATCTGGGAGATTCCTGATGCCTGTTTGTTTGAGGCCTCCGCAATAATACTCAGCTTCTCCGTTGAAATTACAGCCCCTTCGGCAATATCTTGCAGAACGGCGGCAATTTCATTTGTGATTCTGGTTCCAGCCTGAACTTTTTGAATCGATCCTTTGATCAGTTCGGTTGTTTCCTCTGCAGCTTTTGCACTCCTACCCGCAAGATTTCTTACTTCTTCCGCTACAACCGCAAATCCTTTTCCGTGGCTGCCTGCCCGCGCTGCTTCCACTGCCGCATTCAGCGCAAGGATATTGGTCTGGAATGCAATATCATCAATCACTTTAATAATTTTAGAAATGTTTACTGAAGATTCGTTGATATCTTTCATGGACTCCAGCATTTCATTCATCGTTAAGTTTCCCTTGGCTCCGCCGTCGCGGGCACCCTTTGCAAGTTCATATACCTCGTTTGCTTTGACCGCATTATCCTTGCTTTGCTCTGCAATCTCACTGATCGATGCGGTCAGCTCCTGGATAGAGCTTGCCTGCTCGGTTGAACCCTGGGCAAGAGTCTGGCTGCCTTCTGAAACCTGCCGTGATCCCGATGAGACCTGTTCCGCTGCATTTCCGAAATCAGTCATGACCTGACTCAGAGAAAGGATGATATGATTCAACGAATCCTTGATTTCTATGAAGTCTCCTTTGTAGTCTGCAGTAATGGCGAGATCAAGGTTGCTGTTGCAGATTTGTATAAGAACGTCTGAAATTTCGTTTAAATAACTTCGAATGTTCTCTACGGTTTCATTCATTGCGCTTTTGATTGCAGCATGGTCTCCCTGATAATTACCTACCATGGTGACTTGAAGATTTCCCTTGGCCATTTCCTGCAGTACTTCAAATGCTTCGCGTACAGGCTCGATCACTGCATCCAGTGTATTGTTGATTCCTTGGATTACCTTCGCATATTCACCGTTGAATTTTTCGGCATTTCCTCTTATGGCCAGTTTGCCTTCAATCGCTTCCTTCGACAGCATACTTGTCTCGTCAACCAGTGCTTTGATGTTTTCCATCATTTCGATAATGGTAGGCATAAGTGTATCTTTTTCGCTTCTTTTTCCGATACTCTTGAGCTCGACGAGGGCATTGAGATCTCCGGCGGAAATTTCGTTTAAAACCTTTAAAAGATGCAGAATTCGATCGGATACCATGCTGATTGATTCGGACATTTCTCCAAAGATTCCCGAATAAGCCCCTTCCATTTTTACGGAATAATCGTTGAAACTCATGCGTCTTAAAATATATTTGCCTTCAACAAGTCCGCCAAGCCCATCGATGCAGGAATTGATGCTGTTCTTTAAATCATTAAATTCGCCCTTGTATTCTTCTGTAATTTTTTCCGGAATCTCACCCCTGCCTATTTGTTCGATATGACTTGCAGCAACATTCAATGGTCCGATTACCGAATCCAATGTGGAATTGAAGTACTTAACAATTTTAGCAAAGTCTCCGGTATGCTTTTCCGAAGTTGCCCTGGCGCTCAGATCTCCTTGCATGACTTGACTAGAAAGCATCTCTGTATCCTCAATCAGAGAATTGATTGAATCAATACAGTTATTGATATTGTCGGTTATCTTATTGAAACCGCCTTTTGCAGCGGTGGTGATCTTTCCGGGGATATTTCCTTTGCTGATCTTTTCGATGTATTCCGATGAAATGTTGATTGGTTCTGCCAAAGCGTCGATCGTTTTGTTATAATTTTTAATAATCCCGTTGTACACGCCGCTGAATTTCTCTGCATCTCCGCGATGCTCCAGATTTCCATCCAATGCGGATGCTGTAAAAGCGTCTGCTTCCGCCACAAGTTTTCTGAGCGTGTCAATCAAAGAATTGATACTGATTCCAAGCATATCCCTGTTTGATTGGAGTTTTAATTGAAAGGTCAAGTCCCCCGAAGCTATTTTCTCAACAGCTGCAGTCTTTTCCTTTATGTTTTCTGCCGCAGCTTTGTCAGCAAGCTCTGAAACCTTTTCAAACTGCTTTATGATTGAACGGGATGCCATGATTCCCAGCCCGACGGCAAAAATGATTCCCACGGCCGCCGTTAATAGGATCAAAGCCGTTGCCATGCCTGCTTCATTTAATCCCAGATTTGCAGCTTCAAAATTTTTGAAGAAATAAATTCCCAAAACACCTGCAATGACTGTGAAGATAGCAGCAATAATATGACCGGCTAAAATTTTAGTGCTGATTTTCAAATCAAAAAACCATTTCATTCTTTCATACCTCGCAAAATTCAGCGTATCATGATTAAAAAAAACCTGATACGCTATAATTCAATTCAAATATTAATTCTAAAAAGAATTTGAGAATAAACTTTCAATAAATAACTCTTCCGGAAGCTTGTAGATAAAATCTGTCAGTTGAAACTTGGCCAGTACTGCTTCTACCGCACCCTTTTCATATGGTAATCCAACGAAATAACCAGTCATCTCATCGATATCCTTCGTACCGAAATAATCTCCATAAATAGTAAGGTTTTTAATGGCTCCGGATTCAACATCCAGACCGATATCCAAAATACCATTTTCGTATCTCAATTCATGCCAATATGTAAAGTTTGGTGAGCTGCCGTATACCCATTGCCAAGTTGCATACTTGCTGTCTGCAAGCTTTTCAATTTCTTCCTTGTCATGATCATTCAACTCATAAATCTCCGTTCCTTGGAATTGGGAGATGACTTCTTTTGAAAGAATGGAAGTGAAATCTTCAATGGAAAGGGGCTCGGATAAGTAAGGGCTGATATTCGTCACACGGCTTCTTACAGATTTAACACTCTTATCCTGAAACTTCCGAGGATCGACGTTCAAAGACTCAGATACTTTTGTCATATCTGAGGAAAAAAGTAAAGTTCCGTGTAAGAGTACTTTGTTGCCTTTATGATACTGCGCGACACCTGAAATTTTTTTGTCGTCAATCACAAGATCGTTTCTTCCTGAAAAGCGTGCATCTGCTCCCAATTTCTGAAGGACATTGATAATGGGGACGGTAAATTCCCGAAATACTTCGTTGATGTCCTTGCCTTGATTCTCCGCGATAAAACCATAATTCAAATTTCCGTGATCATGATAGACCGCACCACCGCCGGACATTCTGCGAACGACTTCTATTCCATTTTGGTGCACATATTCCTGATTGATTTCGGCATAGGTGTTCTGATGTCTCCCAACAATAATGGATGGAGCGTTGATATACAGATAAAAGATATCATCGTCAAATTTTGATAAAAAATATTCTTCGCTCCCAATGTTTTTATAGCAGCTTGTATATGGGCTGATAATGCATTTCATCCTCTGTTCTACCTTTTGTCCTTTTTAAAATTTACGCTAAGATTTTGAATGGCAAGTCCCTTTTTTACTTCCAGACCCATCGTGGCTGGCTCAATCGTTAACAAATTTCTATGAATCAAATAATCCATAGGTTGGATTTTAGCCAGCGTGATAATGCGGCACGCCTTCAGAAGCCTTGCGTTTGTAACTGTGCCATCAGGATTTACGGCAGCAAAAGCGATATATTTTGTCCGTAGGAACCCGGCGTCTCTCCCGATATATACTTTACCGGAAGGCTCAAGCGTCTTAAAAATATTTTTTACTTGGACTGATTGAATAAAACTAAAAATACTCATAATAATCCAAAAAAATCCGGCGATGATAACAATATTCCAAAACATAAGCAGATCTCCTTTCAATTTCCGTTGTTTGTAATAAACTACACATAAACATATTGCAAAAAATATGCCGTTGATAAAGAATCAACAGCATATTTTTTAAATTATACTTATTTTGTTTATAAGTCAGCTGAAATTTGGTATCTATAAGCGAAACTCGTTAACTTCAATGTTATATTTCTGCAGCTTTCGATAAAGTGTCCGCTTTGGAATCCCTAAAGTGATCGATGCATTTGTAATGTTCCCTTCTTCCTGCGCCAGGACAGCAATGATTCTGCTTTCTTCTTTGCTTTTCCCCGGCTCGGTAGGCAAATATCGGTTAGTCAAAACGGCCGTGGCTGTTTCAGGTTGTATTTTCATGAGGATTTCTTGCGGAAGTTCAGCCTCTGTAATGAGATTGGCCTGCGTCAGATTCAGTGCACGTTCAATGACATTTTCAAGCTCTCTCACATTTCCTGGCCAGTTATAATTGATCATAAGACTAAGGGCTTGTGGGGTCAAGCCGGTGACTGATTTACCCATGGATTGATTATAAATCTGAATAAATTGATCGATTAAAACAGGGATATCATCTGTACGTTGCCGAAGCGGCGGAATAATGATGGAGAGTACATTGAGCCTGTAATACAAGTCATTTCGAAAACTTTTACTTTGTACAGATTCTGATAAATTTACGTTTGTTGCGGCCATGATTCGTACATCGATTTTTTTCGGTTGTCTGCCACCGATTCTAACTATTTCCCTTGTCTGAATTACTCTGAGCAGCGTTGCTTGAAGCTCCAGCGGCATATCTCCGATTTCATCCAGAAAAATTGTACCGCCAGAGGCCAGCTCAAATTTACCCGGCTGACCTTCTTTGCTTGCTCCGGTAAAAGCACCGCCTTCATATCCAAAGAGTTCGGATTCAATCAAACCTTTTGGTAACGATCCGCAATTGATTGCAATAAATGGCCCATTCGCACGGTCGCTGGCATTATGTATGGATTGCGCCAACAACTCTTTGCCTGTCCCGCTTTCGCCCAGGATCAGAACGTTGGAATCACTCTGGGCAGCCAATTTGCCCACCTCAATTACTTGCCCGATGGGCGCGGAGGTACCTATGATGGAATCAAAAGTAAACCGTGCTGTAAAACCGCTCATCTTGCTTACCATTTTGTGGATTCGCTGCTGCTCTTCAATGGCGAAAACAGTGTTGATTTTTTTGTGATGATTATTATAAATAACAGACGCTGAAATAGATAAATTTAAGGGAATGCCAAGGCTGTTCTTCAGTGTTATTTCCCTGTTACTGAAATCACGATTCAAATCGAGGAGATTCAGCGAACAGTGCTTTAAATCGAGAATATTAGCCAGGTTTTCATTCTCTAAATTTGTGTTTGGAAGCTTTAAGAACTGTATCGCTCTGTTGTTATGATGGGTGATGATACCCATATTATCAATCATAATAATACCGGAAGATATAGATTGGATCGTACTGACCAGTTGCGAGTTTGAAATAGATACCTTTTCATAAGCTTCGTGCATCTTCAATTCTTTTTCTATGCCGTCTACTGCGGCACATACCATGGCAAGGGTATGCGAATTGACAGCCTCGATTGGTCCGATAAGGTCCAAGCATCCGATGATCGTGCCAAATTGGTTCTTAATCGGTGCAGCGGAACACACATAGCTGTGATGTGGTTCAATGTAATGTTCCCGACCCCATATTTGTATCGGCTGACCTGTTGCGAGGCAAGTTCCGATCCCGTTGGTGCCGGAATACTCTTCACTTCTGTTGCATCCAACCGACAACCCGCTTTTTTTCGCGCGTTGCTGAATTTCGTAGTCTTGCCCGACAAGATCCAATACAAAACCACGGTTGTCGGTGAGCGCAATAGCGAAATTGCTTCCTTTCACATAAGAGTAAAGTTTCATGATATAGGAATGTGCCACAGATATCAACGCTTTATTACGAGTGATAGCATAGCGAAGTTCTGTTGCGCTCAGTTTTGCGTCCTTGACCTCGAAGGGGTATACCTTTCTAGCTTTGGAACGCTTCCATGATTCGTAAATGATAGGCCGCATATCAAGGGTTTCTGGCAGTGGGGCGTCTTCTCTAATATATTTGTTCCAATACTCAAACAGTTTTTTCGTATATTCCTCTGTAAGTTCGTTCAAAGTGATCCCTCCCAATTAACTTTTTCCATTCTGAAATATCACAAAGGTGGCACGTGTTGATATAATTATGACAAAATCATGACGCACATTGGCACATGTGTGGCATGCGGCGGCACGATATGGCACAATTTTGTCACAGAAAATGTAAAAAAGCAAGAAAATAATAGATTTTCTTATTTTGGGCCTAGAAATTGATAGGCCGATTTTGTGATTCTTTCTACAATTAATTTTTTAACAAGATGAAATAGTGGTGAAATTCTAAGCAGGAAGTTACTCAATGACATCCCTAAGAAAGAAATTAAAAAAATCTTGGCATAGGTTTTGCTCTTATCTATTGGGCGCAACGATAATTCATCAGTTAGTCGAGGCAGAAAATATTGCAAACAAATCTTAAGGAGGAATCAAAATGCCAAAATCAGGAATGAACGGAGTGGACTTTGAATCAAATGTTGATTTTTATAGACTTCGTAAAGACAGATTAGCTAGAGCAAAGCAGAGCATGAAGAATTATGGCCTTTCAGCCATTGTTTGTTACGATTTTGATAACATCAGGTATATTACAGGGACTCATATCGGTGAATGGAATCGTAATAAAATGAACAGATATTGTATCCTTATTGATGGAGTTGACCAACCGTTTCTATTTGATCCAGCAGCCCCTTCGAAAAGGCAAAGAGTAGATTGGTTAGCCGTAGATCATATCATGCCTGCTGTAGGTTCCATGAGAGGCGCAATCCCTGAAGAAGCAGGGATGGTAGATAAAGTAGCTGACCAAATAGCAGGATACCTGAAAGAGTATGGAGCTACCGGCAAGGTGGGGATGGACATTGTTGACATTCCGCTTATCAGAGCTTTAGAAGCTCACAATGTTGAAATCGTAGATGGTCAGCAATCCATGCTGGATGCAAGAATCATCAAGACTGGTGATGAAATACAGTTATTAAAACAGTCGGCAGCAATGGTAGACGGTGCGTATTATGATCTCGCAAAGGCCCTTAGACCTGGGATCATGGAAAATGAGTTGGTAGCCCTTGCCAACTACAAGCTTTATGGCTGGGGTTCTGAACTTGTAGAATTTGTAAACAGTATTTCCGGAGGAAGAGGCAATCCGCATAGCCATACCTTTTCAAACAGAATGGTAAGACCGGGAGAGCTGATTTACTTTGATATAGGGAACACCTACAACGGTTACAAGACATGTTACTACAGAACTTTCTCCTGTGGAGTACCAAACGCTGACCAGAGAAGAGCATATGAGAAAGCTTCTAAATGGATCAAAGATTCCATTAAGGCGATTAAGCCAGGAAACACTTCTGCGGATGTTGCAAAGGCGTGGCCGGCAGCCACTGAGTTAGGATTTAAAAATGAAGAGGAAGCCTTCCTGCTTCAGTTCGCTCATGGTATCGGACTTGGACTATGGGAAAAGCCAATAATCTCAAGATTATTCTCACTAGATAATCCTTACACTCTAAAAGAAGGCATGACATTTGCAATTGAGACTTGGTGTGCATCTGAGGATGGTTCCGGAAGCGCAAGAATTGAAGAGGAAGTTGTTGTGACAAAGGATGGCTGCGAACTTATGACGAAGTTCCCTTCAGACGAAATCACTTCCTGTGGACTTCCGGGATGTCAATTCCTGTAAGGATAGAAAATTTGAAAAAACTAGTAAATTCGTTAACACAGCTATATTTTTAATAAATTAAGGAGGAAATATAAAATGGCTAAAATTGGTTGGATTGGACTGGGCAACATGGGAAATCCAATGTGCAAGAACTTACTAAAAGCAGGACACGAGGTTACAGTGTGGAACAGAACAAAGGTGAAGGCTGATGAAGTACTTGCTGAAGGTGCGAAATGGGCAGATACTCCGAAAGAAATCGCTGAAAAATGTGATTTTATCTTCACCATGGTATCTGACGGTCCTACCTTACAGTCTGTAACATTGGGCGAAAATGGTGTTGCTGCAGGTTTATCCGCAAACAAAGTGGTTATTGACATGAGTACTGTCTCCCCTGAAGAATCTGCAAAGGTGAATGATGCGATTGAAGCAAAAGAATGTAAATTCATCAGAGGTCCTGTAACCGGAAGCACAGTACTGGCACAGAATGCAACTCTTGGTATCCTGGCATCTGGAGATAAAGCTGCATATGACAGGGTACTTCCGTTATTCGAAGCAATGGGCAAGAATCAGTTCTATGTTGGTGGAGATGAAGAAGCCAGAGTTTTAAAGCTTGCATTGAACGTTATGATCGGTGTTACTTCACAAATGATGGCTGAAGCTGTTGTTCTTGCTGAAAAGGCCGGGCTGGATGTTGCTCAGGTTTGTCAGGTAATGGCAGGAAGCGCAGTTGGTTCTCCGTTGGTAGGATATAAAGCAGCTTTGGTTTCCAGCGGTGACTACAAACCTGCTTTCAGTGTTAAGCTGATGATGAAAGATTTTGATCTTGCTTTTGCTGCTGCAAAGCAGTATGGTGTTGCTATGCCTGTTACAGCAGTTACTAGACAGTCTCTGCAGGCGGCTGCAGCGTCCGGAAGAGGTGACAAAGACTTCTCTGTTTTAACACAGGTTCTTGAAGATCAGTGCGGATATAAGAGAGCTTAACGAAACAATGACAAAGTTAAATCTATTTAATAATTAACAAATATATATTTTAAAATTTCAAGGAGGTACTTTAAAATGGCTAAAGCATATGTAAAAAATTATTATGATCTTGCTCCGGCACAACCTGCAAAGCATATTAACGCTCATGCGTTTGCTTTCGGTTTACCTACAACTATGGATTCCGACACTTACGGGTTCTTCTCTATCTGTGAAATCAGAATTGGCGGAGCTGCAATCCTTGACAACCATAAGGATGCAGACCACTGCTACTTCATTCTGTCCGGCAAGGGTTATTCCATAATCAAAGGCAAGCGTTATGAATACAAGGTGGGAGATGTAATGTGGATTCCGGGCAACTCCGACCACGAGATGTATCCTATCGGCGTTCAGACGCTGAAATTCCTTGTAACCCTGACTCCGAAAGAATTCAACCAGACCGAGCCTTTCATCAGAAATATCAACGACGTGACTCCGGTGGCTTTATCCGACGCCAAAAATGCGACCGCTTTCCCGATTTCCACACCGAAGAACGGTGGCAGCAATACCATCGAGTTTCAGGTTGTCGAAATACTGCCAGATGGCATCGTGACCGGTCAGGTTGCAGAATCCGACCAGATGACGTATGTCATCTCTGGGAAAGGTTATGTTATCGCTGATGGAGAAAAGCTTCCACTCGTTACGGAAGACGGATTCTATATTCCAAAGGGCGTAAAATACGAGATCCATCCTGACGGCGGCCAAGTGCTGCGTCTAGCTCAGAGCTTCGGACCAGCCCGCATGGTATCGAGAGGCTAATTTAAGAATATGGCGCATTAAACTCAAATTTCAAATTTACAAAAAAATGTTTTATGCGCCATAATTTTGACTGCAATTATATGCTTTAATAGTAGCGATTTCTAAAAGTAAAATTAGGAGGTCTAAAAAATGAGAATAGGTGTATTAGCCATTGTGCTGATCTATGAAATTCTGGTAATTTTCGGCGTAGGTTTTGTTATTTCCAAAAAGAGAAATAAAGATGAAGAGGGAGGATTCGCTCTGGGTGGAAGAAACATGGGTGTTCTCGTGTTGGCATCAACGATAGCGCTTACAGTATTAGGTACCGCCCATATCTTAGGTGTATTTGAAATGTCTTTCGGCATGGGAGCAATCGCTTATTGGTTCAGCTTAGCTCACGTTGTGCTGATTATCGTGGCATGCTTCGGAACCGGACTTTGGGTTAGAAGAATGGGTGTCACAACCGTGCCGGAAGCATTAAAAGGAATGTTCGGTGCAAAAAATGCTTTGGCAATTTCCTGCGTTATGGCAGGCTGCATCTGGGGAATTTTGACTCTGGAAACACAAGGTGTCGGTATTGTATTTGCTACCTTGACCGGATGGGGAATTGTACAGGGCGCTATCGTCGGCGGTATCCTTGGAATTTTCTATGTAGTACTTGCAGGTATGGAAGAAGTAGGTGTTGTAAATGTAATAAACGCCGCAATCATGTACATTGGCTTGATTGTTGCTACTTTGTTTATTGCATTCAATCTTCCGGGCGGAAACTTCGATACGGTACAGGCCTTCTATAATGCAGATCAGAGTACTCAATTTATGACAAGTATTTTTGGAACACCTGATTTATTTATCACATTTGCTATGGCACAAATCATTGCTGTTGTATTCTGTCAGGGTATCAGCCAGATGCTGCTGCAGGCTTATATGTCAGCAAAAGACGAAAAGACCATCAGAAGATCCGTTTGGCTTGCGGCTCCATTAAATGGATTGTTCGGCGTTTTCGCTGTTACGATCGGTTTAACTGCCAGAGCACTTCCTCAATATGCTGAATTAGGACCGAAGATGGCTGCAACCACTATGATCGTTGACATGTTGCCTGCTTGGGTCGCCGCACTGCTGCTAGCTGCATTGCTGGCCGCAATCCTTTCCACATTTGCAATGACTGCTTTAACACCGGCTACGATTTTTGCAATCGACATATACAAAGGATTGTTTAAAAAGGATGCTTCGGAAAAAGAAATCACAAAAGTCATCAGAATCATGGTTGTAATCTTAGGCGCGATAGCGATTGCAGTTTCGGCATATCTGCCTCCGATCCTTGGTGCAATCAACTGGCTGTTTGCCTGGATGGTGCCTGTGTTCTGGCTTTTCGTTACGGGTCTGTTCTGGAAGAGAAGTCACGGGGTAGCGACGGCAACTCTTGCAATCACATGGATTTTAAATATGATTTGGACATTTACCTCGTTGCCTGCTTCCATCGGTGGATTGGTTGGCTCTCTTCCAAATGTTTATATAACATTAGTCACATCTCTAGTTGTAATCATTGTTGGAAATCTGACAACCAAAGGAGAACCTGGTTACTTCAAGGTTCATGAGTTAGAAGAAGTTTAGGCTTTTGTCAGGAAAAGGAGGAAACTGATATGTTCACTAATATGTTTATCATGAGTGTAGTCGTCATTTTCGCTATGACTGTTATTGGTCAAGTTGTGTATACGATTGCATCAAAAGCTTCAAAGAAATAATCTGCAAAAGGTTGAAGAAGAATAATTCTCTTAAAGCAAGGAGGAAATAAAAATGGATAATTCAACGATAGGCTGGATGGCAGGTGTAATGGGGATCATGGTCGCTTATGCTGTCTGCGCTTTTATAGGTTTAGTAAAATCGAAATAATTCTGATAGAAATATTAAAAAGGCGCCGATCTGGATTTCCAGATCGGCGTTTTTTCGCACACAATGCATATGTGACATGCTTTTGTTTTGTTAAACTATTCCCGATATTCGTTATATTCTATTCCGTATTTATCCATCTTGCGGTAGAGCGTCCGTCTGCTGATCCCTAACAATTCTGCAGCATTCTTTATATTTCCGTTGGTTCGCTCAAGACTGGATTTAATGAGGTTATATCCATTTGATTTATAATCAAAGGATGGCTGAGCATATGCGGCCTGTTCATCAGAAGCAGCGAGGCTCTTAATGGTGGGTGTTATCTTAAGGATATGACTCGGCAGGTGGTCTGCCCGGATTTCATCATTGTCGGTAATATTGAGGGCACGTTCGATTGCATTCTCAAGCTCTCTGATGTTGCCTGGCCAAGGATAGTTCTTTAATAGGGGGTAAACGTCTGGAGAAATACGCATTACCGTATTTTGTGGGTTATTTAATGTTTTTGCGAAATAGTCGGCAAGTTCACAAACATCGTTATCACGATCGCGAAGGGGAGGCATGTGAATCGCTAAAACATTCAGCCGGTAATAGAGGTCTTGGCGAAAGGTTTTTGCTTCCACTTCATCAATTAGATTCCGGTTAGTTGCAGCAATAATCCTTACGTTAATTTTCTTGGGATGTTTGGCACCGATACGAACGATCTCTTTTGTCTGAATGACACGCAGCAATGAAACCTGAACGTCTAACGGCATATCTCCTATTTCATCCAGGAATATGGTGCCCCCGTCAGCCAACTCGAACTTCCCTGGATTTCCTTCCTTGCTGGCTCCTGTGAAAGATCCTTTTTCATAACCAAACAATTCACTTTCAATCAGACCCTTTGGTAAGGCGGCGCAATTAATGGCGACAAAAGGTCCTTCTGAGTAGTTGCTGCTACTATGGATTGATTGAGCTACCAACTCTTTGCCTGTTCCGCTTTCCCCGAGGATTAAAACATTGGAGGAACTATTTGCTGCTCTTTCACAATCACGGATTAATTTTCTAGTTGCAGAGGAACTTCCGATGATACTGTCAAAGGTATAAGAAGCCTTGAAGCCGCTGACCTTATTGACCAGTTTGTTGATGTACTTCGCCTCATCCAGCCGAATTACGGTGCCACGGTTATGCAGGCTGTCTTCTCCTACAAAGTTTACACTGATACGGAATTTTACTGGGGCAGCATTTTTGCCTGAAAAAAAGACATTGGTTTCCTTATCACTGAAAGCGGTTTTTAAATTGTAGAAATTATATACATGATTCGGTTCATCAATACTCATGAGGGTGTTTATATTCTTTCCTATGGCATTTTGCCCGTTTAAGTGGAGCATACGCTGAGCATTTCCGTTCATCTGGATGATTTGATCCTCCTCGTTCAAAAGGATCAGACCGGAAGTGACGGATTCCAGAATACTGCTCCTCTGAGCGCTCATGGATTTGATCTCATTATAAGCTTTTCTTATTTTCAATTCTTTTGTAATTCCATCCACTGCACTGAGAACCATTCCTAATGTGTGCGTATGGATTTCGGTATAACTCCCAGTGATATTCAAACAGCCGAGGAGATTTCCTTCTTCATCAAAAATTGGACCGCTGCTGCAGGAGTAGTGTCTGTGGCTGGTTACATAGTGCTCTCCGTTCCACATTTGTATGGGTTCTTGAATTTCTAAACAGGTTCCGATTGCATTGGTGCCGGCAATGGATTCTGACCTGTTTGCACCGACCACCAGCATGCTTTCCTTTGCTTGTTCGATCATCTCCTTATCTCCGATCAGATCCAGCACATATCCTTCTTTATCGCTTAGCAGCAAAAAATAACCAGACCCCTCCACAATGGAATAAAGCCGTTCCATATACGGTCTGACGGATCGCACAAGATCCTTGTTTTCGCTGTATAGTTTCTCTATTTCTTCCGTGTTTAAAATCGAAGTTATTTTCTCATAAGGGTTGACTTTATATTTCCTGCAGCGAAGCCAAGATTCAAAAATAACCGGTCGTATAAACGAATAATCGAAATTCTCATTATCGGCTGCAATAAAGTGCTCCCATGCATTCTGTAATTTTTCTTGATATTCCTGATTGAACTGCATAATTTTGGTCTCCGTTAAAACAAATCTATCTCCTGAAGCGTGACATAGTGTGCCTTGACATGACACGCCGTGACACATGTGACAATATGACACATAGTATATCAATAATTTGATGGGAAAGCAACGTATTTTTACCTGGTGAAAAAAGAATGTAACTCATAAACCTTGGAATTTAAATGAATATGAGAAACAGTAAATTGAAAATCACAAATTGGCATGTGATTTGCTTTATAAATAGTATGTTGATAATATCCTGGAATTTTAGGAGGTCTAAATGGAAACGAACCATAACAAAAAGCAATTGTTAAGCTTTTATGAAACAATGTATAAGATGCGCAGATTCGAAGAAGAAGTCTTTGAGTTTTATAAAAAGGGAATGATGCCGGGACTTGCTCACTTGTACCTCGGTGAAGAAGCGGTGGCAACAGGAGTATGCGCGGCATTGAATGAGGATGATTATATTGGCAGCACCCATCGAGGCCATGGTCATCTGGTTGCACGTGGTGCTCAAATTGATAAAATGATGGCAGAAATTTTAGGAAAAGAAGGCGGATACTCCAAGGGCAAGGGCGGATCCATGCACATCATGGCAATGGACAAAGGAATTCTTGGTGCTAACGGAATCGTCGGCGGAGAGATTCCAATCGCCACAGGTGCAGCATATTCTGCAAAATACCGTGGCACAAATCAGGTGGCAGTGTCCTTTTTCGGAGACTCGGCATCCAATGAAGGTACCTTTCATGAGAGTATCAATATGGCTGCAGCATGGAATCTGCCAATTGTGTATATTATTGAAAACAACTTATATGGAATCTCTGTTGATATCAGAGATGTGACAAATACACCGAACCTGGCAGACAGAGCCGTTGGATACGGTATCCCGGGAGTTGTGGTCGATGGCATGGATATTCTGGCTGTTCATCAAGCTGCAGAAGAAGCAATAAAGAGAGCCCGAAGCGGAAACGGTCCTACACTGATCGAATGCAAGACTTATAGATGGCAGGGGCACCATGTAGGAGATCCAGCGACTTACAGAGAAAGAAAAGATGCAAATGAAAAGGCATCCTGGCTGGAACGCTGTCCCATCGATGCCTTCAAAAATAGAATTTTAAAAGGAAAAGTAACAGAAAAAGAAATTGCCAAGATTGAAGGAGAAGTGGAAAAGGAAGTAAAGGCAGCAGTGCAGTTTGCCATAGACAGCCCTTATCCGGATCCGTCAGAAGCATACACAGACATTTTTTCTGATATGTAAAAAAGTGTAGGAGGTAAATAAGAATATGAGAGAAATATTATATAGAGACGCGATCTGTGAAGCCTTGGATGAGGAAATGGAAAGAGACGACAGTGTGCTCCTGTTGGGAGAGGACGTTGCTTTTATCGGAGGGAATTTTAAGACCTCCGTTGGTTTGTATGACAAATACGGAGACCTTCGAGTAAAGGATACACCGATTTCCGAAGCTGGCTTTGTAGGAATGGGCACAGGAATGGCTTTGACCGGTTTGAGACCTGTGATTGAGCTGATGTTTTCGGATTTTCTGCTTGTTGCTGCTGATCAGATCATCAACAATGCTGCAAAGATCAGATATATGTCCGGTGGACAGGTCAATGTACCGATGGTGATTCGTACTCCCATAGGAGCAGGCCGCTCCTCAGCAGCTCAGCATTCGCAGAGCATGCAGGCAATGGTAGCCCAATTTCCGGGAATGAAGGTTGTTCTGCCTTCTACAGCACAGGAAGCAAAGGGCCTTTTGAAAACTGCAATTAGAGATAACGACCCGGTCATCTTCTTTGAGCATAAAATGGAATATACCAATAAATACTTGATTGACGATGTAGTAGAGCCCATTCCATTTGGAAAGGCAAACATCGTAAGACAGGGTACGGACATTACGATTGTTGCCACATCCACACAGGTAATCAAGTCCATAAAAGCTGCCGAAGCTCTGGAGAAAGATGGAATTTCTGCGGAGGTAATTGACCTTAGGACCATCGTTCCTTTGGACAGAGAAACAATTGTTGAATCCGTCAAGAAAACAGGGAGACTCCTCGTTGTGGATGAAGCTTATGAAAGATGCGGCGTCGGAGCGGAAATCGGAGCCGAGGTCATGGAGGATGTATTCTATTATTTGGATGCTCCGATAGGAAGAATCGGCACTCCCAATGTTTCCATTCCTTTCAGTCCGGCATTAGAATTCCCGATCATTCCATCTGTGGAGAAGACAATCGCAAAAGTTAAAAAGATGATGAAATAGAGGTGGTGACATGGCAGAAATTATAATTATGCCGAAACTTGATCTGGGAGGAATACTGAAAATCACTCCGAGGGCAAGAAGAACAGCGGCTGAACAGGGGGTAAATCTGGCAAATCTGACCATCGCAGGCACCGGTTATGACGGAGGGATCTGCGAGAAAGACATTCTGGACTACCTTACTTTAAACAAGGTTAGAATATCTCCGATTGCACGTAAAATGGCAGAGGATCAGGGAATCGTCCTTGAGGGACTCCAAGGTTCCGGAGTACATGGAAAGATCATGAAGAGAGACCTCGCTGCTTCTGAAAAACCAGCAGTATCAACATTTAGAGCATCAATATCTGAATTATCAGCACCTGCGGTTGAAGTAAAAGCGACACAGGCAGAAGTTCAGATGACAGTGGACGGAAAGGAAATTCTGGAAATTGTTCCATATAGCGGCGTCAGAAAAATCATTGGTGAAAGACTTGCTCAGAGCAAGTTTACCGCACCGCATCTGTACTTTATGCAAAAGGTAAATCTGGATAAGCTTCTTGATTTAAGAAAGCAGATTAATGATGCTCAGGAGAAAAAGACTTCTGTTACGGATTACATAGCAAAAGCTGCCATTATATGCCTGCAGAAATATCCGGACATGAATGAATCGCTGGTAGGCGAACAGATTGTGAAGTATAAGTCTGTTAATTTGGGAATTGCAGTAGCAGCGCCTACCGGACTCATCGTTCCGGTAATAAAAAATGCAAATTGCAAGACTGTCGTAGAGATTTCAAAGGAAGCAGGCGCACTGTTTGATAAAGCGAGAGGCGGCAAGCTGACACCGGATGAGTATACCGGCGGAACCTTTACCATATCCAACCTTGGCATGTTTGGTATCGAGAACTTCACTGCTATCATTAATCCGCCTGAAGTAGGCATTCTGGCAGTCAGTGCAACGAAGGATGAACCGTTTGTTGTGCAAGATGCAAACGGCAACAAATCAATTGAAATCAAACCGATGATGAACATTACCCTGACAGTGGATCATCGTATCATCGATGGCTTACTGGCAGCTCAGTTTGTAACGGATATCAAGAAACTGCTTGAAAATCCAATAGAATTATTAGTGTAACAGGAGGAAAACATGGCAGAAGTAATTATTATGCCTAAGCTTGGCTTCAACATGAGTGAAGGAAAGCTGGTAAAATGGTATAAAAAAGAGGGAGACTGTATCAGCAAGGGCGAAGCGCTGTTCTCCATTGAAACAGATAAGACGAGTATTGATATAGAAGCAACCGGAGACGGAGTCGTTAGAAAACTTCTTATTGAAGAAGGAGAATCGGTTCCGGTCACACTGCCCATTGCCATCATCGGAGGAGCTGACGAAAACATAGATACAGAATTAGCAGATGCCCTCTCAAAATTGGGCAAGACAGCCGCAGCACCTGAAAGACCGGCAGTATCTGCAAGCCCAGCCGTTGCGCCATCACCGGTTGTCTCGACTGTAGCCGAGGGAACCACGAAAGATTTCGATCTCATTGTCGTAGGCGGAGGTCCCGGTGGATATGTGGCTGCAATTAAAGCTGCGCAGCTTGGGAAACGCACTGCGATAGTTGAAAAAGACAAATTTGGTGGTGTATGCATGAACAGAGGATGCATCCCGACAAAGGCGCTGCTCAGGAGCGTGGAAGCGCTAAAGGAAGTCAAGGAAAGCGAAGATTTTGGTATTGTGGATATTGACGTTTCAAATGTGAAACTGGATATGGCCAAAGTGCAGACTAGAAAGAACGGCATTATAAAGCAGCTGGTCGGCGGTGTCGGTGGTCTCTTCAAGAAAAACGGAGTGACTGCCATTGAAGGGGAAGGAATCATCAAGGACAAGAATTCTGTTATGGTTAACGGCAAAGAATACAGTACCGAATATATCATTATAGCAACCGGATCCAATATTAAATCCCTGCCGATTCCGATCGATCCTAAGATGGAAGTGCTGACAAGCAATGAGGTGCTGGAGCTTGATACAATTCCGAAAGATATTGCGATTATCGGCGGAGGCGTCATTGGGATCGAGTTCGCGTATTTCTTTGCAAACATCGGCTGCAAAGTTACAGTAGTTGAATTCTTAGACAGAATTTTACCGATGGTAGATGAAGAAATTACAAATCAGGTTACAGGCTTGCTGGAATTCATGGGAGTTAAGGTCTACACAAGTGCCAGGGTCACCGAAATTTCCAGCAATGCTGTAATATTTGAGAAGGATGGGAAACAGGAATCTGTACCAGCCACCAAAGTGCTCATGGCTGTAGGCCGTGGACCGGAGCTTGGTGGAATTGACTGTGAAAAATTGAATATCAAAACAGAGCGAGGTGCTATTGTGACAGACTTGACGCTAAAAACCTCCGTTGAAAATATTTATGCAGTCGGTGATGTTAACGGCAAGGCTATGTTGGCTCATA
>CAZTEH010000071.1:0-20724 GCA_964612345.1 uncultured Oscillospiraceae bacterium | reverse complement strand
CCCCGAAGCAGCAACTTCACCGAAAATTCTCCTTGGCGATGAAGCGTATGACAAATATTAATTTAAAGCTGTAAATTTAAAAAATAATTTGAGAGCAGTCTAACCGGTCTTCGGTCAGGCTGCTCTATTTATATGGAAAAATTTGAGGGGTTATTTATTCCTAGTAATCCGATATACTTATATTTGTGACGGGGAAACATTCGATATCACCAAAATTGTTAAACGTTAATTTTTATACTTTTTAAGAGTATAAAGGCAATCAGGAGGAATAAAAATGAGAAACCGATTTATTAAAACTACAGTAACACTTGCAATACTGCTTGTTATGGCAGTACCGACACAGGCATTTGCAGCAGAAAAATGTGATACACAAACAAACTTAGCGAAGAATAGTAATTACAGTAATATATATAATCAACTTAAGGATCAGTTTGGTAAAGCTGGGATTCCGGCTCAAATCACGCAACAGACAAAGCAGACACCACAGACGAAGCAGTCACCACAGGCGACAGCCGCAAAGCCGACAGCAGCGACCGCAAAACCTGCAACGACAGCTGCAAAACCGTCAGCAGCAGCACCGGCTTCCGCAAATATCGGAGCTTATGAACAGCAGGTTGTTGACCTGGTAAATAAAGAAAGAGCCGCAGCCGGACTTCCTGCCCTGAAAGTGAATACAAAGCTTGCAGGAGTGGCCGAGAAAAAGGCAGAAGACCTTAGGGATAAAAACTATTTCGCACACCAATCTCCAACCTACGGGTCACCGTTCGATATGATGAAACAGTTTGGAATCAGCTATACTTCCGCAGGGGAAAACATTGCGAAAGGTCAGAAAACTCCATCCGACGTAATGAACGGATGGATGAACTCACCGGGACACAGAGCAAATATCCTGAATTCAAATTATACGGAAATCGGTGTAGGATATGTTACGGACAGTAACGGAACCACCTACTGGGTACAGCATTTTATCAGACCATAATATGAGCATGATGAATATTCATACAGCAAAATTGACAGACAGTCAATAAGAGAGAGAGCAGTTCCGTGAACTTCCGTGAACCGCTCTCTTTTTTTTTCTGTTTTTTTCATAGATTTCCTTATCGGCACCCAAATTCACACTTGCGAGCGCTCTTAATATACTGATTATATTGTTCGTTATGGGATTCCGGTTTAAAAATTTTTAAAGGAGGAAAATGAATGATTTATTATAAAACATATCGTGCTTCAACTGTGTCCTCGGCTCAGAACAATGAGTCTCCCATGTCCGAGTATTTTAATACGTACTTACAAATGAATCCCGGAATCGGATACCTTACCTTTGAAGTGTTCCATGACTCTCCGGTAAGGGGAAGAGTTCCGGTTCCCAACGCCAGGATAACTGTAAGCAAGCTGTTGGGTGATGACTATTATATTTCAAAAATAATTAGGACCGATGCGGATGGCGAGACGGATCCGCTGCCTCTCCCTGCGGTGAGCAGGGAAGTTTCGCTGAAGCCCGGAGAGGGCAGGGTGAATACGGACTATAATGTCAGTGTTGAAGCACCCGGCTTTCTCAGAAAAGATATCTTTGATGTCCAGATATTTGAGGGAATTACTTCTGTTCAGCGGGTACCGATGCAGCAAAGCGCGTCAAGCGGAAGCGCTCAGGCTGGTTCGGACCGCAGATCGATGGGATGAGGGAAAGACGATGGCGATAATCAGTCGGCCGGATGTGCCGTTTATACCGGAAAACATTACCGTTCACCTGGGAGCTCCCGATGAACCCGCTGAAAACGTAACCGTTTCATTTCCAAATTACATTAAAAATGTGGCCTCCAGCGAGCTTTATCCAACCTGGCCCGAGGCTGCTCTAAGAGCAAATATTTATGCGCAAATCAGTTTCGCATTAAACAGAGTTTATACGGAAAAGTATAGGAGCCAAGGCTATGATTTTGATATCACCAACTCGACCCGGTTCGACCAGTCTTTTGTAAACGGAAGGGATTATTTTCAGAACATCAGCAGAATCGTTGATGAAATATTTGACAGTTATGTTGTTCGAAGAGGAAGCAAGGAACCGTTGTTTACTGCATACTGCGACGGAGAGGAGACCACCTGTGAAGGCTTGTCGCAATGGGGAACCGTAGAGCTTGCTCGGCAGGGCAAGATTCCCTATGAAATTTTGCAGAATTATTACGGAGAAGATATCGACCTGGTGAGAGACGTACCGGTCAATGCAAATTTTGAATCATACCCGCTGTACCCATTAAGGCTGGGAACCTTTGGCCGTGAGGTCGCCATTATACAGCAGGAGCTGAACCGGATCGGAGACAATTATCCGGCAATCCCGAAAATAGCAAAGGTGGACGGAATTTTCGGCGCGGATACGGAAGCGGCGGTCAAGGCATTTCAAAGGATCTTCAATCTGACGGAGGACGGTGTTGTCGGGAATGCGACCTGGTATCGGATCAAGTATATTTACAACAGCGTAAAAGGACTTGGAGAACTGTTCTCGGAGGGGATCGCACCGGAAGAAATCGAAAATCCCTTTGAAGCCTTCTGGAAAGAAGGGGATACCGGAGTCTGGGTCAGACTGATCCAGTATTATGTACGCGCCCTTTCCTGTTACTATCAGTTGACCCCTTTGATCGAGGCCACCGGCAGATTCGGACCGGAGACAACCGCAGCGGTTAAAAAGCTGGAATCAATCTACGGGATCCCGCAGGACGGGATCGTGGATGTCCAGACTTGGGGGAGGTTTTATCAGGATTATCGCCAGAATGTTAAAAAAATACCGGCGAACTGCTTTAATGTTTCTCCTCTTTATCCCGGTTATTTAATGTACCGGGGTATGGGGGACAACAATATAAGATTATTACAGACCTATTTGAAGAGAATTTCCGAAGTGGATCCGAACATTCCGGATCTCACGGTTACAGGCGTCTTTGACGAACAGACGGAAACTGCCGTAAAAGCTTTTGATCAGAAGTACCTTGAAGAAGGTAAGGGAATTGTCGGTCCGATCACATGGAATGCCATTGTGGCTTATTACAACAGAATCAATCAGTAAGTCCTAAGCAGGGGATGAATAAACGAATAGGCTATCTGTGCAGATAGCCTATTCTGTATGTTAATGTTAATCCCCTTTTGAATTGGATCAACCTTGCAGCTTAATCCAGATCCAGCTTGTGGTTCAGGATCCAGACAGTCCCGATGGCATAAACGGCAGTCAGAACCATTGCATATAGGATCCCTACTGACATGACGCCGCTGAATAAACCCGTGAACTGCGAAATGCAGCTTGGGTCGTCCATCACCTTCAGCTGTCGAGCGATCTCGTCGGCAAACGGCAGAAAGCTTGCGATAAGGCTGATGGCCTGAACGATGAGCGCTTCCATCCAGGAGAAAACGAAGTAGGACAGAATCCCCACAGGAACACGGAAACGGTTGAGCTGCTTCAAATGTGCGATGGAGCAGGCCAGAAACAGCTTTGCGATCTCTTTTACGGCAGAAACGATCATTGCCAAAATCATAAGCGCAATCGCCAGTGCTCCGCTGCTGTCAACCATGGAGATTACCTTCCGGAAGGCTGCAGCCACTTCTGCCAATGGGGCAGCGTTCAAGTTTAATACAAAGATGCACAAACCGATGGCGGATACGATTCCGGTCAGAACGATCCACATGGTGCTGACCAGAAGCTTGGAGGCGACAATCTGTTTTGATGTCACCGGAAGCGTCATCGTGAGGTACCCTTCTTTTGAAAACACGTTCGTGTTGAATATTTTGAAGAGAGTGATCACCATCACAACGATTGTAGCGATGACAATTCCTGTCGCGATAAACCCTGCAAGCATGTTTACAATGCCATTGTTAAAATGATTGAAGAGGGGAGGGACGATGAGAACGCCGAGCAATATGGACAGATAGACTCCGGCAAAATCCCTCCAGGTGGAACGTATATCATATTTTATTAATTTACTTAGCATTTGAATACCTCCCTGAATAATTGATCGATGGATTTTCCTTCTTCTGCCCGGATATTGTCGATATTGCCCTGTAGTACGATTTCGCCTTCTCTGAGGAAGATCACGGTATCAAAGATCCTTTCCACATCGGATATCAGATGAGTGGACAAGAAGATCGTTGCATCCTCGTTGTAATTTGTAAGAATCGTGTCAAGAATATAGTCTCTTGCAGCGGGGTCCACACCACCGATTGGCTCGTCAAGGATGTAGATCATCGCATTTCTTGACATCACCAGGCAAAGCTGAAACTTCTCGATCATACCCTTTGACATGGTCCTGATCTTTTGTTTCTCGTTGAGACCCAACCGCTTCAGCATTTCCAGACATTTATGCTCATTGAAATCGGAATAAAAATCTTTGAATAATGCGATCATATCCAGCGGACACATCCACGGACTGAAATAGGCGGTATCTGGTAAATAGGACACCAACGCTTTGGATTCCGGGCCGATGGACTTTCCGTTGATGGTCACGGCTCCGTCATATTCATTGATTGCTCCTGTCAGGATTTTGATCAATGTAGTCTTGCCGCTTCCGTTGGGACCCAACAGACCCACAATGTGGCCTGATTCCAGTGTCAAATTGACATTGGACAAGGCGGATTTGTTCTGGTACTTTTTCGTCAGATTGGTGATTCTGACCAGCTCCTGGACCTTATCTTGCGTGCTCATTCGGATGATCCTCCTTTTCCAACATTTTTTTGAATAAATCCATGGCCTCCAGATCGGTAAAGCCCAGGCTTTTCATCTGCTGTATGAATTGGCCAATAATTTCTTGTGCTACTGACTCGCGCATTTTAATAATCAACTCCTTATTTTCTGTTATAAAGCGCCCTACCGTGCGATCTGCGTAAACAAGTCCGTCCCGCTCCAGCTCCGCCAGCGCTCGCTGCATTGTGTTTGGGTTGACTTCAAAGCTGATGGCCAGATCACGAACTGATTCAAGCTTGGAACCGGCCTTTAAATCCCCTGAGACGATTCTGTGCTTGAAATTGTTGACCAGCTGCAAATAGATCGGTATGTTTGATTGAAACTGATTCGTCATAATATATTGAAACCTCCTTTTGTATTAATGTATTAGGCAATTAATACAATAATACAATCATGGTGTGCTGTCAATAGTTTTTTTAAATATTTTTTAATAAACATAAAATAATAAATAATTCATGTGAAATGACTAGCAAGATTCAGATGCGATTCCTCATTATATATGATATAATTTTAGACTGGTACGTGCGGTTGAAAAACAGGGTCGAATTAACCGCATCATTTCAGTAAGTCCAGCTAAGAAATGTCAACTATAGAATTAGATAATTTTTGATATTTCAAATATTGGGTAAAAGGGTAACCTAAATAAGCCTATTGGAAGGATTCCAAAAAGCAATGAAAAGTCTGGAGTCTATGCGGGAACCATCAGACATGATCACACTTCAGACAGCATCTGATGAAGGAAGAAATCCTTCTTCCGCTATCTGATATATAGAAGCTATATTAACCAAGTAGTCTTTAATTGACTACATCATAATTATACTAGGGGGATTACAGATGAAGAAGAAATGGATCAGTTTCGTTATATCTTTCAGCATGCTAATCAGTTTCATACCGGGTACGGCACTGGCTGCCACGAACAGCTATACCGATATTCCGGCGGACAGCTGGTCTGTGGGCGTAGTGAAAGCAGCAGGGGATTATGGATTAATGCAGGGTGGCGGTGACGGATCATTTGGTTTTGGAAAGACGATAACCAAAGCGGAATTTATTACCGTTTTGGACAGGATGTTCGGCTGGGAGCTTGTCAGTCCCGATACTCCGGCCTTTTCCGATGTAGCGAAGGGCGAATGGTATTATTCAAACGTTGAAACAGCACTGAAGCACAATGTCATTGACAGCGCCGGAACGTTCCGCCCGGGCGCACCGATCACACGGGAGGAAATGGCAGTCATGCTTGTGAGAGCTTTGGGATACAATACGCTGGCGCAGTCTGTGGCGACCTTGGGGAATCCGTTTGCCGATGTGACCGCTAATGCGGGCTATATCACCATTGCAAGCGATATCGGAATGACGAAAGGAACCAGCACCACAACCTTTTCTCCGGAACAGACCGCAAAACGAGAAGAAGCCGCGGCTATGCTGGTGAGAGTTTATGAAAAGTACATAGGAAAGACCGACTGGACGCATGGATTTTATGCGATATCCTCCTATTCTCAGAAAGAACTCACGGATGATATGGATGCCGTTTCCGTCGGCTGGAGCAGAATGAGCTACGGCACGGACAAGGGAGCGTATTTAAATACGACGTCGGCGGAAAACAACGAATACAACATTCCTGCCGGCTATGAAAATATCACCTCCTACTTCAAGGAGAAACAGAAAAAGACCCATCTGACTGTTTATATGGACACATCATTACAGGTTACAGCTGCAGGCGGCAGCACCGATATCTGTTCCGCGATCCTGCTGGACAGTGCGCAGAGGACGAAGGCGGTCAACGCCATTGTCAACGAATTGACGGTGAATTACAACACCATAGGCTACAATCCTTACAGCGGTGTTACCATTGATTTTGAAGGAATAAAGGGCACAGCACTGAAGGAAGGATTAAATGCATTTTTGACCGAATTGTCTGCAGCGTTGAAGCCTCTGGGTAAAACACTTTATGTAACCGTTCAGCCTGCCACGTCCGACGGGTATTATTATGATGCTTATGATTTCCGCACCATCGGGAACCTTGCGGACAAGGTTATTCTGATGGCGCACGATTACAATGAAACGACCATGCCCGACAATCTGCTGGGTTCGGAATATTATAAGAATACACCGGTTACACCTTTCGCCAGCGTGTATTATGCGTTAAAGGCAATTACCGATGAAAGCACGGGAGTGGAAGATGTCTCGAAGATCGCCCTCGCTGTCAGCTTCTCCAGCATAGGCTGGGAGCTTGAGAACGGAAAGCTGATCAGCACGGAATCGGTGCGGCCGACTCCCGCAACGATCTATACCCGATTGAAGAGCGGAGCAGTCATGGGATACTCCGAGGTTTACCGCAATCCGTATATCACCTATACAACGGAGGAAGGAAAAAACATTTTCCTTTGGTATGAGGATGAACGAAGCGTCAGCGACAAGCTGGAGCTGGCGAAACTTTTTGGAGTTAAAGGCATCTCCTTCTGGAGACTTGGAACAATACCGAATTATACGGAAGAAGGTCTCTATTATAATTTAATGAACAGCTTAAATTAATAAATATATATGATAATCAGGGCTTACTGAACAATTTGGAAATGCCTTATTCCAACCTTTAAAGACATTTCCAAATTCATTAAGTGCAAGGCTTTTCAATAAATTGATCAAAAACCCTTGCACTTAATGCGCAGGTGACCAGAAGATATAGATCACCTGCGGTTCAGTGCGCCGATAATTAGGGGCTGCAAAGCAGCTAAAAGCAATAAGTTCCATTTTTAGCTGCTTTCGCCGAATTTCATCAGGCCTGAACAAACCGTCTTCAGTATTTAAGGTTTGTTCAGCAGCCCCTAATTATAATTCATTGCAGTAAGGAGTGAAATCGTGAATCATTTAAGCCTGAAACAGAAGTATTTTATTTCTATCACTCTTGTATGTCTGATCAGTTTGGCGATCGTTTCAACCGTAAGCTATCTGATTTCCTATCAACTGGTTTTGGATTCAACAACTTCAAAACTGGAAATCGCATCGCAGCGTTACTCAACCGAGATCGATGCGTGGCTTAAGAGTCAGATGCATGATTTGGAGAATATAAAGACCGATATCGAATTCAATCCGGGCTATTATGACGATGCACAGATATCGGCAATGCTCGCTCATAAGCTGAATAAAACCGACGGTCAAGTTCTGGACTATTATATCGGCTTTCATGACAAGCACCTTCTCTCCGGAACGGGATGGGTACCTGACGCGGATTATGACTGCACACAGAGACCTTGGTTCAAACAGGCAATCAACCGGGGGAGAACGGTGATCACTTTGCCTTACGTGGACAGTGATTCGAAGAAAATGGTAATCACCATATCGGAACCATTGTCTATAAAAGGTCGGGTTGTTGGTGTACTTGCAGTAGACATCACAGTGGATTACCTGGTAAAATTGGTCAACGGCATTAAAATCTCAGACGGCAGTTACGCCTTTTTGATCGACAATGAAAAGAACATCATGACTTATCCGGAACGCAGCCTGCAGCCGACGGAAGAAATTTCGCACCGGATCGATGACGTCCTGGATGGAAGGTTTGCCTCACTTTCGAACCAGATAAACAAGAGTAAATACGAGCTTACAAAGCTGACGGACTACGATGGGGAAGAAAAATATTTTTATCTTTCAGAGATCAGTTCCTCCAAATGGATCCTGGGATTTTCCATTCCTACTTCTGAGATCACAAACAATTTACATGCTTTGCTGCTGGGATTTGCTTTTGCATGCGGAATATCGATTCTAATCAGCATGATCGTTATCTTCGCTCTGCTGAGCGGATTGCTTAGGCCGGTGATGCATCTCACCAAAGTTGTGAAACAGTTTGGTGAGAAAAACATGGATGCGAGATGTCAAATCAGCTCCAACGACGAAATCGGCGAGTTGGGTAAATCCTTTAACAGTATGGCAGATACGATTCAAAACTACAGCTTGACTCTCGAAAACAAGGTGCTGGAACGTACGAGAGAACTCAATGAAAAAAATGCGAAAATACAGGACAGCATCGAATATGCAAAGATGATCCAGCAGACCATTTTGCCGGATGATGCAGAAATCAGCAAGACCCTGAAAGACTATTTCATTATCTGGAATCCAAGGGATATTGTCGGCGGCGACCTTTACTGGATGAGGAAATTTGATGACGGCTTTACGATTGTGATTGGAGACTGCACCGGCCACGGAGTGCCGGGAGCTTTGATGACGATGGCTGTGAATGCGATCCTCGATCGTATTGTAGATGACCTGTGCCATGATGACCCTGCTTTGATCCTGAATGAACTGAACCGTCTGCTTTATCAGACACTGAGCAAAGGAAACGGCGAAGCAGACCTGCAGGACGGGATGGATGCCGGTGTCATGTACGTATCCAAAAAGGGTGTGGTTTTATATTCCGGAGCCCGTATCTCTTTATTTTTAATAGAAAATGGAGAATCCACGGAAATAAAAGGAATTCCTTATACCATCGGTACGGATGCAAACCATAAAGGAAAACCTTTTGTCAATCACAGTATCAAATTAACCCAAGGGATGTCGTTCTATCTGGCTACGGATGGCTTCAAGGATCAGGTTGGCGGCGAACGCCGTCTTCCATTCGGTAAAAAGGGCATCCTTGCAGTCTTGAAATCAACACAGCAGTGCACCATGGAGGAGCAGAAAGAGATTTTATGGTCCACCTATGAAGATTATAAAAAGGATGAAATATTGCGCGATGACGTCACCATGTTCGGGTTCCGGCTATAAACGGAACCAGCAATTTTAGGAGGTATTCTTGATGAAACTGGATCTATATGATTTTTACCAGCAGGCAAAGGGTAAGAACGTAATATTTTACTATTGCGGCCCCGTAGCCCATGCCAGTATAGAAGGGGTTGCACAAACCCTTCGAAAGAACCTTGAATATGAGGAGGCCGGCAACCTTACCGCTCAATCCGTCTTTTCCGTATTTATCGAGCAGATGCAAAATATTCTGAATTACTCGGCGGAGAGGATTCCCAATCAGGAAACTGCGGAAAATGAACTGAGGGTGGGGGTCGTTGTGATCGGACATGAAAATAAGGATTACTTCATCCTTTGCGGCAACAGGGTATGCAACAGTGATGTTCAGGGCTTGACGGATAAGCTTGAGCTGATAAGACATATGAATAAAGAAGAGTTAAAGGCATTATATAAGGAACGCAGAAGAATGGATCCAGCCCCTGAAAGCAAAGGTGCAGGGCTTGGCTTGATTGAAATGGCACGAAAGGGAACAGCACCCATTGAATACAGCTTTTTGCCAATCGATCAGGAATTTTCGTTTTTCACGATCAGAGTAGTTGTTGGGAGGTAAGAAAATGGAGATTTTAATCATAGAAAAGACACAATCAACACCATATATTTATTTTGACCAAACGACCAATGTTCTGATCATAAAAGGGGAATCCTTTCCGGAAAACTCCGCAAAGTTTTATGCCCCGGTAATGGAATGGCTGAAAGAGTATATCGTAACCCTGGACACCGAGAAGGCAACAATGCAGTTTGAAATCGTTTATTTTAACAGCAGCACCTCGAAGGTATTCATGACCATATTGGATATGCTGCAGGCAGCAGTGGAGAACGGAAAAGACATTTCCGTACTTTGGCTGTGCGATGCGGAAAATGAAACTGCGATCGAATGCGGTGAAGAATTCAAAGAGGATTTAGAAAGTCTTCCTTTTGATATTGTGCTGATATAGGAGGACAATGATGGATGATATCTTTGAAATAGAAAGGGAAGTCATTCTTGAGGCGGAAAATCTCATCCAAGCAAAAGAATTTGCCACAGCAGAGGATGAAGATCGATATATAAAACTGCTGAATGAATATAAAAAACTGCTGAGACAGATGCGGACCATGGTGAGAATGTCCGATATCATGCAATCAAAGCTGAATACCATGTCGAGCGAACTGGAAAAGCTGTCACAGATCGATGGATTGACCGGATTATTCAACCGCAGGTTTTTTAACGAAGTCTATCAGAGGGAGTGGCAGAATTCCATTGCGGTCGGGACCGCACTGGGGGCCATGATGATCGATATTGACCACTTTAAGGTTTACAACGATACGTTTGGGCATCTGGCGGGAGATGTTTGTCTGCAGAAAATGGCAATTTCCATTGAGACTACAGTAAAAGATTACAATGCCTTTGTCGGTCGGTTCGGCGGAGAAGAATTCATTATATTGCTGTCCGATACCGACATTGAGCAATGTACTGAGGTCGCGCAGAAAATCCTTGATAATATAGCGCTGATGAATATACCGGGTGCTGTAAAGACTACCGGCGGGAATGTTACCGTATCCATCGGGATTGGACTGATGACCCCGGAAAAGGATATGAAATTGGAATCCCTGATCAATGCGGCAGATCAGGCGCTTTACCGAGCAAAGAAGGACGGCAGGAATTGCTGGAGGATATAAACCTTTAATATAGTTTCCGGCTTGAGAAAGGGTGAATCGAAATCTTAGATTTCTTTATTCACTCTTTTTTATTTGTGATCATCGATTCAATCCGGTAGATTTCATCAACTATTGAGTAAATTTCTATTTTTAGTTGCGAATAGGAATATATTGCTTTATATTAAACTCATAATTTAATGATTGTGCGATTCCGAGTTGAATTACAAGGTGAATCCCATGAAAAATATTAGAAAAGAGTATCAAAAAATGCAGCTGTTTGAGAGGGTCTGCATTATATACAGCAGGGATCTTCAAAAGTTCATTTACACGTTGACCAGAAAAGATCCGTATGCAATGGAAGAGATTTACCAGAATACCATGCTGGGAGCATTAAAAGGTCTTAGCTATTTGCGTGACAGCAGGAAAATGAAGTCTTGGATCTTTTCCATAGCGAAAGCGGAGTCCAAAAGATATTATGCTGTCAACCGGCCGGAAAACAATTACGATTGCGGTATTGTAGCGGAAGAGGAATCCGTCGGGCTTGAATACAGGATCGATTTCACGAAATCCATTGAAGAAAGGGAATATGTAAAAGATTTAATCAATGGTCTTTCGATTGAAGAGCAGCTGCTTTATATTTTACATTACTATTATGATCTGCCTTTAAAGGAGATCTCGGAAATATTGAGTGTGAATTATAATACCATCCGGTCCATGCATACGCGCGGAATGGCCAAGATGCGGAAGCAATTGAAACAATAGACAATGAGCGGAACCCAGCAGTAAAATGTGTAGATTTGATGCTGTTCCTGATAGAAAGATATGCCTTTGAAAAAAGGCATATTTTTTTTGCTTTACATAGGATCGACCCTCGAAATGGTAGAAACACCAGAATAGATTGCAGAAAAACTAGCAAAATTTCGATTCGATTGAATTGAGAAATATTTATGCTATCATACAGTTAAAATACAGCGGAGGTGTTAGAAATATGTATGAAACGATGAAACCGGAAAAACGTAACTTTATTATAGAAAGAATATTGAGAGCGGAGTGGGAAATGCTCCAAACCGTCGGCAGTCTCGGAGGCAAGGTCGATTGCCAGGATGAATGGCCTACTTTCCACATCATGAGATACTCCTACTACTCTGCCTGGACAAATCAAATGCTGAGAAGCTATATGAAAGATTTGGATGAAGCATTTCAGGAGAATCGAAATCTGGTAACGGAAAAGTATGCTTATATGATGGAATATACCGATTCGGAATACTACAGAAGCAAGCTGCTGCCGTATCTGCCGAAGATGGATGAAGAGACAGGTGCGCTGATTCATGAGATCGCGGAATACTTAGTCGGCTGTGATAAGGAATTTGCCTTCAAATATCCCAAACTCAGCAGGAAAGGGAGACCGATTGAAGCGGAGAGGGACAGCGGAGCGGAGACGTCGGCGGAAACCTATGCGAAGGGTGAATTGAGGACCTATTCCAAGTTTACATTGCAATATTTTGTTGATTATATCAGAACGTGCAGGAATGAAGGCGTAAATTTTGCTTTCCTTGTTAAGGACAAAATGGTAAAAATGTACGGGTATGACTCGTTGGAAGATGCAGAGCGAAAAATGTAAGGTGGAAGAGACGATGGAAACAGGTGGTTTTTTCAATGAATTAGACTCGATGTTCAAAACCGGAAATATTAAGGATGCGGAAAATTATTTGCTCGGCTCTTTGGAACGTGCCATAAAGGAGAAGGACCTCCCTTCCCTCCTTGCGATCGCAAATGAACTGGGAGGGATCTTTCGCGTAACGAACCGATTTGATGAAGCAAAGAAGGTATACGAAGTAGCGGCAGAGATCATCAGGCAGCTGGATCTTGAAAATACCGAGCAGCACGGGACGACGCTCTTGAACCTTGGGAGTGTTTATACAGAAGCGAATGAGCCATCGGAAGCATTAAGGCTCTATGAAAAAGCAGAAACGATCTTTCAAAACGCCGGACTAATTCAGGATTATCGTATGGCCGCTCTTTACAACAACATGAGCCATGCCTACGACAAGCTTGAAAAGCCGGGCGAAGCGGTGACCTATGCGGAGAGAGCCTTGACCATCATCACAAATCTGGAAGGACATGACGCGGAGCTTGCGACTACCTATACGACTCTGGCTTCAAGATATTCAAAAATCAAGAAATATGAAGAGGCATTGAACGAGCTTAGAGAAGCGGAGAAAATCTTTTTAAGATTACCGGGAAAGCCAAATGTTCATTATGCCGCGACGCTTAACGCTATGGGAGAGATCTTTTATCACACCGGCGACCATGGTGAGGCAGCCAGGTGTTTTGAAAAGGCTTTGGAAATCATTAAAGAGAATTACGGTGAGAACAAGTCATACCGTGAGGTTCTGAATAACCTGACTCGTGTCCGTGAATCACAGGGTTTGGCAAATCCTCAGAATGCGAAGCGGATGACAGGGCTGCAACTTGCGGATTCCTATTTTAACGAATTCGGGAGAAAGATGATCGAGGAGGGCTTTCCGGAATATAAACGGTATATGGCAATTGGTCTTGTGGGCGAAGGCTCAGAGTGCTTTGGCTTTGATGATGAGCGGTCGGAAAGCCACGATTTTGGACCGGGCTTTTGCGTCTGGCTGCCCGACGAGATATATAAGGGCATCGGCTGGAAAATGAAGGAATCCTATGAAAAGCTGCCAAAGAGCTTTCGAGGCAAGCGCAGAATGGAAACCGCCGAGGGTATGGGCAGAGTCGGTGTCTTCAGTACACAGGAGTTCTATCGAAAATATATCGGCTGCGGAGGCGTCCCGGAGAATCAAACGGAATGGCTTTTTATACCGGAAACCAGCCTTGCCACCGTTACAAACGGAAGGATCTTTGAGGATCATCCGGGCGAGTTCACGCGGATACGAAACGGATTGCTCGGCTTTTATCCAAGGGATATCCTTTTAAAGAAGCTGGCTGCGAGGATGGCGATGATGTCTCAGACCGGACAGTATAACTACGAGCGGTGCATGAAGAGAAAAGAATATGCCGCTGCGTATCTGTCCTGCAGTGAATTTATCCGGACTACAGTTTCCATCGTCTATTTACTGAACGGAAAATATATGCCGTTTTATAAATGGATGTTCAGAGGCATGGAGCGATTAGCGCTTCTTCAGGACGTGAAACCGATGCTGGAGCAGCTTGCGGCAATTCAGGATATCCCTGAAAATGCGGCTAAGAAGATCTCCTTGATTGAGAATATCTGTGTATTGATCAGGGCCGAGCTTGAACGGCAAGGATTCGTCAAAGGGGCGGACTCGTTTTTAAACAGTCATTGCCGTGATGTGATCAGCCTGATCGCCGACCCTAAAATAAGAAATCTTCCGGTTATGTTTGACGGCAAATAATTGAAATAGTGACAGAAGGAGCTGAATTGGCATGGGTTATTTATATTTGGCGATCGCCATCGCAGGAGAGTTGATTGGAACAACGTATTTGAAGTATTCGGACGGATTTACGAAGCTGGTGCCCTCTGTGGTCAGTATTATCGCTTACGGCTTATGTTTTTTCATTTTCTCGAAGTCATTGCTAACCATCAACCTGAGCGTTGCGTATGCAACCTGGTCTGCAGTGGGCCTCATCGTGACGACGCTCATTTCGGTTTATATTTTTAAGGAGGGAATTACTCCCGCGGGTGTTGCCGCTCTCGCAATGATCACCATCGGCGTTGTCGTTCTGAACCTGTATGGTGCTCCCGCAAATCAATAGGATAGGAAATAATCCAATCGAAAAGGGTCATATCAAGTCAAATTATTGAATCTGAAAACAAAGGTTATAAAATAGATGGCCTTTGTTTTTTTGTGCTGAATCCGAATTTTATGGATATTATCCAATTATTTCTTCCGGTCCGTCACGGGAAAAGTGCTTAAAACCCTTAAAATTGGTGCATTCTGGAGACTTACGCAGGGAATAATATCCAACATGCCCTTGCCGGGCTTTTCTACCAATTTTAAAAATGTACTTTTAGTGCAAAAATGTAACGATAGTACAATTGTATCAAAAAAAATAAAGGAGATTATACCGTAAAGTATTTCACTTAATGCCATGAAATAATACTGTGGTCAGTTATTATTGAGATATAGCTGAAATGATATCCCAAACGTTGATCAAGTTGGTCATTATAATTTTTATTTAATGATATACATCAAAACCGAAAAAGCTGTAAATTCTGTCAAGCGATTTTCTATGAAAATCGGACAGAATGATCTGACGAAGAAAATCTACAAATCGAATGCGGCACCAGGATTTGTGATTTTCCAGCCTAAATTCTGTCGAGCGATTTTCTATGAAAATCGGACAGAATGTTAAAATGAAAGGAGTTTTTTGTTTTATGAACGACGTTTCAGGCTCAGCAAATGCAAATGCAGTTGCTGCGAAAAAAAAGTTATCATCTAAATTCTTCAAAAAAGGAATCACAGTAGCGATACTTTCGGGTATGTGCTACGGACTTTATTCCGCATTCATTACCTTGGGCATGTCCAACGGTGTATGGGGCGACTGGTATGGTGTTAACTCGGCTGCGCTGTCGGCCTTTGTTGTTACATTCATGCTCGGTGCTCTGGGAAGTGCTCTAAACGATACGCTCAGTGCATTCTGGTGTATCGGTATTGCAGCTGCAAAAGGAAAGCTGGGAGATTTCTTCCGGACTCTGAAGACCAAACCGGGCAGAATGATGATGCTCGCCGCATTGCTTGGCGGACCGATCGCAAGCACAGCCTACATAGTTGCACTTCAAATGGCTGGATCCATTGTAATCCCGATCACGGCGCTTTGTCCGGCAATCGGAGCGATCATGGCCAGAATATTATTTAAACAAAAGCTGACTCCCCGCATGCTGCTGGGTATTGCGATCTGCTTCGGTGCCACTCTTATGATCGGAGGCACAGGCTTTCTTGCAGATGCTCCGGAAGGACTTCTTCTTGGTATCCTGATTGCTTTCATCGCTGCGTTCGGCTGGGGACTTGAAGGTTGCATCGCCGGTTATGGAACTTCCATGATCGACTACGAGATCGGGATTACCATTCGTCAGTGCACATCCGGTCTTTCCAATTTAATCATCTTACTTCCGATTATGGGCATCATGGCTGGAGATATCGGTCTTGCACCGGCTCTCGTCGGTCAGGCTCTGGCAAGCAGCGATGCACTGATCTGGTTTGTAGTCAGCGCTTTCTTTGCAGTTTTCGCATACAGCTTATGGTATAAAGGCAACAGCATGTGCGGCGCTGCTCTCGGTATGGCCTGCAACGGTGCGTACTCCTTCTGGGGTCCGTTCTTCTGCTGGCTGATCCTTGGAGTGTTCGTAGGTCAGGAAGGCTGGGCTCTGGCTCCGATCGCTTGGGCAGCCGCCATCGTAATGGCACTCGGTATCCTGATCATCTCTATGAATCCGTTGGATTTATTCAGAAAGAAGGAGGCGTAAATCGATGAAACCACTGAATTATGCAATTTTAAAACATTTCACAAAGGTGAAGGAAGCTTGCGCCGACGACGTGATCGATGCATTAAAAGGCGATTACGGTAATTTCAAAGCATTGAAAAAACCAGCCGTTATTGAAGCGATCATGACAGGTGAAGCAAATGGTCTCCTTGAGGAAACAAGATTTGAAATGGGTCCCGACGGAGAACTGAGAGTTTACTATCGTGCAAATGAAGAGGGTGCGGCTACAATCAACAGCTACATCAAAGATTAATTATCTAAATTTGAATTGACTCCATGAGTCAACCAACTTTTCAGGCAGAGGCAACGGCTACGCCTACGTCTCTGCCTGAAAAGTAAATTAAAAAGACTGAATTGAAAGGAGAAGCGTGAAGTGAGATATTACGGTGAAGAAGCGTTAGGACTGGTTGAAACTTTAGGAATGGTTCCCGCAATTGAAGCGGCTGACAAAATGCTGAAAGCTGCCGAGGTGGAATTAATTTCCTATGAAAACGTAGGATCAACTCTTGTTACGGTCATGGTCAAGGGAGATGTGGCCGCTGTCAGAGCTGCTGTGGAAGCAGGCGCAGAGGCAGCCGCAGCGGTCGGCAAATTGACTGCGAGCAACGTTATGCCAAGACCAATCAAAGGTGTTGGAGATATTGTTTCTGTTCATGACATCGACAATTAAGTACGACAAAAATCTACGAATCAACGTCCGCAAGCGGACTCCTCCGCAAGCTTAGCTTGCTACGCTGTCCGTTTTGCCACTGCGGCTAAAGCCGCGGCAAAAAGGCAAAGATTCGTGATTTTTCAGCATTAATTCCGCCGTGCGACGCTAACGTCCGTAAACGGACTCCTCCGCAAGCGAAGCTTGCTACGCTGTCCGTTTTGCCATTGCGGCTTAAGCCGCGGCAAAAAGGCAACGCGTCGGGCAGAATGTAAAAAGAAAGGGAGACATATGGAAAGATATGAAGCGATAGGACTGATCGAAACATTCGGACTGGTATTTGTACTGGAAGCTGCGGATGCAATGTGCAAGGCTGCGGATGTGGAATTGGTCGGATATGAAAATGTTGCCTCCGGATATATCTCCGTGATGGTTCGCGGCGATGTTGGAGCATGCAAAACTGCGGTAGATGCCGGCGTTAAGGCAGTGGAAGAGATGGAAGGCGGAAACCTTTACAGTCACGTTGTGATTGCAAGACCGCATCAGGATCTGGAAAAGATCATCGCCCGTTATAAGCTGGAGAACCTGCTCGGATAATCATGTTACTAAAATTGGATGTTAAAGAAAGGAGAGTTACAAATGAATATTATAGATAATGATTTGCTCTCCATCCAAGAAGCACGAATTCTTGCGGAAAATGCCCGCGACGCTCAGAAAAAAATGGCTGCCTATCCACAGGAAAAACTGGATCTGATTGTGGAGCGCATGGCGGAAGAAATCAACAAGCACACCTTGGAGCTTGCCAAGCTGTCCAGCGAGGAAACCGATTACGGGATCTGGCAGGACAAATACATAAAAAACCGGTTCGTGTGTGAGTACCTGGTGAACGGCCTCAGAGGAATGCGCTGCGTCGGCATTATCAATGAAGATCAAAAGAACAAGACAATGGACGTAGGCGTACCCATGGGCGTGATCGTCGCTTTATGCCCCGCTACAAGCCCGGTTTCCACCACGATCTACAAAGCATTGATTGCTGTGAAGTCCGGCAATGCAATGATCTTTTCCCCTCACCCCAGAGCAAAAGAGGCCATGAGTAAAACCCTTGACATTCTGATTCAGACTGCCGAGGAGCATGGTTTGCCGGAAGGCGCCCTTGCCTATCTCCACACGGTGACGCAGAGCGGAACAGCCGAACTGATGAATCATCCTGTGACGTCTTTGATAATGAATACGGGAGTTCCCGGCATGCTCCGGACAGCGTACGGCTCGGGAAAACCTGTGATTTTTGGCGGTGCTGGAAACGGGCCTGCATTTATCGAGCGAACAGCCGATATTGAGCAAGCGGTAAAGGATATCATCGCCAGCAAGACCTTCGACAACGGGATCGTATCTGCAGCAGAACAATCCATCGTAGTGGACGGCTGCATTGCGGATGAAGTGCGACGGGAGCTTTTGAAAAACGGCGCTTATTTCATGACAGAGGAAGAATCCCAGAAGCTCGGTACTTTACTATTCTTGCCTGACGGAAGCCTGGATTCTGAAATGGTCGGTAAATCAGCGCAGGAATTGGCGAAAAGAGCCGGATTCTATGTTTCAAGCAATGTGGTATTGTTGCTTTCGGAACAAAAATATGTGTTCGATACAAACCCCTATTCGAAAGAAAAACTCTGTCCGGTTCTGGCTTATTATATTGAAGACGACTGGATGCACGCCTGTGAGAAGTGTATTGAATTGATCCTGAGTGAAGGAAACGGGCACACCCTCGTCATCCATTCAAGGGATGAGGAAGTGATACGTCAGTTTGCTCTGAAAAAGCCGGTTGGCCGGGTTCTCGTAAACACACCCGCCACCTTCGGGAGCATGGGAGCAACGACAAATCTGTTCCCTGCCATGACACTGGGCAGTGGTTCTGCAGGAGAAGGAATCACTTCGGATAATGTATCCCCCATGAATTTAATCTATGTACGGAAAGTGGGATACGGTGTCCGGAACACAGAGGAAATCAAAAGATTAACGGAAGAACGGTCTTCCATGGATCAGACGGATGGGCGGCCGGAGTTCAACCATGAAAATATGCAGATGCTGCAGCGGATTCTTAAGACTGTGATTGAGGAACTGAAGGACAGTGATTAGATCGGCAGGCAGCATGGTGAAATAGATACAAGCGCTCCGTAGTGCGGAGTGTCATAACAATATCAGACATGACGGTCTGAAATAATGAAGAAAGAGGTAAGAACTTTGGATATTCGTGAATTCTCAAACAAACTAGCACAAGCTACTCAGAATATGTCGGCAGAAGAGCGGGCGTCTTTAATCAAGATGTTTGAAAGTGTTTCCAAAGAAATAGCAAAAGAAGAGCCGAAGGTAAATGTAGCATACGCTGCAGGCACCGCCGTGGATGAAAGCGGCGTACCAAACGGCATCACGGAGCGGCTTGCAAAACTGAAGGAAGATTATTTGAAGCATGTTCCTACCATTACGACGTACCGAGCCAGGGCGATCACAAAGATCGCGAAGGAAAATCCCGGTATGCCGAAGAGCATGCTCCGTGCGAAATGCTTCCGTTATTGTTGTGAAACGGCTCCGCTGGTGATCCTGGACAACGAGCTGATCGTTGGAGCGCCTTGCGGTGCTCCCCGTGCCGGCGCATTTTCTCCGGATATCGCATGGAGATGGATGGTTGATGAAATCGACAACATCGGACAGCGCGCACAGGATCCGTTCTATATCTCGGAAGAAGATAAGAAGATCATGAAAGAGGAGCTGTTCCCCTTCTGGGAAGGAAAATCGGTTGACGAGTACTGCGAAGATCAGTATCGTGAAGCAGGTGTTTGGGAAATGTCAGGTGAATCCTACGTCTCAGATTGTTCTTATCATGCGGTCAATGGAGGAGGAGACTCCAACCCAGGCTACGACGTGATCCTGATGAAAAAGGGAATGCTGGATATCCAGCAGGAAGCCAGAGATCATTTGGAAAAGCTGGATTACGAAAACCCGGATGACATTGAAAAAATCTACTTCTATAAATCCATTATCGACACCACAGAAGGCGTCATGATCTATGCGAAGCGTCTTTCCGATTACGCTGCAGAACTGGCAGCAAAGGAGACCAACTCGAAGAGAAAGGCCGAGCTTCAGAAAATATCAGAAGTCAATGCATGGGTTCCTGCCCACAAGCCAAGAACCTATTGGGAAGCGATTCAATCGGTATGGACCATCGAATCCTTGCTGGTCGTGGAAGAAAACCAGACCGGTATGTCCATTGGCCGTGTAGACCAGTATATGTACCCATTCTACGAAGCGGACAAGAAAGCCGGCAGAATCAACGACTTTGAAGCCTTTGAACTGGCAGGCTGCATGCTCATTAAAATGTCGGAAATGATGTGGATCACCAGTGAAACAGGTGCAAAGTTCTTCGCAGGCTATCAGCCATTTGTCAACATGTGCGTTTGG
>CAZTEH010000070.1:0-21377 GCA_964612345.1 uncultured Oscillospiraceae bacterium | reverse complement strand
AAGATATCTCCCGCTGGTCGATATGACAAATTAATAATGAGACGAAGCACTAGGGCAAAACTTAATTTTGCCTGTTATCCCGTTCACCTACGAATAAATGATTTTTAAAAAAACAGATATTGATGCTTGCGGAATGTAACAGCGATAATACCGTTGATTATTTCCGATCCAGTTCCTTTCTAATTGCAAGACCGATTTTCTCCATAATGTAGGGTTTACGGACAAACGCCCCGGCACCCATTTTCTGGGCTTTACTGACCTGGTCTGTCTCTGAAAAGCCGCTGACAATGATCGCTTTTTGCCCGGGATTGATTGCAAGAATTCTCCGGTAGGTCTCCATCCCATCAATTCCGGGGTCCATAATCATATCCAGGACTATCAAGTCAGCTTTTTTCTTTTTGAGATATTCAACCGCCTCCTCCCCACCGTTAACTGCATCAACCTGATATCCGAGTCTCTCCAGCATACTGATTGCCAGTTGACGTTGGTCCTCCACATCATCCACAACCAGGATGGATTCACCTTTGCTCATATAGTAATCAGGAGGTGTGGCCGTTGCAATTTTTTCAGGTGCCTCTCTGGTCGCGGGAAAATAGATGGTGAAGGTTGTTCCTTTGCCTTCCTCGCTCCATACGTCAATGTATCCATTGTGATCCTTCACTGTACCCCAAACAACCGCTAATCCTAATCCTGTACCGCTTTTTCCCATAACCTTCTTCGTGTAGAAAGGTTCAAAAATCTTGCCGATGTCTTGCGCGGAAATTCCTTGCCCATTATCAGAGACAGTCAGAATTACATAATCTCCCTCCTGCATATCATCATATCCTCGGACAGGTTGATCCAAATATCGGTTTTCTGTATGAATGAGTACTTGGCCTGCGCCAGATATGGCCTCGGCAGCATTAGCGATGAGGTTCATGATGGTCTTGCCTAAATGGACAGGAGAACCTTTAATGTTCAATATATCTTTGGTAAGATCTAATTTGAAAGTTACCTGAGGATGGCAACTCGTCATATTTTCAAACTCCGGCGTTCGAAGAAAATTTTCAATGGATTGATTTAGATTGACCACCTCTGCAATAGCTACACCCCTCCTGGCCAAAGTTAAGAGATCCTGGATGATGGCAGCACCTCTCTGGCTGGAATTAAGGATGTTACCGGCATATTTTTTTAGCGGACTTCCTTCTGGAATCTTTTCTAACATTAATTCCGAATACCCAACGAGAACGCCCAGCACATTGTTAAGATCATGGGCGACGCCTCCGGCCAGAGTCCCAATGGCCTCCATCTTCTCCGATCGTCCTAAACGCTCTTGCAGTCTCTGGCGCTCCGCTGCCATTTTTTTTTGCTCAGTAATGTCTCTGGTTATGCTGATCACAGCTGTTGGCCTGCCATTGGCATCTCGAATAAATGATGCTTTGTTTTCAGTCCAAATAATTTCATTATTCAGCTTGTTCTTCTCCCGCAATGAAAAAAACCTGTAGCGTTTAGGATCTCTTTCATGATCATGTTCAATTTCATCCTGAAAAAACTCATAGAGACGCTTTTTTTCTTCCTCTTCAAGGTTGGAACCCAACTCTGAATTGATATAATCCTGTGGTGCGATTCCAAACAATTTTTGACAATAGAGGTTGGCGTAAGTGTATCTTAAAGTTTTCAGATCCACTAACCTGATGGCATCTTGAACATTGTCGGTGATCAAACGAAGAAATTGTTCATTGTTGCGACCCTTTTCTTCACTCAGCTTGCGATCCGTGATATTGCGACAAATGTGAACAAAGCCGTAGGGAGAACCGTCTTCATTTCGCAGGACATCACCATTCACTTCAAAGAGCATCTTGCTGCCGTCCTTCATGATCAGATGATACTCCTGGGGTCCCAGTTTTCTTTCAAACATTAAGAGCGTATTTTGCGCTGCCTTCTTCTGATCCTCGGGTGCAATAAATGATAACATGCTCTGCCCGATCATTTCCTTATCCTCATAATTGCCCATGCTAAGGCCGATATCGTTGATAAAAAGAATCTCGCCCTGGAGATTCGTTCGAACCATGATGTCAGGCATAGTGGCAATGAGTTTAGTATACATTTCCTTGCTCTCCCGTAACGCCTCATTGAGCGCGCCGAGTTCTTCATTCGTACTGTTCAGCAGTTCCTCGGCCTTGATCCTTACATCTATTTCACTTCTATAGCTGCGGCCTAAAAGCCAGATCATTAAGGCTATGCCCACGAGAAAACCGGATGTGAGCACAACCCTGTTAACAAAGACCACTTCAGCCGTTCGATAAGGTATTATGTGGCCGATTGCTATCATCCAGGCGAGGCATAGATATGTCACGAGACATATCACGAGGGCGATCCACATTTTCCGATAACCGTAAATAATCGCCACGAAAATGATCATAAGGGCATACATAAAATTACCCGGTGCATCAATTCCACCGATATAATTTGCGTTTACAGCCGGGAAATACATCAGCAGCGGGGGGATGATGCCTGCTTGCCGCCAGTATCCCGCGTTTGTCAGAAATATAGCTGCAGCAAGCATGGTTGCGATTACGGAATAGAGGATTAAGGTATCGAGCGGCATTTCGCCGAGAATATAAAGGGCAAGTGATATCAGAGCAAAAGAGAACGTCACAATAAATGAAAAGAATAATACATTGCGGGTGATATATTCCCGCCTCGCCATTTCCGCGTCGGTCTCTGTCAAGGTGTTAATGAATTTCAATGGGTTCATCTTTTTATCATCGCGATTTATGTCGCTTATCCATGGTTTGAACTATACGAAACCCGGTTTTATGTGTCAACGTAATATATGCCACAAAATGTGATGAGGGCTATTGATGATCGTCGGACTTGAATAGTGTTTATTACGGAATTGAACTCTTTCCTATTCATAGAGGTTAACGATTTGTTGACTTCAGCATTTTCAAATCCCATTTTCAACCAGTAGTAATTTCATTTGATATGCAAAATAATTTCACTTTATGTGCAAATTTACAGCGACCATTGTAACTTTGCGCATAAAGTGAAATTCCTGTTCTATAAATATCAATTACTTACAAACAAATTTTGCTCATATAATGAAATTAATTTGCGTATTAAGTGAAATTATCCGGGAGATTTTGCGCATAAAATGAAATTATGGCGACTATGGATGAACTTATCTGGTTACTATTCGCCCGCACTGTTCATGCAAGGCTGGGGCAAATCTTAATTTCCCCGTTATCCCGTTCACCTACCTAAGAAATTTTATTAATAAGTTTTGATGCTCTGAATTACAGTTTGAAAGCTGCAACGACGAAATCAGTTGGAGCGAAGCGATCGGGAGCATTGATCTTGTACCGTTATTTGTTCATGGCCTAATTATTGATTACGCACGCCTTACTTTGCTTAAGACTCGAATCAGTTCATATCGGACATCCAGAACCCGATGGTGAATCTCAGTTGCACGATCAGCGATATCTTTCATTTTTAGTGTCGCTTCCGACATGTAAGCACTATCCTCCAACTCCCCAATTGTGAACAACAATGAGCGGTGGGCGACTTGGTTCCGCTCCTTCGTAATTTTCCGCAAATCGTTTTGCAGTGCTGTATCGTCATTGATCTTTGCAAATGCATTTACAAGAGGCCCAAGTGGGAGATTACTGATATCCTCCGCCTTGTACTTCAGAGAGAAGCGAGGCGATACCTGAATTCTGGCAATTTCAATTGCCGACAGAAGACACATCTTCAGAGTTTCTTCGATGAATTGGCATTTTTCCAATGCCCGGTGCATTTCATCTTTATAGGCCTTTTCAAGTTTCACAGACACTAACACGCCTCTTCTTCTATGCACCGCCACGAAAAGCTGGCCCATGGGGCCGCGGTCGGGTGCAGCAGCTGGTTGTGGTTTTATACAATTATCTAATGTCTTTAATTACACTGCTCTCGCGCTAAAAAAAATTTCCCATGGAACCATAAATATTGCGTCATGATGAACGGTAAGTATTCACATTCCATGGGTAGGTAATCAGGGAACATGTCAATAAATTGTTCTTGAGATATCAGACTATATTGATGACTATTTTCATCAAGAATGCCAAACCATCTCGCAAATATTTCATCTGCGGTTTTAGCGTCTATTTTTATATTGGAAAGTGTATTTCTCAAGTATTGGCCTATTACTTTCTGAATATGTATGTCAACTACAAACCAATGTCCGGTCACATTTGAAATAGACCAATTAGCCAGTTTATAATGCACTCCGTATAACCTTAACAAATAATTTCGGAGTTGCTTCTCTTTCGCTAAATCCTGGGTTATGCGGGAAATGTTTGTGTTCTTGTTTAGTTTATATATATCCTTAACAATCCTAAGACAAATAAGAATTTGATTGAGCCTAAATCTACCAGGAGCATCATAATATATCTTTTCCATGGTAGGTGTTGTCTCTACTTTAGAACCATTTTTGAATAAATTAATCGTAGCTTCTATATCGCTTGTTACTTTTGCCAAAGTATTGCCACCTTCATTCCAGCACTGTATGAGTTCGTCTTTAAAATGCGGGTGGTTATTTCGAAAATGCTGAACATCTGTGTCTAATGTGCTTCGATCCAGAAAAGCGGTTAGAAAATATAGATCCTTTTCATCAGGTGTGGCATTTATGATTCTATCCTGGAGTTGCTGTCGCACGTGATGAGCAATTGTATTTTCTGACAGTTTGTGAAAGCTATAATGAACATTCTTATTAGTGATTGATTTAATGTAGTTACAAATAAGGTTATAATGCTCGTTCACAGACGGAGACGATGATGAGGCTCCGTCTTGCTCTCTGGCTTTTGAATCAGTATCCATTTTTTGTTGCAATAGGTCTCTTTTACGACCATTACTTGCGGCAAGTTTTTGATCAACTTCTTTCAGTTGTTCACGTAGGGTTTTCTTCTTTATCACTATTAGCATATTATATGAGAATCCTTCTTAGATATCAAAAAATGGCATCTAAAAAACATCATCGTGCTTCACAACAATTGATATACTTGGTAAGTTTTTTGTGAAATTTGTTGCAATCCTACTCCATTTGAACACCTTGCTTATATTGGCCATTTCTAACTTTAGATACTCGCTGGAAATGATCATGTGGAAGATGTTGTTTGTCTTGGTTGTAACACTCTCAATGCTTGCGTTAGTATTTGTCTTCTCTCCTTTAGAATGGTTGTGTTCGACGGGAGAGCAAGAAAATTGCCATACTCCTCTAAGCTATGGACGTTAAGGCGGTTGGAGATCAGCAGAAACAAATGAGTGTCCACAAATGACTTGATCATATACGCGATCTGATCACATTCCTGATCTGGCTTGCCAGAATGAACGTATTGATTGCGTCGACAACGAAGCGATTCAAGCATGTTTTTAGAGACAAACCGATCTTGACTCTGAAATGGCCAGAGCGTCCTCTCAATGGTTTCATCGTATTTTCCACCGATTGTATCGGTTATCTTTTCTAGAATGCTCCACATTTGTAAGAAGGTTATATCTGTATTTGGCTGATCGAGCGCATTTACATAGCGGATCAGCATAGCTATTAAGTCGTTCTTATATTCAAGCGCAGCAAGACGCCTCATAGCCAGTTTGCGTTTCTTCTCAATAGCCCCCCACCATTCTTTGGTAGGTTGGTATATGGGCTGATCTTCTGTGAAGTCCGGATCGTACCACATGAGGTTATTATCTACAGAAGCCCCATTGGGAAAATGAAGGGTGTGAATTGGACCTGTGTGGATGATCCCAAGTGGCTTCCTACGTATAATGCCACCGCTAATATTCCATGAACCGTATGTGGAAATGAGAGACCAAAGTCCTCGGAGTAAATTGAGTGCATTTAAAGCTCTTTCGGTAGCGTCATATATGCTTCGTCCTGTAGTGTAAACTTTCACGATTTGGTATTTGGAGTGCTTGACATGCTTAGAAAATGCAGACTCCTCTGTGTCAAACCGCAAAGAGACGAACATGGGGAGAGCGAACTTTGTGCCTCGTCTCTTAAGAGATGAAATTGTGCAATCTTGTACTCTAATGCTTTTTGATGGAAGGCTATTAATAGACAAGGAACTTATGAGCACATATTTTGCGGGTGACTTACGAAAAAACATGGCAGCCGATCCATCGGCCATACAAAGTAACTCTTTCGGATTTACTGGCTTACCAGGCGTTTTCTTGATTAAAGCGAGAACTGCTTTCCATACAATATCTGAGGTATCGGTTTCGTTAAGTTCAGCATTCTCAGAATCAAGCATGACAAGCCGCTGTTTAAGAGCAACTTTAAGTCTGAAGGCCTCAAAGCCAGCAGGCCAAGAAATATTCCCGTCGGGAAGCAATTTAGCGGTTTTACCAATTTCTGCTAAGATGTGCTCTGGCGAATATTTATTGTCTGTTCCCCTATAGGGTCTCCCTTCTGGCGTTCGGAAATAAACATATCTTTTTGTCATGGCTGAATTCCTCGTTTATGATACATAATCTTTCATATCTCTCAATTTAAGTCTGATAGACTAACGAAGAACTTATGTAACTTCCTATTTTATATTTTGAATATCACGATTTGCATTCGAAATCTACAAATGTGCAGAAATATTTAGCATATCGACTTTCAGAAAGAAAGACCCGGCGGCTATAATGTGTTCAATCATGACGAACATTCAATATTCAGAATAATAACTCTCTCCTGTGGGCTCAATGAGTTTCAAAAAATAACCATAATCATGCAAACACACCGAACGCTGCTCCAGTTGTTGCAAGGTGACCATGCTCCCCCAAAAATCTGTCAACCAGTTGTTCGTATCTCTTCAGCGCTTTCTTGGCGGCCAAAGCATCTTTTGAATGAAGGTATGCCCCGAATCTCAAAAAAACTGGTTCTGATCTGAAAAATTTATTCTATGGGGGGCATTATAGAATTCTCTTATTCAAGGTTCTAATTGTACCATGGCAGCACGCAGAGAATCTAGGCGGATAAATCAAATGCCGTTTTCAAGTTTGCGGTCTTTTCCCTCATATATTTTGAGAGTTCCGTTAATTCACTATCTTCTTTGATAATCTCTTTATAAATATTATCTTCCCAGGAAATAAATTTGAAATTGCTTCGAACAGTTGCTGGTATTGAAGACGTCGGATCATTAAAATCGTATTCTTTTGCTTTATGCTTTTTTTTCTGACACCATTGCGTTTTACTAACAAGGTTCGCTACAATCCAATCCTTCTTTTCGAGTTGTGCCATTGTGCTCGTGAATACCAGCATTCTCAAAAGCTGTGAATGTACTTTTTCTCCTATATCTTCCGGACCAATGACTGGTTGCTTCCAAATTGTATTATTGACGATATAGCGATTAATCAGACCTTCGCGGGATTTTGGCTTTTCTCCATCGGTAGAAGTTTCTTTATCAATTGCGACAGTATTGCCTGATGTAAATTTGGCCTCAATGGCTACTAAATATTTTGGCCCTAGAATCATTATATCCGGTTCAGTATGAAAACACTTTATATCTTTTTCCAATTCATTTCGAACTCGCAATAAAGGCTGCCAAAATTCAACTTTGGGGGCATCAAAATTGATCTCAATACCCCAAAGGAAAAGCCTCAATTTATCTGTGGATGCATTTTCGCCGGTTATTTTGTTATAAATAGTATGCATCTTATTATAATGCAGAAACCCAGCAAAAATATTCCAGGTTAATGCATCCTCACTATTTTCATTCCCAAGACGATGCGATTCCGCCTTTAATTTATTATCTAAAATGTGTTTTTCAAAAAAGCCTTTTGCGAATGGTAAAATGTTTCTTAGACGTGCCTTTGTTTTATCTTCAACATCGTCGCCGTTGTAGTAGACGAAAGTATTGTTATGAAGTTCCAACCCATGAGCGGAACAGACTGAATATTTCCCGTGAATCTCTAATTCATTATTGCAGCCTTTAATCGGGCATGAGATTGGGCGTGGCTTGTTCGCTTTTTGATCGGTTAAATTACTTAACCCAAAAGAGTCCTCTGCTTTTATCCGCATTTATTATTTCTCCTTTCAATGAGATTTTAGAAAGTGATTGGCAGCATGTCGAATGCAGTTTTTCTTAATCTCCAGTGATCGGAATAACAATTCCCGACCATTTGTATGATATTGCACAGCTATGGGAAATATCTTCATTTACATCGATAAGAGTCTTGACACAAAAAATACTTTCATCCACAAATTCGCGAACCAAATCCTCCAACTGTTCTAATCTGCCCGGACACTTTACATCAAGAAGGGTGTAAAGCGAATTATTTTCAATAAGAGACAAAGAATCGTTTGTATTCACAGATTCAAATCGGATTTCAGTAAAATCACGACTTCGGAATGCAAATCCAGCAACATGTGTTGTTTGATTAGCGACGGTTAATTCTATAAACCAGACGTCATCAGTATTTAAATACTCTGCACCAAGGATTTTGAAACCTATTACGGGGAAGAGCTTCGTTATTCTTTCGCATCCTTTCATTGAAGAAGGCATATTCTATGTCATCCTTTCGCGGATATTTAATACAATATATTCTTATACGTTTTGATTGTACAAATTCATTGTCAGCAAATAATCCTATATAATATATACCAAAAAGGATGCTTTTTGTTCAATTGCATTGCCGTGATATATTCCAGGTACTTAATATTTTGAGGTAAAATGTTTTTTGATTAAGGGTGGCTTCGCACTGAAACAGGCATTCATATCATCAAAGCCATGACGACAATATAAGACTATTGCATCAAAAAATGATGTCTATGTGCATTTATGCATTCCGGAGGAAATGGCAATTTACCTTCAAATATAACAATAAAGAGGTAACTCTAATGCGATATCCCATTTATTATAAACATACAATTTGGAGCTCCCCTCATTTGGCCCCCACATAGGAATTATGCCTTTTTTATCTAAATAGTCAACCAGACGACTAGACCACAATTTCCATACCTTTGCGATGTCCTTTGCGAAGACAGTTGTGGCAATGAATTTATTCAACGATTGGAAGGAAATTTTGATAATATAATGCCGGCCCTTCCTGATAACTCGTTTGATCTTTTGGAACAGTCCTCGCTTGACAAAGCAATATACGGTCTCTTTTTTGACTTTCAGTATTTCTGCTGCCTTCTGTAAAGTGAGAAATCTTTCCTTCCCCGTCTTATTCTCCATTATACAACAATCTCTGATTTGTTTCTTGCTGACAACGAATTCTGTGATTTTTCGTTCGTTAGATTTCCCACAAGGGACTATTTCACCGTTGCGAATCAATTGCACAAAGTAGCGTGCACGAACGTGCAGAGGAGAGAATCTTTTGGCCGTCGCCTGAAAGCTTAGTTCTTTCGATGAATTCATATCGTCGTTATCAAAAATTCTATACTCAATATCTCTCAATAGATCCTTTATGTTTTCGATATCAAATTTCCAGCTTTTGTGGCGATCGACACCTGGTCCTTGTTTAGGTTGCACACAACCCAATTGTATTAGATCTATGAATACTTTTTTGCCTATGCCCAATCGTTCAATTGTATCCCTAAACGAAAGGAGAATTCTTCTTTCAGTTTTAAATGAAGATAGACGTCGCGCCCTGATTAAGAATCTTTTTTCTAATAATTTATTTTTACCGCAACAATTTGATTGCGCATCAATATCAATTTTTCGACCAGACGTATGGGACCTTTGAGTGAACTTGATACCCCGAGTGGAAATCAACCAGTCATCAGAGACAATGTGTTCTTGGTTGAGGGAGTCAGTGGATAAGTAGCCGCCGTCCCAGCGATTTACCAAATAGTACCTATATGCGTCTCGCATGAAATCAAATTGTTTGGATATTAATTCTTTGTGCAACGCTCTGTGAAAAACACTAAATTCTCTCCCTACCCCTCTGTCTGTCCAGATATTTGGGTTCTGGCCTCTGATAAGCTCTAAAAATTCGTAGTAATTGTTCGGCCAATCGTCAAAAACTCGATATGCATTCACGAGTAGCTGGTGAATTTGCGAATTTGACAGAATCGATCCTTTATAATGCATGCCATAGCGATCATATCGACTTGCCACTACAAAAATGGCGGAAATCACGCCTTCCAAATTGAGTCGGAAGAGTGGATTGCTCGATTTACTGTCTTTGTAAGTATTTGTCGTCAAGTTGCAAAGCTTGTATATCAACCGGGAAAGTGTCGTTTCATCATTTTCAACAATAGTCGGGGATATATCGAGCCAATTGCACCCGCATCCACAGGCGCCAAGTTTCCATCTGTTCCACGATATAGGCTTCCTGCAATTGGGGCATTTATCCAAAAGGACTATTTTATGATTGGGACAGACGGTGACCGGAACAAGGTCCCACGCCCAGCGAATGTATCCGGTTTCGCGGATGCATGCCGGACATATCTTTGGATGCGCCAACCGCAGAAGGCGGCGCATCATTACTCCACCGCAAGCAATTAATCTTATCTCAGAGCGGCTTTCGCCTCTTGAAACCGGCTGATACATCAGCGCCTTCAAAACATCGACAGAGACGCCGAAAAACGCTGCAAGAGGGGAAAGATCTATGGATTCTTTAAAATAGTTTGTGAAGAGCCCCTTTTGGACAACTTTGCGTATAAACCATTGGGGATTTTCATACCCGTTGACATCTGAGATCCTCAGAACGTAACCTAGGAAATTCTCATCGGGCATGGGTCTTGGTGTTCTTAATAATCTTAAAGATTCTGGCATGCGGATTCACCTCCGCAGTATTTCTGCCGCACGTCCTTTGCCTCTGTGCTTTCGCTTTTTTGTAGCGGCGTCGGATGAATTACAGAATGACTGCTCCAGCGATGGAATTTGCAGGTTTTCGTGGGCTACCAGGAAGGGATTGGGCATGTTGTCGGTTAATGCGAGCTCATCGTCGTAGGCTAGGGCAAGCGATTCCATTGTTATGCGATCGAGATTTTTTACGTAAGCGATTTCAGCGGCCTTACTTATTAATTTTTTTATGTACGATACTACTCCTCTTGTCGCGCAGAATATCCGGAATGCAGTTTCATTTGAATGCAGAATCGATGGCTGCGGCAAAGATGTTGCTTTCTCCATCATGATCAAGAACCGGAGAAAATTGTCGCGCTCTTTGTCGGGATTCCAGTTGAAGGCTTTAAGTTCAAGTTTATTGGCAAATCGTCTCATGAGTTGGGGGTTCGCCGTCAATATTGAGTTGGCCGACGGCATGCCCATGAGCACTATGGGGACCCTTGTTCGGTTTAAGACGTCCTTCAGCCAGTCGGCCGTGGACCTCAAGACCCTGTCGGAGTCTCGGTCGATCAGGTGCTGAAACTCGTCGAGAATAATTAATTCGACCTTGCACTCTTTTAGCAGCTTGCACAATCGGCTGGTCATGCTGATGGTTGTTCCTCTATCGTACAAGGGGTCACCAAGGTCCTCAAGGAGCCTGCATGCCAGGCCCTTGATGGTTGCGTTCGACGGGATCATGGAATAAAATACTGGCACTATGGTCCCGTCTTCGGAGAGTACCCTCGCGTGCTGCTCTGCGTAATGGTTGGCTATGGTGGTCTTGCCGTACCCTGTATAGCCTATGAGCAGCATGCATTTCGGTTCGGTCGTGAGCTTCGACCTTTCATGGCACTCCTGCATCATGGCTATTGCCTTTTTGAATAGCGGGGAGACTATTATTGTGTTTTCTATATGTCTTATTTTTTTGTTGATCGACATCTCTGTTTCTTCCGCTGCCTGGTATTGTCGCATCTCACAGTCCTCCCTTTCCTACCGCTTGACATAGCCCAATTCCCAGCCTGTCAGATCGATCTTTTTCGAAGGCTCTTCTTCCGCCTTTACTGTCGCGGGATGCTGCACATCTTCGGTATTTTCCGTTGTCTTGTTTTTTTGCCGCTTTTTCCTTGGTGCCCCAACTTTTTTCTTTCCCTTCTGTTTCATTGTTTCAATTGTCATGGTGTCCTCCTTGCCGGCACTGGAAACATTTGTTGCGTTGTCCGCTTCAATGATTACCGTTTGCGTTAAATCTGAAATTCCTTCGTTCAGACCGGACTCCCTCTTTAGCGTCTCGAAAATGAACTGGTCACCCTGGCGCTGGAGTTCCGGGGAATCCTGGTCGGCGACACGGGGCTTTACCCCTTCAATAACGCCGCGGCCATCCAGCGACCGCCACCTGGCCATCTTTACGCGTGTATCGGTCTTACTGGTTTTTTGCCACTCTTCCTCCACGATGCTTTGTATTTCTTCCTTTGCGATACACAATTCCACTATATCGAAATTTTCCCTTATGTGCTGCCGCGTGTAGTTCCTTATGACATCGTGCTGCCAGAGCGTAAGGCCGATGGTGTATTTTTGATTGACGGCGCTGACGGCGAAAAATTTTTTCGTCAATGTATCGCATACGTATATCGATGAGAGATTTTCCGGGTCATATTTGATCGTGACTTTTCCATCTGCCTGAGTTTCACGACGAAATTTACTTAGATTGTCGTCGTTGTAAAGAATACACTTCAATTCAATGCCGGACCTGGTGACGGTCCGCTCTTCCATCATCCCGGTTACGACCCGCAAATCCTCCGCACTCGCGGGCATGGCAGGCGGATAAATTTCTATGCCCTTCTCCCACAACAGATGCGGCAAGGATTTCAATCCATCATGCGGTTCCCTGTTAAAGACGTCGATTACCCATTTGTGCGTGATGAGCCGCAATGTATTCATGTCTATGATGGCGTTCTTCTTGGAGTCATAGTCGGCTTTGTCGAAGATGTTGGAAAAAGTGGTTCCCGGCTGGTTATGAAGTAGGCTAGTATTGAGCGTTCTGAAGTATCGTTCCACGGTTCCCTTATACCAGGGAAGCTTAACTGGCGCATACTGGATGACGATGCCGAGCTGCAGGCAGGCATCTTCGAGGTCATTGCTCCAGAATTCTTTTCCGTTGTCCACTATTAGTGTACCCATCAGGCCATACGTGTCCCATCTGTGGTTGATCTCCTTTAATTCCTCCTCGACGTAATTCTTCGGCATGATGGCATTCTGTAAACATTTCATAACGGACAAATAGGAAGGCGGGTTGAAACTGATATAAAAGCCCAGAACACATTTCGAGTAAATATCTATTGCGGCGGTCAGCCAGGGACGGCCTATCGGCATCCTCCTTTCAGGATCGACGACAAACAGGTCGAGCTTGGTATGGTCGATCTCGACCCGTTCCAGTGGGTAGGCTGGCTCCGGCCCTTTTTGCTGGGGTCTGAACTGGCAATCCGCCGCCAGCTTTCCGTACCTTGATTTCATCACTTCGTAGCGGTCCATTTTATTTATGAACCGGTACACGACCCAATATGAAGGGATACTCAATTTGTTTTCGTCGCGCAGTTTGTTCTGGCGCCCGAATTCACCAACGACGGACTCGTGCGCAGTATCGATGCTTATCCGCTGCGGGTTCAGGTATCTTTGTCTGATGATCGCGTCCATCAGACTTAGCTCTTCTTGCGTGAAACGGCTTTTACGATTTCCTCTATTGCTGATCATGGGAATCAGTGCCCTTATGTTGCCGCCGGACCTGTGGTAGTCCCGGAACCATCTGTACACTTGAATCGCCGAGGGAGGATTCGGATCGCTAATCTCCTGGCTTATTTCTTTGACAAGTTGATCGAACTCATTTGTTGTGAGTGTCACTTTCCCTTTTTTATTAATGCGGCTGACATATGCATATCTCCATTTTAATTGTTCTCTTTCTCCGTCAGCGAGAGCTGATATGTCGGCCTCCCGTAGAGTTCCCAATTTCCGAATCGCGAATGACTCGGTTTGGGTATCTTGGAGAAGACGCAGACCACCCCGGGAATAAATATCGAGCAGGTTCTTAACTGGTGTCTGAATGCATGTATTGGTGGCGACGTCCATCAGCCGCAGACTGCCGTCGCTCAAAAGCAAATCGGCAATGTGTTCTCTTCCGCTGATGAGCATGCGCTGTCCCATTTTGAATCCCATATGGTTCATATCTTTTCCTCCCCACATTTCCTTGAATTGAGCACGCAAGACACCATAGCGGTGTCGTCAATTGCTTTGTGGAAGTCCATGGACAATATCCCATGTCGGAGCAGTGCGAAAACCTCTTGTTTCAAAATGCCCCGTAAGCCCATCAAGTGGACGATTTCACCAAAGGGTATGTTTTCTCTGTTCGATAATATGTCGTTTAGGCTTAGCAGGTGGCTATCTGAAATCCGAATCGTGGAATATTTTTGCAGTAGTTTCACGTTGTCGAGAAGGGGCTGTACCCTGATCATGCTGTCGGTAACGACCATGAATTCATAACCTTCGCGGCATATGATCGGCGCGACGCGCCGAAACAATTGACGGCAATCATCGCTTTCTGCCGTTTTGTCGTCCTTGATTTCCACAACCTGGACACGGTTTCCAGCCCGCGTCACCAGGAAATCCGGGGTGTAGCGATGGATTTTTCCGTCCCTGTCGTCATGGTACCTTACACAAACCGATTGTTCTTCAAAAGATATGACCGCTGGATCGAATTCCAACAAATATATGTAATCGCGCTCGATTTGCGATTCCCACATCACCATCCTGCGCATTTTTTGGCTGGGGAACTTCCCGATCACTTTCCTGCCACCATTTGTAATTCTTCTAATCATGGCGACCTCATATACTTATTATATTAGTTATATTCACTTATAATAATAAGTGCATCTTGTCAAGTGATATTTGTTGACCACGCTTATTTTATAAGTTAGGAGGTCTTATGAAAAATTTACCATTGTTTTTGAGAATGGTGCGGGAAGCCCAAGGAATAAGCCAATCTGAGCTGTCTGAAAAAATCGGAGTCAGCCAATCAGCGATTGCCCAGTTCGAGAAAATGAAAGCGACTCTCTCAATGGAACGCATGATAAGAATGGCACCAATTCTGAATTTGAATCCCAACTATTTGCAAATGGGGACCGGCAATCCCTTCAGGCAAACTATTAAACAGAAAACGATCAAGATGTTCTTTCCCGAAGATCCTCTGGGACGGATAGATACTACCCTCGTGAAGGTCATAATGGATGCCAACAAACAGGCGGAATTTTTCTTCTTGAGGCCGGGGTATTTCAACTCCCGCTCGATCGCTAAAGCAGGTGAGACTGTAAAGAAGGAACTCAACCAATGGCAGAGACATCGAGCGAAAAAGACCATGTTATGTGCTTTGTTCGTTTGTGACAGTGACAACAATACCTTCCTCTTCAAGAAGAAGAATAACCGCCTTTTCGACGATGAGGAACTGATAGCGCATTATTTGCGGAGAATCGGGGAAGCAGATCATAAATATTTCCCTATTGATACTATAAATTTAGGGTTGCCCGAATGCATTGAAATAATCAAGTGGCATGACTCATCGTTCGAAAAATTGTTTAAGGAAAGTCCACGCCTGAAATTTCTCACCGATCGTACATTCGTTTTAAGACTGTTGGATGACCTTTGGGATCGAAAGGAGTTTCTGAAAGATAGTAGAACATATGAAAAGGCTATGGAAATAGTTATCGGAATGCGTGATGAAAACCTTCGTAGAATGTTGCAGGTTTTAGTTCCCCGCATAGCTAAGGCTGTAGAAGAAACATTTGTTCCGAGTAATTATGAGAGGAAAAACGACTGAAGCTGTCTAGAGGATCAGTTCGGCGCACCGAACTAACCATAATTTGAGAATAGATGCGTTTGTGTAGCTTGAATGTTTATAACCTCCAACGCTACCGATATTGGCGTGAGAGGCAAGATGAGATTGATTTTGTTTATGACTACGGGAGCCGGCGTTATGCAGTGGAGGTCAAGCCCGGCCGACGAGAATTATCCCGAGGTTTAAGTACCTTCATTGAAAAGCTCCCTAAGGTTCATCCCCTTAACCTGCTATGCCGGATAAAATGAAGCTCCAAATAATTATGTAATGTGAGTTTTGTACTTGCAGATTACATATTCTCGGCCAAACTATAAGCATTATTAATATTCCGACTATGCACGGTTACTTTATTAGACCGCCCATAGCAGTACACATGCTCAAGCTATCCGGGACATTCCTTAAAATATTCCGCCAGGGAAATATTTCTCTCTTTGATTTCTTTTTTAATCCGCTCGAAATCCTCCAATGATGCACACCACATTTTAGGTTCATCTGGTTCGGGATGATATTCCCCTTTTGTGATAGCGATGGTTCGCTTTTTATAATCCTCAAGCGACATAATACCAATTTTATCCTGGCCTATCTCCAATACTTTCATAATAATAATATATCTATGTAGCGGATATTTATCAACCCATCATTTTTTAACCCCAGCAAAACATAGGTGACAATTAATATTAACAAGTGACAATAACTTTTTGGCATTTGATAGTATCGAAGTTTTGATGTAATTAACTAGCCTAACTTATTTACCTGCTAATCTAATAGTCATCTGGTCTTGTTGTTTAAGGGATCACGGTGTAAACTGAAAGGAAGATCATTGAATTTTGACAATTCTGTGAAAAGGCGGTGACAAAATGCTTGCGAAATCAGAATTTGAGAAGAAATTAGCCAAGTACGAAAAGAAGGCCGATAAATTCACGCGGGTTACATATGACCTGAAGATATTTCTAATGAAGATGAAAGAGCCAGGGAGAATGAACCAATCGGAAGCGATCAGAAAAGCTAAAGTAATGATAAAAGATGTGTTGTCCTGCGAGTTATCCATAGATGACATTTTGGATGATCTAAATACCATGAAAGACCATGGAGAAAATATTAATTGTTATTCTGAAAGATACACTAGCCTGATCTCCGATATTGACTCAGCGCGGCGCACCTTCCAGTCTTCACTAATTGAAATCATTATGAGGGAGACTGTGGATGTCAAGGATGCTGCTCGTATAAAAATGGTCTGGGATCAGGCAATGGAGGTATTTAAATCCGCTGAAGGCGCTCAGGCCTGGTTGGCGTCCCCTGTTATAGCTCTGGGTGGAAAAACCCCATGGGAAACCATGGAAACCGCCGAAGGTATTGAATTAGTCCTGACGGAGCTCGGCCGAATCAAATACGGAATTGTATCCTAATAACAACTTGTATTTACTGATAATTTAACCTTGTGTATAATGACACGCCATTCTATTATACACAAAGCTATTTGTCTTTAATAGAGTAGTGACAAGTGCACAATGTCATAATATGAATAATAATATCGTTGATTTGTGGCTGGATGTCTATCTATGGGATCTTAAAGTCGGGCACTGCTTAACCTTTGTCTATCCGTTTATTATTTTCACCAGATACATGACTTTCAACGTTTGCTGAAAGCTTGTTATTTAATGAAATGCAAGGGAGTTTTGATCGCCCCAGGCGGGAAAGCTCGGAAACAATCAGCGTGTCACCAGGTCTTAGCTTTGATAACAATTCCTCTATCCGCCGTTCTTTCGCCGTCTTCCGGATCGTGGCGGAGATGATATCCATTCGGTGAAGTCGAAAATTGCGACTTCACCGCGGAAAAATTATCTCTTTATTCCGCATCGTTTTTTTAAAACACGACCATTGATTTTATAGGGATTTTGGAAGGCAAAAAAAGGCAGGTTTTTTCCGCACCTCAATAAACTGCTTTGCCGCACTATTGGCCGCAGCGAAGAACCTAAGATTTAGCATCTTGCTGGTCTGGATTCTTGGCCGCCCTGACCTCTTATATCCTGGACAATGCTAACGGGGGAGGATTCCCCGAGGGGTTCGCCTGTGCACTTATTTTTGCGTTTCTCTACTAGCAGCATGTTAAGACTCATAATATGTTTTACCAAGAGCGTAATTATTCTATATGGACAATTTTATTAGATAAATCAGCTATTACGTGAAATGTCGTCTTGTTTTTTACTAAATTGAAAAAGGCATTATGACCATCTTTATGAATTTCAAAATAATAATAGGGTCGTGGATTAAAATACAAACCACCAGAAAATTTTTCTTTGCCTATGATTACTTTATATTGTTGAGGGAAGTCATTAGAGTTTTCAATTTCTCCTCCATATTGATTTGGGAAAGTGAATTCTGCTCTTTTGTTTATTTTAATTTGCTTTTCTGCCTTGCGATCAAATTCGATGATAGACATAATATTTCACCTTTGACTATGAATCCAAAAAAATAAGCCGGAGCGCAGCGATCGGCCGCATTGCCTTTGATATGGATCATTTTTCTTTAATGCCTTGCTGTGAAACAAGGAAACATTTCAGGTTTAATAGTTTTCGCACTGATTTCGGAATCTTCTCAATTTGACGTTCCCAATCGGGGTGATCTGGAACCGCTATTGCGTAAGTAATATTTCCCGAAATGTCCTTCATCATAAGCACTGTTTGACCTAAGGCGGAGTACATTGCTTGTTCTTTTTGTTTTGATGACTTGCCTTCGACTTCAATAAGGTACAGCCCTTTTTCATTATGAAAAGCTGCAATATCCACTCGCCCGAATTTCCTATGTGCTCCAATTTGTACGCTGAGTTGTTTTAAGATTTGTTCTGCTTTCGTTACTTTTTCTTTTTTATCTGACGGGTGTTGTGGCCCCATTGCCCTTTCCATTGCATCGATGTCTACTGTAATCTCCCAGCCATCTTTGGGATGGAATAGATGCTCAATTAAATACTGTTTTACTTCAAGCTGGTACATTTGTTCCTCCCATAACGTGCGGATCAGCGGGAACCGAGGCTACCCGGCGATCCGCTGTATTAGCTGTTATGCAATTATATTGGCAAATTATGATTAATTTTCTCACTATATTTACCTTTGGTAATTGTAATATTTTTATTACGATCCAACATCAGTCTTGGATGCCTTATTTCTATGTCGGAATCGCCTTTTGGCATAACTGTTTTTCCTGTAATTTCACCCAATGATAAATTCTGGATACAGACTATCAGATCCTTAATTATCCACCGTTGTGCCCCAATTTCAAACCCCACCATTCCCGCTAAAATATTCTCCAACTCCTTATCCGTAATTTCCTCTTGTCCTTTTAAGATGGCAGCTATCTTTTCTAATTTCAAAAATATTAATATGTGCTTTTTGCGTAAATAATTTCGAACCTCCGTTGTTTGGGGAAATAAAGTCTCATACTCTTCTAAGGTATTTATAGCATACGGTGATTGATAATTATCAGAAACTAAATTTACAAAATTATCGAAATAGCGACGATGAAAAGGTATTAATCCGTTTATCCCGGGATTTGTGATACTGAGCGTACGCATTTTCCACTCTTCACGATTTATGTCTTCGAGCCATTTTAGATACTTCTTTAATGAATCAGTGATTTCAGATCTTGCTGTGTTCTTTACTTGATTGATAAATGATTTTTCTTGAGCACGTATTGAGAGGTAATGGTTTACCAACCAACCCGTAACAGCAATTGTAACTGCTATAATTATTTCCATATCGATTTCGATTCCTCTGCATAACGAGTCTGTAGAATAACTCTCAAACATAATATTTATGCTATTTTTAGGGGTCTTTTTACTCCGCATCATCACGCGATCGTCGCTTGTGGGGCATTCTCCGTGGTCGTTTTTCTGCATTCTGCGCCAGTTGCCGTTTTTCGACTTTTTCTACAGACTCAACGACGAAATCACTTATTCTCTCTTATAAGTGCTAAGCACAACAGAACATGAAGGACTCTGTCGGAAACATTCTGTGAAAAGGTGACGGCAGGAATTATGCCGTGGCAAACGTTATTTCTCAAATTCCAACCGCGCTGATCGGTTAGTAGTATTCTAAAATACAAGGACATGTCGTCGCCAAAAACATTCACAACCCTTTCGTCTCTCAGCAATTCATCCAGTGTCTTCAGATGAAAACCCCCACCTCTTCCTGGTTTCAGCACTGACCCACCATTATGTTCCACAAGTCCACGGAATGCGGCTTCTACTTGAGGAATTAGCAGATGGATTGCAACTAAATGGTTGCCATCCAGGTAAGCCTTTATGCCTTCAAATAACGTGGTCTTCTTTTCGTCGCTAAAGAGTGCGGATCGACATAGATATTCGACGATCTTTTCAGATGTTAGCGCGAATCGGGAAATCACTTTTTGAAGGACTGGTCGAAGAAATATGGATGATATCTGCATGTTCTGAGAAGACTGAAAAACGATATGACCCGTCAAGTCGTCTTCCAGAGAACCGATAGAGCACACCGGCCGTCCTTCGTGGTCTTGGATCTGCCGGGAAAAAAGAAAAGAAATGGGTGCCTTCTTAGACAGGTTTCTAAGCTGATCTTCAATCTTATCCTTCTTCGGCACGAAGTGAACCGCTGTGCTTATAAGACTCTTTTCAAGATCTTCGTCAACTATCGAATTGACGAAACTTATCATCTCTTCGTGGGTGATTTTGATCTCAGCCGAAATAGGCTTCATTTCGGCAATGACTTTAGGCCCGAGTTCCTTGATTTTGACAGCAAGTTTATCTACCTCATCCCGAAGGCCGCCATATTCGAGATAGACGGAATGCACGTGTTGTACCCAAGCAGACGCTTGGAGCGGAGCGGCTGACTCGCTTGCTACTTCGAAAGCCGTTCCGAACTTCAGCAAAACGCGCTTCATGTCTTCGTTCCGACCGGCCGTCCGATAATACTTTGCCAGCCGCAGTGCGGCCTCTTCCGCCGCCCAAGGATCAAGATTTTCTTTATGTTCAGGGTCTGCCAATCTTGGAAGACGGTCTTCCAGATCCTTTATGAGCTTGTCTTTGATTCCACTGCCAATTGGCACTTTCTTATTTAGCAGAAGATCAAAGCTGAATCCCCATGATCCTGCCTTGCTATCTTCGGCAATATTGTCCTCGTACTCGATTATGGCATCTCTGAGCCTCTCGACTCGTTGGGGATCATTGATTTGAATAGCAAGAGAAAGTGCTCGTTCCAGCTTGGTTATTATGTCCGTCTCAAACTTGTGGCTTCTATTTTTTGCTATTTCGATAGTGCTGTCGATTACCACATGAGCAATTGAAAAGTGTGGCACCTTTTGGGTGACTGTTTTCGAGAAGTCCCAGACTAAATCGGCATACCTTAATGTGAGGATAGGATGTTTGGCTGTCTGCGATCTTTCCGCCCAGTAATCGATTATCTCCGGCGTAACCAATCTGATGCTTGGAGATTCCATTGCCGTGCCGTCTCCGTTGGGCATGACACACATGGGACCATAGTAGGTGCCCCAACCGGTCTCCTTATTGCTGTAGTTCTGGGCAAAATCAAAGGCCATTGTCTCTGCTAACCATTCGAATGGAAGATTTTCCAGATTCTTCTCTTTGATGAAGGAATTAACAGCTTCGCTCACTTGGTGTTCGTGAAATGGTACAGACAGAAAATCAAGATTATCAACAAATTCAGAGATGACTTCTCCTGTCGTAAAGTACATAT
>CAZTEH010000069.1:0-21415 GCA_964612345.1 uncultured Oscillospiraceae bacterium | reverse complement strand
GCAAAACGGACAGCAGCGAGCGAAGCGAGTCGGAGTCCGTTTACGGACGTTAGAACCGCCGGCAGAATTTAGGCCAGAAAATCACGAATCTGTGATTCGTAGATTTTCATCGTCTTATAATAATTGCTATAATATGTGACAATATTAGAATAACACCTCTTTACTTCTAACTCAATATCCAGCGCCTATTTAAATATTAGAATATCAGCAGCAGAAATGAATATCAGCCGTTTATGATATTAAGTCAGGGCAAATTGATAATGTAAAAGCATAAATTGTATCGTACAATAATAATTAGTGGAGGGTTAATTTTATGATAAGTAACTTACGACTGGAACCATGTAGTGTGCAAAGATATTTAGAACGCATTGGATATCACGGGCCTTTAGACGGCAGTGCTAAGACATTGTCAGCATTACAGGAGGCACATGTGCTCACGGTGCCTTATGAAAATCTTGATATTATGAGCGGAAAATATTTATCCATTGAAATTCCTGATGTTTATGAGAAGGTAGTTGTTAAGAGAAGAGGCGGGTATTGTTTCGAACTAAATGGTTTATTCGCCTGGCTGCTTCGGGAGCTTAAATATGATGTGACTGAATACTATGGACGCTTTTTGTTTGGCGAACCGGTAGATATTCCAATGCGCAGGCATAGGATTTCACGTGTTCAAGTAGAAGGAGAAATCTATATTTGTGATGTAGGAGTAGGTATCCCTGCTCCAAGGCAGCCACTGCTCTTTAAGGAAGGTCTCGAACAAAAGCAGGGTGATGAGACGTACCGATTGGTGCGTGACCCAATACTTGGGTGGGTAGTACAGTTTATTCATAAGGGCCAATGGGATAATATTTACTCATTTACAGAAGATGTACAATACCCTATTGATTTTGAAATGCCTCACCATTGGTGTCTAACACATCCTGATTCCATTTTTAAGAACTTTAACATGGCATATATAAGAACACCTGATGGACGCAAAACAATTGCGGACGTAGAAGATGCCGAGGGTAAGAAGGTACAGGAGTTCCGAACGTTTACACCAAAGGGGATAGAGACCTTTATTCCCAAAACTGAGGAAGAATATAGGGAAGCCTTGCAAAGCTATTTTGGGATTGTTTTGGATTAACTCAAGCCGGACGTAATCAGGGCCATGATCGAATGGATACAAAGTTCACACTACGAGACAGAAGCAAAAAAAATCAGCATATATGTATCATATGAGTCCTTCAGAAAATATATTGAATATCATCCCTGAAGGAGAATGTGATTATGAAAATTAAAAATAGCTTTAATCCACAATGTATTACATACAGCCAAATGAACTTGATCTTCAACTCCAGAATATACTACCTGAGACTGACGGTCTGGACCAAGGCATATCTTCTCAGCAGTTATTTCGGGATCGGAACCGCCGAAGAATTATTCAGCCGTTTATACCTTGAAACTTTGGACCTCGGAAACATGCTGAAGATCATTCACGGAAGGGAAGATTCAGAGCAATACAGCCAGTTATTAAGTCAGTTTGCAATTACGCTACGAGAGCTTATTACTGCTCAATTAGAGGGGAATACAGAAGAGGTTGACCGGAATGTCAACCGTCTATACCAGATTGCTGCAGAGAGAGCAGCGTTTATTGGGGTAATCAACCCTTATGCGAGCCAGGCCGAATACGAAGATTTATTTGAAATATATATTCAATATGTCCTTGAACTTGCCAATGCGCTGGCGGCAGGAGACTACAGCAAAGATATCGCGCTGTATGACCTGCTTACGGCTCATGCCGAAAGGATGGGTGATGTCTTTGCGGAAGGGATTTACAACTTTATCACATCCGGGTCGGAGGAACCGCGGGATCTCCAGCCTCCGGATGGCCTGCAATGCATTACATATGAACAAATGGACGCAATATTCGGTATCAGAATGTTCTGGTTTGAATTTGTAATATGGATCAGGAATTATATGCTCAGCAGATACAGAGGCTTGGGGAATACGGAGGAAGTCTACGCCCGTTTATTGCAGGTGCCTGTTGATTATGTAAACGCACTGAGACAAATTTTCGGAGATAAAGTCCCAGATGACTATGTTGAGCTATTTTTCACGTTTATAGATTTAATGGACGCTTTGATCACGGCCCAAATGGAGAATAATACCGAAGAAATAGATCGGATTACCCAGCTTTTATACGAGAATGCCGATGTAAGAGCTGCCGCTATTACTGCAATCAATCCGGTTTTCTGGGACGAAGGCGAATGGAGGACCCGGTTGAATAATAACCTCCGCGGCACGATTGAAGAATCCACCTCGTTTTTAATGGAAGATTATGCGAGAAGCATCGACATCTTCAGCAGACTTCTGGATCAGGCAGAGGACACGAGCAACTATTTCGCACAGGGTTTGTTAAACTATATTAATTTCAATCAATAACATAAATTCGATCAATGTTGGCTTGGATACTATTTCTGATATGGAAAAGATTATGAAGTACAAAAAATATAACTTTTCCCTGGAAGAAATCCAGCTCTTGTTTTTCATGGAAAAAGCATCCCACCTTCAGGACGAATTGATCATTGAGGTATGTTCCGATATGTTAAAAAATAAAAGAAAAGAATTGATTACGACCAGAGATAATCTTACGCAATTCATTGTTGAGATCGAGAGAGAACCAGCTAAGCGAAGTCAGGTATATCATGGCGGGCCCGTTTACCTTAAATTTCTTGCTGGAATATATCGGAAAACTGGGTAGGCAAAATATTTTCATTGTTTTTGATCCGTCCCTTAAGAGAATCAGCAAATTAAAAAAGTATCTCGCTCCGTGGAACTTCAATATTGCTTATATCGTAGGAAAGCCTAAAGAACTTCCAATAAAAAATGACACCATCGATCTTTATATCGATGATTATTCGACCGTGAATTCTCTTTTTACGTATAATTCCTTTTCCACTGAGCATATCGCGCCACTACTGAAAAATACAGGCGATATTGTGGGAATTTTTACGACCTATCAGAATGCACCGAATAGTCTGCATAATTTCAAAAAAGACCACCCTGATTTCAAACCGGAAAAGATGACGCTTGGCGGTTTAAAATCACAATGGTCCTTCGTTTCCCTCAGAATGCAAAGGGGGAGACGGTGGAAGTTCATGGGTATCATGCCAGGAAAGAAAGCAAAAAGATTGATTAGGGATTTATAGCTGTTTTGGATTTACATAAACAGTTTTATTGTCAACAAATATGACCATCCCCGGTTTTGCCCCGGATGGTTTTTTTACGTGCCGGACCTGGGTATAATCCACCGGAACGTTCTCCGATTCCCGCCCCTTGCTGTGGTATGCAGCCAGTGCCGCCGACTCAAAAATAGATGTTTCCGTTATGCTTTTCCCATCAGGGAACAAAATCACATGAGAACCGGGAATGTCCTTGGTATGGAACCAGATATCCTTCCCGGAAGCAGTTTTGAATGTAAGGATGTCATTTTCTTTATTGTTTCTGCCCACCAGAACACGGAAACCATCGCTGGTGGTGTATTGATAGGGTGCAGGCTTGCTCTTGCCCGGTTTAAAGTTATTTTTTCTTCTTCGTAAATATCCGCCTTCCACGAGCTCCTGACGCAATTCTTCGATTTCTTCAATGGAGGTAGCCTTTTCGATATAGGCCAGGACCGATTCCAAATACGCGATATCGGTATTTGCTTCCTTGAGCTGGATATTCTTTTCCGTAATTGCAGTTTTTGATTTACTGTATTTTTTATAATACCGCTGTGCGTTCTGAATCGGGGATAAGCGCGGATCCATCGGTATGGTCACATTTTCGTTTTTGTAATAATCAAGGACCTCGGTCTGGGATACTCCCTGCTTGATCTGATGGAGATTGGCGGTAAGCAGTTCCCCATAGAGGCGGTATATATCCGAATTCTCAGCTTTCAGCAGATCTTCGGATAATCGTTGCTTCTTCAGATACAGCTTGTCCAGGCTGTTGCCCACAGCACGGTCCAAATCGGATGATTTCTGCCGGATGCGATTGGAAGAGCTTTTATTGGAATAATAATAGGTGATCGCCTCACTGATATCAGAAAAACTCAATTCCTTGTAATAATCCGATATGGTCCTGAGCGGAAAAAGATGAAAGTCAAAGGGAATGCCGTCTTCCTGGAGATATACTCTGGGTGACGGATTGTCAGTGCTGATTTGTTCTACGAAACGATCTAAAACACTGGAAAAGGCTGTAGCTGGAATGCTATCTGTTTGTGCTGATGTAAGCTGCCCCGCCTGATAGACGATTTCCTCGGCAATCAGGGGGCTGATCCCTTGAATGTTCGACATCAGCGCTTTCGCAGTGTTGTCCCCGGCATTTTCAATGAAAGATTCCACCTGTGAAAAGGTGAGTCCATAATAAGGAACCTTTCCCTGGGAAGGGGGATAGACATACTGCTGCCCCGGAAGAAGCTGCCGGTAACGGTTGACATCAATCGAGATCCTCTTGATGCTGTCTATTATTCTATTTGAGGCGATATCAACAACGATGATGTTGCTGTGCTTCCCCATGATCTCGATAATCAGTTTTTTATTGACGGAAAACCCCAGTTCATTCATGGTATCTACGGAAATTTCCACGATGCGCTCCGAATCCTTCTGGCAGATCGACGTGATGCGGCCGCCCTGCAGATGTTTCCTCAAAAGCATGCAAAAACCCATGGGATTCATTGGATTTGAGGTCGCTTCGGTGATCATGTGGATCCTTGCATGACTGCTGTTTGAAGAGATATATAATTTATAATTCTCTCTGCCCGAATGAACGTTCAGAATAATCTCGTCTGCCTCCGGCTGATATATTTTTTCTATTTTACCGCCGGTCAACTTACTGCTTAACTGGTGCGCGACTGCTCCTGTAACCATACCGTCAAAACTCATTGTTAAGTCTCCTTTAATGATGTATAATATTCTATTATGATACCATATAATCAAAAAATAACAAGCAAGGCAAGGAGAACTTTGTATGATCAAAAGTATGACCGGCTTCGGCAGAAGCGAATATACCGACGGGAAACGGAGCATAATTGTAGAAATCAAGTCAGTCAATCATAGATACAGCGACATAACGATTAAAATGCCGAGACGTTATTCTTTTGCAGAGGATAGACTGAAGGGCGCTGTAAAGGATATCGCCAGAAGAGGGAAGATCGATGTATCCATCATGGTTGAAAACATTACGGAAGATGACACGAACGTCAGACTGAATACCATGGTAGCCAGACAGTATTATAATAATTTAAAGGAATTGCAGAAGGAATTTGAGGTCGGCGGTGATATCACTCTTCAATTTTTATCTACATTACCTGACGTTATGAAGGCAGTTCCCGATCTTGAGGATGAGGAAGCGATCTTTAAAAGCCTGGAGGTCCCTGTCTCTGAAGCAGCGAAAAAGCTGGACGAGATGAGAACACTAGAAGGCGCAAAGCTTGCTGAGGATATCATCAAAAGAGGGGAATATATCAGAAACCGTGTAAAAGAGATCGAAGTGAGATCTCCTGAGGTTACAAAAGCATACTCAGAGAAATTGAGGGACAGAATCAAGGAACTTGTTGGAGCCAATGTAACCATTCCTGAAGACCGTATCCTTGTTGAAGCTGCGATTTTCGCTGATAAATGCAGCATTACGGAGGAGCTTGTCCGCCTTGACAGCCATATCATTCAGTTAAACAATATTATTTCAAAGAGCAACCAGCCCGACGGAAAAAAGTTGGACTTCCTGGTGCAGGAAATGAATCGGGAAGCGAATACCATCGGTTCCAAAGCCAATGATATTGAGATTACCAATAAAGTTCTGGAAATCAAGAGTGAGATCGAAAAAATCAGAGAACAAGTACAGAATATTGAGTAATTCCTCGTATTCATAAAAAAAACATGCTGAAACGTGCTTTGCGGTAAAAATTATATTGTAATAAGCTGAATTTTATTGTATTCTATATATTCGCAGGATAGTTAGAAATGTGTGAGGAATTACGATGAGCAAAGGCCTATTATTCGTTGTTTCCGGACCGTCGGGAGCAGGAAAAGGTACGATTTGTAAAAAATTGATTGAAAAGATTGATATAGATCTGTCTGTTTCCATGACGACAAGAAAACCAAGACCGGGAGAAATTGACGGCAAAAATTATTATTTCGTATCCGAAGAAGAATTTAATGAGACCATAAGCAAGGATGGATTTCTTGAATATGCAATGGTCTATGGGAATTACTACGGAACCCCGAGGACAGCAGTCATGAAGAAGCTGGAAGAAGATCGGGATGTGGTTCTGGAAATTGATATTCAGGGTGCCTTAAAAATAAGAGAAACTTATCCGAAAGGAGTCTTTATTTTTATTTTACCTCCTTCCATGTCTGAGCTGAGAAAAAGAATTACCGGAAGAGGCTCCGAATCAGAGGATGACATCAATTTAAGACTGGGGGAAACCTTGAAGGAAGTATCCTATATTGATAAGTACGATTATTGCGTTATCAACGGTGAGATCAATGAAGCGGTGAATCGAGTGGCTGCAATCATCAAAGCAGAACATTCCAGAGTCTCGAAAGATATTTATGAATTGATCGCAAAGTATAAGGAGGAGATTTAAATGTTATATCCATCAATTAATTTGATCAGACAAAAAGCTGACAGCAGGTACACGCTTGTAATATTAGCAGCAAAGAGGGCAAGAGATATTATCGACGGCAAGCCAAAACTGACTGAGGCTGATATTGAAAAACCGGTCTCCATCGCAGCACACGAAATCGCTGAGGATTTGATTACTTATCGACGTGAAAAACAGGATCAATAGACCAAGAAAAGGTATTCGAAATCTGAGAGCAGACAATTCTGCTCTTTTTTTCAATTTTACTACTTTACAAATTTAGCACAGTAAAGTATAATAGTGACATAAGTTACGGAGAAGAATGGAAGGAGTTAAAAATGTTTAAAAAAATTAGTATATTACTTGTACTTGTACTTGTACTCGTACTCATTATGAGCATATTTGCAGTCGGCTGCGGCGGTGGTGCTGCGGAAGAAGAAGCTACTCCCGATGCGGACGCATCCCTGACAGACCTTCAGGCAAAGGGAACTATGATAGTAGGTATTGACGATCAATTCCCACCGATGGGTTTTGTAGGAGAAGATGGTGAAATCACAGGATTTGATGTGGAATTGTCAAAACTGGTTGCTGAAAAGCTAGGTGTTGAAGCCGAGATCCAGCCCATCGACTGGTCCGCAAAGGAAATGGAATTAAACAGCGGAAATATTGATGTGATCTGGAATGGATACACAATAACCGCAGAAAGAATCGAACAGGTTGAATTCACAAAGCCTTATCTGAATAATGAACAGGTCTTGGTTGTAGCGAATGATTCGACATACAACGCAAAAGCTGATTTGGAAGGAAAAATCGTTGGAGCTCAGGTTGAAAGCGCCGGTTTAGCTGCATTGAATGCGGATACAGAATTTGCTGGAACGCTGACAGAAGTGCCTGAATATGACGACTATATGATGGCTTTACTCGACTTAGGTTCTTCCAGATTGGATGGAATTGCCATCGATAAAATTTATATCGGTTATACAATGGCACAGGAACCTGGTAAATATAGAATGCTTGACGAAAGTCTTTCCGACGAGTATTATGGTATTGGTTGTGCGAAAGGAGCTGTTGCTCTCAGAGAAGCAATCGATAAAGCTCTTGACGAATTATATGAAGACGGAAGCATTGAAGCATTATCAACAAAGTGGTTTGGTGAAAACATTGTAATCCGTGACGTTGATCAGCTTACAGCTAACGACTTTGAATAAGCGTGCTCCTTAGATTAAATAAAGGGATAGAGCTTCTGCTTCGGCAGGGGCTTTATTCTTTCCCGGAAAAATCGTATGGATGACCGGGCAGAATGTTAAAAAAGAAAGGTGGTTAAACCCTTGGACGATCTCATAAACATCAGCTTATATATTTTACAGGGTGCAGTTATCTCGATCAAAATATATGTGGTAACCATTATTTTTGCGATTCCTCTTGGGATGCTGTGTGCCATGGGCAAAATGACGAAAATCGCTCCGTTGAAGTGGTTTTTGGAGATGTATACCTGGGTATTCCGCGGGACTCCACTCCTGCTCCAGCTTTTCTTTACCTATTTTGGGCTTAAGATCTTGTTCGGTATCGAGCTCAGTAAAGAAATGGCAGCGTATCTGACCTTCATCATCAACTATGCGGCATATTTCACCGAAATTTTCCGTGCAGGCATTCAATCCATCGATAAGGGGCAGTATGAGGCAGCAAAGGCACTTGGTATGAATTACGGGATGATGATGAAACGGATCATCATTCCTCAGGCCATCAAAGTGATCTTGCCGCCGACGGGCAATGAAGCAGTTACCTTGATCAAGGATACCGCACTGTGCTCCGTCATCGCTCTGGCAGATATATTAAGAAATGCAAAGTCTGTCGTTTCAAGAACCGCCAGCGTTGAAGGCTATCTCGTTGCGGCGGTGCTCTATTTGATCATGACCTTTGTAATTATCAAATTCTTTAAATATATCGAAAAACGCTTTAATTACTATAATTAGGAGGATGGGCTATGAGTGAGATTATAAAAGTTGAAAATTTGCATAAGAGCTTTCATTCCCTGCATGTATTAAAAGGAATCAACTTCAAGGTTGAGAAGGGTGAAATCGTTTCCGTGATCGGTCCGTCCGGTTCCGGCAAAAGCACGCTGCTCCGATGCTTGAACCATCTGGAGGTTGCGGATAAAGGAAGCATAAGCTTTGAAGGACAGTATATCGCAAAAGCGGATTCAACGGGAAAGGCAGTTTACAAAAACAACAAAGAAGTACTCGCCATCTGTAGTAACCTCGGCATGGTATTTCAGAATTTCAACCTGTTTCCACACAAATCGGTCATGGAGAATATCATCGAAGCTCCGATTAGGGTAAAAGGAAAGTCAAAAGAAGAAGCAAAGAAAATAGCGATGGAGCTTCTGAACAAGGTGGGACTTCTGGAGAAAAAGGAGGCTTATCCGAACCAGCTTTCCGGCGGACAGAAGCAAAGGGTTGCCATCGCGAGGGCTCTGGCTATGGAACCGGAAATCATGCTTTTTGACGAACCGACCTCCGCATTGGATCCGGAACTCATTGGAGAAGTGCTTCAGGTTATCAAGAAGCTGGCGGAAGAACGGATGACCATGATCATCGTAACCCACGAAATGAATTTTGCCCGTGAGATTTCCGACCGGATCATCTTCATGGACGACGGTCAGATCGTAATTGACGGAGTACCGGATGACATTTTCGTCAACCCGGATCACCCGCGCATCAAAACCTTCCTGAATAAAGTTCTGTAAAGAATGGTTTTTATATTGAATGATCCTATATTTTTATATACAATAAATGCACCGTACAGGTGCATTTTTTATCAGAAATATTTTAAATGAGGTGGCGGAATATGAAAACCATTTTTGACAGAACTCAAATGCTTTTAGGTGTGAAGGCTTTGAATTTGATAAAGCAAAAGAAGGTCATCGTCTTTGGTGTGGGAGGCGTAGGCGGATTTGCGATTGAAGCCTTGGTTCGCGCAGGGATCCAGACGATCGCGATTGTTGACTATGATACGGTCGATATCACCAATATCAACAGACAGATTATCGCTCTCCACAGCACCATCGGCAGAAAAAAGGCCGAGGTGATGGCAGAAAGGATCAAGGATATCAATCCTGAGGCTGAGGTTAGAGTTTATGCAGAAAAGCTTACCTCTGACAATATTGAGATCTTCCGGCTGAGTGAGTATGATTATATTGTAGACGCCATCGATGACGTACCGGCAAAGCTGCTGCTGATCAGCCAGGCGAAGCAGTTGAATGTTCCGATCCTATCTTCAATGGGCACAGGAAATAAATTTGATCCGTCGTTGTTTAAAATCGACGATATTAAAAAGACGAATACCTGTCCTCTGGCTAAGGTGATCAGAAAAGAAACGACAAAAATGGGAATCAAGCATCTCAAGGTTCTTTTTTCAACGGAAGTGCCGCATCGGGAAGAAATGCCCGATGATGGAAGCCGATCGCCTTCCAGTATCTCGTTTGTGCCGTCGACGGCAGGTCTGTTGATATCTTCAGAGGTGATCCGGGATCTGCTTTTTGCAGCTCCGTCTGACAGAGGGATTTTCGGCATCAAAATACCGACCGCAAAAATCAAAGCAGATTATTGACGATGAAAAGCAGCCACGGCAAAAGGGCAAAGAACCGGACAGAATGTTAAATGTCGAAAAAAGTAGATAAAAATTATTAAAAAAAACTTATTTTAATGCAACATTTTTATTGAAAATGCCCCCCTTTATTATTAAAGGGAGGTGGCGGTATGAATGCTATTGAAAACGCTAATTTCAGTAAGAGTTATCATGAGAATTATATTCCGGTGATCACGCGAAAAGAAACAGCCAAAGTCAATATCAGAGAAGTATTCTATATTGAGACGGAATTACGAATCGTTAACATCCATACAGGCAGCCGGGTATACCGGTTTTACGGAAAACTCGATGATGTAGTGAAGTATTTGAACGACAGTTTCCACCGCTGCCACAAAAGCTGCATCATCAATCTGGAGAAAATTGTACGAATGGAAGAAGGAATCTTTTGTTTTTCGGGAGGAATGACACTTCGGGTGGGTCAAAACAGTTACCGTCATGCCAGAATCCATTACATAAAATATTTGGAACGGAATGCAGGTACAAAATCACGGGATTATTAATAACTTTTCCTTGATTTTTAAATAATTATAGTGTATAGTATTTGAGGATATGTCTCAATTTGGGATATGTTACTATTAAAATTCACACACCGTGTTACAGAGAAATGGGTGCCTGGCAGTAGAAATCTACAAATCAAAGATTTGTGATTTCTTTGCATAAGTTCGCCAACAATTTGCTACCGCAAATTGGGCGAGCTAGTAAAAAGGACATTTTGAAGGAAGGCGCGGTGGAGGGAAAAAACCAGGAGGGTAAAAATTATGGCAGTTATTTCAATGAAACAGTTACTTGAAGCAGGTGTGCATTTTGGACACCAGACAAGAAGATGGAACCCTAAAATGGCTCCGTACATCTTCACGGAAAGAAACGGAATCTACATTATTGACTTACAGAAAACAGTAAAGAAAATCGACGATGCATACGCATTCATGAAAGAAGTTGCTACAACCGGCAGACCGGTTCTTTTTGTAGGAACCAAAAAGCAGGCTCAGGCAGCGATCGCTGATGAAGCAAAGAGATGCGGAATGTATTTCGTTAACGAAAGATGGCTCGGCGGAATGCTGACCAACTACAAGACAATTTCCAGCAGAATCAAAAGACTGAATGACATCAAAGCAATGGAAACAGACGGTACTTTCGAAGCTTTAACTAAGAAGGAAGTAATCAAATTAAGAGCTGAATTAGAAAAGCTTGAAAAGTTCTTAGGCGGAATCAAAGATATGAAGGGAATGCCTGGGGCATTATTCGTAGTAGATCCTAAGAAAGAAAGAATCGCGATCAAAGAAGCTAGAATTTTAGGAATTCCGATCATCGGTATTGTTGATACAAACTGTGATCCGGATGACGTTGACTATATTATTCCTGCCAATGACGATGCAATCAGAGCAGTCAAGCTGATAGCAGGAAGAATGGCTGATGCGATCATCGAATCCAACCAGGGTGAAAGCTTTGCAGAAGCAGAGGAAACTGTTGCCGAAGTGAAAGAAGAAGTTTTGGAAGCGGAAGCGGAATAATTCTTGGCAATTCACAGCATGATATATATAGTAATGAAATAGGAGGACGTACTAAAATGGAAGTAACCGCTAGTATGGTAAAAGAACTGCGCGAAAGAACAGGCGCAGGCATGATGGACTGTAAAAGTGTTCTTGTTGAAACAAGTGGAGATATTGAGAAGGCAATTGAGCTGTTAAGAGAAAAAGGTCTTGCTAAGGCTGCTAAGAAAGCCGGCAGAGTCGCTTCTCAGGGTTTGGTAAACCTTGCTTTTTCAGCAGATGGAAAGAAAGCTGCAGCAATCGAAGTAAACTCTGAAACAGATTTCGTTGCAAAGAATGAGGAATTCATAGAATTTGTAAAAATATTGGCTGATAAAGCCCTTGAAGCTTCCTCCGACGATTTGGAAGCATTCATGGCTCTTCCTTATAAAGAGGAAGGAACCGTTCAGGATGCTTTAAACAATAAGATCGCTAAAATCGGCGAAAATATGAATGTAAGAAGATTTGCGAGATTTGCAACTCCGGGAGTTGTCTATGCAGGATATACTCACGGTAACGGCAAAATCGGCGTTATCATCGGATTTGAAACAGAAGCTTCTTATGATGAAATCAGCGTTATGGGCAAAGACGTGGCTATGCAGGTAGCATCGATGAATCCACAGTTCATTGATGAAACCTCCATCGATCCGGAATACATCGAAAACGAAAAGAAAATTCTGGTTCAACAGGCACTGAATGAAGGCAAACCGGCAGATATCGTTGAGAAGATGGTTACCGGAAGATTAAAGAAGGAACTGAAGGAAACCTGCCTCATCGAGCAGAAGTTCGTTAAGGATGGAGAAGTCAGCGTATGCCAGTATATCGACAATTCAGCAAAGGCAATCGGTAAGCCGGTCAAAGTAGTAGAAATGATTCGATACGAAGTTGGCGAGGGCATCGAAAAGAAGGAAGAAAATTTTGCAGAAGAAGTTGCAAAACAGATGAACAACTAATCAGAATATGGTATAATTAAAGGACACTAAATATTAGTGTCCTTTAGATTAATAAAGATTATGAGAAAGGACGCGGTTATGGAGCCAAAATATAAGAGAGTCGTTTTAAAAATTAGTGGAGAAGCATTAGCCGGAGAAGCGAAATTCGGTTTGAACGAAGACATGTTGAGCATGGTTGCAACGCAGGTAAAGGCACTGGTTGGACTTGGAGTTCAGGTAGCGGTCGTTGTCGGCGGAGGGAACTTCTGGAGAGGCAGAACCAGCAAAAGCATGGATCGTGCAACAGCAGACTATATGGGTATGCTGGCAACCGTCATTAATTCGTTGGCACTTCAGGACGCGTTTGAGGCGATTGATATCCCGACACGAGTACAGACCGCTATTGAAATGAAGGAGGTTGCAGAGCCTTATATCAGAAGGCGTGCAATGGCTCATCTCTCCAAAAATGTCGTTGTCATATTTGCGGCCGGTACCGGAAATCCATTTTTCTCAACGGATACCACTGCGGCATTAAGAGCTGCAGAAATCGAAGCGGACATCATTCTGCTGGCAAAGAAAGTGGATGCAGTCTATTCCGATGACCCGGAACAAAATCCAAATGCAATACGTTACGAGGAACTTACACACAAAGAAGTATTGGAAAAAGGTCTTAAGGTAATGGATTCTACAGCTGCATCGCTGTGTATGGACAACAACATTCCGATTCATGTATTTGGACTCGCAGAGCCAAACAATGTACTGAAAGCTGTCTATGGAGAAAAAATAGGCACTATCATTCGGTAAAAAAAATTATCCAAATCAAAAAATATTTAATTGCGGAGGATGAAGTTATGAGTATTGATGTACAACAGGTTCTTGAAGAAAAAATGAGGAAAAGTATATCAGTTTTAAAGGAAGAATTAAATACAGTCAGAGCGGGTAGAGCAAATCCAGCTTTGTTGGATAAGGTCATGGTGGATTACTACGGGAGTCCGACCCCACTCAAGAACATTTCAAATATATCTGTTCCTGACCCAAGGAGCTTGATGATTTCACCATTTGATCCGAAATCCATTCACGACATTGAAAAGGCAATCAATATTGCTAACCTGGGGATCAATCCTTCCAATGACGGCAAAGTGATCCGTCTGGTGATCCCGGCTGTAACGGAAGAAAGAAGAAAAGAACTGATCAAGGTTATTAAAAAGTATGGTGAAGATGCAAAGGTTGCCGTAAGAAATGAGCGCAGAGACGCCAACGAAGAACTGAAAAAACAGGAAAAAGCCGGCGAACTCACAGAAGATGATTTGAAAAAATCTTTGGAAGATGTTCAAAAAATGACAGACAAAACAATGAAAGATATTGATCAGATTGTAGTTGATAAAGAGAAGGAAATCATGGAGGTTTAGCCATTGAATGAATTTCCTGACGTATTAGGTATGGAGCTTCATGACGCAACAGCCCTTCTGGAAGCAGAAGGGCTAGCTTTTATTATGATTGAAACAAAGCCGTCAAAAAAAGAACGGACGGAGGGAGTACTTCGGGTTATCAAGGTTCAACCTGAAAATCAAAATTTCGTATTAACGGTGTGCAGAATATGATTGATTTAGAAAGAATCCCGGCTCATGTTGCCATCATCATGGATGGAAACGGCAGATGGGCCAAGAGCAGAAATCTGCCTCATATGGCAGGCCACAATGCAGGAATGCTCGCAATGAAGGAAATTGTAAAAGCTTCTTCAGCCCTTGGCGTGAAGCACTTGACCGTCTATGCTTTTTCCACTGAAAACTGGAAACGATCTACAGAGGAAGTTAGCGGAATCTTCAAGCTGCTGATTCTATACATTGAAAAAGAATTGAGAGAGCTTCACGAAAATAATGTCAGGGTAAAAATTCTGGGGGATTATGAAAGACTTCCGAAGGAAGCGGTAAAGAGCCTCGAACGTTCTCTGAATACAACAAGAGTCAACACAGGGCTTCAGTTTAATATTGCATTAAATTACGGCGGCAGAGACGAAATCCTGAGATCGGTCAAAACACTGGCCAGGGAAGTGGAAAATGGGAGCTTGAAAGCGGATGAAATCACGGAAGAAATGATCGCGGAAAACCTCTATACTGCAGGGATACCTGATCCGGATATGATCATCCGGTCCAGTGGTGAGATGAGATTGAGCAATTACCTGTTGTGGCAATGCGCCTATAGCGAATTTGTATTTACTGACGTATTATGGCCGGATTTTTCAAGAGAAGAATATGAAAAAACAATAGAAATATTTCAAAATAGAAAACGACGATTTGGAGGCAGGTGAACGAAACAATGAAAACAAGAATCTTATCCGCAATCATTATGCTTCCGCTGCTTGCGCTCGTGTTTATTGGAGGTAGGCTGCTGCTGATCGCATGTTTTGCCATCGGAATCCTGGGAGTAAGGGAGTTCTACCATGGATTTGAAAGCATTAAAATCAAGCCTTCTTATATGGTAGCCAACATCAGCATTCTCGGTTTATATGCCATCAATCTGTTTGCACCCTTAAATGATCAGTTCTATATGCTTTGGTTTTTAGTGGTCATAATCATGAGTCTGCTTTATCTTTTCAATATTGAAAACAGGGAAATCGCGGATGCTATGGCGACGTTGACCGGTATTTTTTATGTAGTCTTTCTTTCCTTCCATGTGACGCTGGTCGAGCAGATCGGAGAATATGGAATCCTGGTATGGCTGATATTCATTACCTCATTCGGTACGGATACTATGGCTTATTTCACAGGCTATGCCATTGGAAAACATAAGCTTGCCCCGAAGATCAGCCCGAAGAAAACCATAGAAGGCTCCATCGGCGGAATTCTCGGCAGCGTTCTGCTTTGCGGTTTGTTCGGTTACTTTGTGATTCCGGGACTTCTCCTGCACTGCATCATTATCGGAATACTTGGGGGAGTTATCTCTCAGTTTGGAGATCTTACCGCATCAATATTCAAAAGAAAAATGGGTATCAAAGACTATGGTAATCTGATTCCCGGCCACGGAGGGATTTTGGACCGTTTTGACAGCGTTCTCTTTACTGCACCGATGGTGTATTACTATATCATGCTGGTAATTGTATAGAATAACTTTTAAGGAGACTATATGAAAAAGATAGCAATTCTGGGGTCCACCGGTTCCATAGGAACACAAACTCTGGATATCATAGAACAGAATCCCGATCAATTCACTGCAGCGGTGTTGTCCTGCGGGACGAATGTTGAACTTCTTGGAGAACAGATTGAAAAGCATAGACCGGCTTTCGCTGTTGTTTCCAATGAGGATGATGCAGTGGAAATGGGTAAAAAATATCCCCGGACGGAATTCTTGTATGGCATGGAGGGCCTGGTCGTAGCTGCTGCGAAAACAGACTGTGATATGGTTCTGAATTCCCTCATCGGCATGATGGGATTGCTGCCGACCTACTATGCGATAAAAGCGGGCAAAGATATCGCGCTGGCGAATAAGGAAACTCTGGTTGCCGGCGGCGAAGTGGTTATGGATGCTGTAAAGGAAAAAAAGGTGCGGCTTCTTCCGGTTTACAGCGAACACAGCGCTATCTTTCAGGCTTTGCAGGGTAACGACAAACTGGATATCAACCGGATCATCCTGACTGCCTCCGGAGGTCCATTCCGTGGATATTCACAGGAACAGCTGGGAAAGGTCACCGTTTCCCAGGCGCTGAACCACCCGAATTGGAAGATGGGCAACAAAATCACCATCGATTCCGCAACCATGATGAATAAAGGTTTGGAAGTCATTGAAGCCAGATGGCTCTTTGATATTCCGCCGGAAAAAATAGAAGTGGCCATCCATCCGCAGAGTATTATTCATTCCATGGTTGAGTACATTGACCATTCGATTATTGCCCAATTGGGAGTCCCGGATATGCGGGTTCCAATCAGCTATGCCTTAACCTATCCGGAAAGGATCAAAAACCAGATCGATGGAGTAGATTTCTTTGAAATGGGTTCACTGACCTTTGAAAAGCCGGATTTGGATACATTTAAATGTCTGGGCTTCGCTTATGAGGCCGCAAAAGCCGGAGGAAGCTATCCTGTGGTTTTAAATGCTGCAAATGAAGTTCTCGTTCAGCAGTTTCTGGAAGGTAGGATAAGTTTTTTAGATATTCAGAATACTATAGAAACGGTTTTACAGAATCACAAACCGGTCTATCAATTGGCTCTGGAAGAGATTTTAGAAATAGATCATAATGTCAGGGGGGAACTAGAATTATGATGATTGTATATGCAATAATAATTTTTTGCCTGCTCATCTTTGTTCATGAGTTAGGGCATTTCATAACTGCGAAGGCGGTAGGAATCAGAGTAAATGAGTTCGCATTGGGTATGGGTCCGCTGCTGTTCCATTTCACAAAGGGGGAAACGGAATATTCGCTGAGGGCGTTTCCAATCGGCGGATATTGTAAAATGGAAGGCGAGGATGAGGAGTCAAACGATGCTTCCGCCTTTAATAACAAATCCTTACCGGCAAAAGCACTGGTAGTCATTGCGGGATCTGCAATGAATCTGATTTTGGCTATTGTCATTTTATCGATCGTGCTTTTTGTGGCCGGGATGCCAACCAATACTATCAAGGAGTTATCACCGGATCTTCCTGCTGCTTCCGCGGGTTTGCTGCCGGGCGATAAAATCGTTCAAATTGAAGACAAAAAGATTAAAGAATGGAATGATATCACAGATACGATCGGAGACAGCAAAGCCAACACCTTGACGGTTGTTGCCGAACGTGACGGAGAGAGACTTTCTTTTGAAATTGACGTGGTAAAATCGGAGGATGGCCGCAGAGTCATCGGTATCATACCGGATTACACAAATGATCCGGGGAAAGCTTTGGTTTATGGTACACAAAGCACGTTTGAAATGGGTGTAAAGATGGTCGAAATCATCGGTCAGCTCATAACCGGTGAAGTATCCACCAAGAATCTGACCGGTCCTGTTGGTATCGTATATATGGTCGGAGATACAGCGAAGCTGGGCTGGATTTATCTTGCACAGTTGACTGCTTTGATCAGCCTGAATCTTGCCATTGTGAACATGCTGCCTTTCCCGGCTTTGGACGGAGGCCGTCTGCTATTTATGGTCATACGAGTTTTTACCGGTAAAACCATTTCCGATGAAACAGAGGGAAAAATCCATTTTGTCGGCTTGATGCTTTTGTTCGGCTTGATGATCTATATTACTTTCCAGGATGTAGGAAGGTTCATACTATGAGCAGACAGGTTTCCTGCGGAGGCGTCGCTATCGGAGGCGGAGCACCGATATCCATTCAGTCTATGACCAATACGGATACAAGAAATGTATCGGAAACAGTCCGCCAGATCGAGCGTTTGACGGATGCCGGCTGCGACATTGTACGGTGTGCCATTCCCGACATGGAGGCTGCGGATGCCTTTGGGGAGATCAAAAAGCTGGCAAAAGTTCCTCTCGTTGCCGATATTCATTTTGATTACCGGCTGGCGGTTGCTGCTATAAAGAATGGAGCCGATAAGGTGAGAATCAATCCCGGTAATATTGGAAGCAGGGAAAGAGTGAAGGCAGTCGTGGATGCGGCAAAGGAACGGCAGATCCCAATACGAATCGGAGTGAATTCAGGTTCCCTGGAAAAAGAAATATTGGAAAAATATAAGGGTGTCACGGCTGAGGGACTGGCTGAAAGCGCGCTGAAGAATATAAAATTGATCGAGGATATGGATTTTTCAGATATTGTTTTGTCCTTGAAATCCTCAGATGTCAGGCTGAATTATCAGGCGCATAAGCTTGTTTTCGAGAAAATGAATTATCCGTTGCATATTGGAATTACAGAAGCCGGAACGACGGAAAGCGGGAAAGCAAAGTCAGCCATCGGGATCGGATCCTTGCTTCTCTCAGGAATCGGGGATACGATTCGCGTTTCGTTAACCGGTGATCCGGTCAATGAAGTATTTTTTGCGGCTGAAATTCTGAAAGCCCTTGATTTAAAGAGCAGTTCGATTCAATTTATTTCCTGCCCGACCTGCGGAAGATGCAGCGTCGATCTTGCAAAAATCACTGCAGAAGTTGAGACGGCACTGAAACCGGTTGAAGATCGTATGAGACAGAATAACATACCTTCCTTCTCTGTAGCGGTTATGGGCTGTGAGGTCAATGGACCGGGAGAAGCCAGAGGTGCCGATTTCGGCGTAGCCTGCGGAAAAGGAAAGGGCCTCATCTTTCAAAATGGAAAAATCGTGAAAACAGTTCCGGAAGAGGAGATCGCAAAGGAACTGATTCTATATATTAAACAGGAAAAGACATTAGTCTAAAGGGGGATTGCTTATGTTTTCCGGTTTGGAAATGTCGGAGCCATTGATTTGGATTCTGATCGCAGTTATTTTTGCAGTTATTGAAGGCTTTACGATGGGCTTGACTACCATATGGTTCACAGTGGGAGGGGTTGGAGCCTGCATTATCGCTTTGCTGGGGGGACCGCTGCTGCTTCAGGTAGCCGTTTTTCTTATCGTTTCAATCATACTGCTGTATTTTACTAGACCGCTGGCTGAAAAAAGATTGAAAATCGGTCATGAAAAAAACAATATCGATCAGATGATCGATAAAACCTGCATGGTAACAGAAACCATTGAGCCGTATCATACCGGCCAAGTAAAATTAAACGGTTTGGTTTGGACTGCTGTTACAAAGGATAACAAGGATACCCTGATGAAGGGTGAACTGGTTAAAATTGTTGGAATTGAAGGGGTTAAGCTCATCGTTGAGCGAATGAAGGGAGAAGAATAATGGAGAGTATTATTTCAACACTGGCGATCATATTGCTGGTTGTAATCGCTATTTTTTTGATTATCACAAACATTCGAATCGTACCTCAGGCGAGGGCTTTCGTTGTTGAAAGACTGGGAGCATATCACGCAACGTGGCAGGTAGGTCTTCACATTAAAATTCCACTCATCGATAAAATAGCAAAAAAAGTTTCATTAAAAGAGCATGTCATTGATTTTCCGCCACAGCCGGTAATCACAAAGGATAATGTAACGATGGAAATTGATACGGTAATCTATTTCCAGATTACAGACCCGAAACTATATGCATATGGTGTAGAAAATCCAATGTCAGCCATTGAGAATTTAACTGCAACCACATTAAGAAATATCATCGGTGATCTTGAACTGGATGAATCACTTACCAGCAGAGAACTAATTAATACAAGGATAAGGTTAGTGCTTGATGAGGCAACGGATCCTTGGGGTATCAAGATCAATCGAGTGGAGGTAAAGAATATTGTACCTCCGAAAGATATTCAGGTTGCTATGGAAAAACAAATGCGTGCTGAAAGAGAAAAAAGAGAAGCCATTCTTCGCGCAGAGGGAGAAAAATTGGCGGCAGTTTTGAATGCAGAAGGGAATAAGCAATCCGTCATACTGACAGCAGAAGCAGACAAACAGTCTAAGATTTTAGCCGCAGAAGCGAATAAGGAAGCACAGATCAGAAATGCGGAAGGAGAGGCGGAAGCAATTCTTCTGGTACAGAAAGCAACCGCAGACGGTATCAGGATGCTGGTTGAATCGCAGCCTACGCAGCAGGTGATTGCGTTAAAAGGTTTAGATGCTTTTGCAGCTGCAGCTGACGGGAAAGCAACGAAGATCATCATTCCTTCCGAGATTCAAGGGCTGGCAGGCTTGGCAACCTCTTTGACGGAGCTTATGAAAAACGAAAACAAAGAATAAACGCGGCATTTACGGAGGCAATCATTGAAGTCATTAATTGAAAGCACGATAAGTTGGAATAAAATAGGGAAACATCCAAAAGACAGTTACAATTACTCAATTGAAAAGGCAGTTGTTTCGAAGGAGACGGCTGTCCTTTCTATGGATATCAGACTGAATTTTGTAGTCCCATTTTCGGATGTGGTCCGCATCAATAAAATAATAAAGAATGAAATCCCGGGCTTGAAGGGCGTATCACTGAACTTCATCTATGAAGATGTAATTCTTTCGGCACAGGAAATCATCAAGAATTATATCGAGCACATGATTCATGAAATCAACGGCAGCTCAGCGGCGATCACAAAGACCATCTTTCCGAAGGAATATACCTATGAAGACGGCCAACTCACCATTATGGCGTTGGGAGCCGTTGCTGTCAGTGAGCTCAATGACAAGGTAGCAAACCAGTTTGAAAAATACTTGAATCGCGATTTCGGGATCGGAGCAAAGGTGATCTTTGCCAACCATGAAGATAATTATAAGGAAAAGACCAAGGAAAAGGCAGAACTGGTGAAAAAAGAACTGGAGGAGGCCGACAAAGCACAGAAGCTGGCAGCATCCAACGGGAACAGTTCCGGAAATGGCGGAAACGGCAGCTTCAACGGAAACGGCGGAAATGACGGAAACGGAAACGGCAAGGCGGGATCCGGCGGAAACGGCAGCTTTAACGGAAACAGCGGAGAGAAATGGAAGCGCAGGGAAAAAGAAGAACCCATGGTAGGAAACAGGATCATGGGAAAAGTCATTCGTGACGAGCCTATTCCGATCTCCAGTCTGACCGTGGACAGCGGGCAGGCAACCATTGAAGGAATGCTCTTCCGAAAGGAAGCCAGAACCATAAAGAACAATAAAAAACTGGTTACTCTGCTCGTTACGGATAAGGTCACCTCGATTTGTGTCAAGCTCTTTGCCTCAGAGGAAA
>CAZTEH010000068.1:0-21723 GCA_964612345.1 uncultured Oscillospiraceae bacterium | reverse complement strand
AGGAACTTTTGTCTTTGCGTATTCAGATAATGCTGTGAATCCGATTGAAGGAGCTGAAGTCTGGCGTTTTGCATTTTGTTCCGATCAATTTCGCTTGCAACCCGTTCAAGGGTATCCGACAAATCTGCAGCACTTAAAGGCTTTACAAGGTATTCGGTGACCCCCATACTCATGGCCTTTTTCGCATATTCAAATTCACTGTATCCGCTGATGATGACAACCTTGATATGCTTAAAATTGTTAAGAATCCTTTCGCAAAGCTCCAGACCATCCATAAATGGCATCTGGATATCGGTAACCACAATATCGATTTGATTTCCTGCTTCCTCAATGAATTCCCAGGCGTCTTCTCCGTTTCCCGATTCACCGAAAAGATGAAATTTGTCATTGTGCCACATAGCGCTGTTCTTAACGTTCTCTCGAACCATATACTCGTCTTCTACAAAATAAACATTATAAGCCATATCAACTCTCCTTGTATGGAACAATTATTTCAAATGTAGTGCCAAAATTCTTTTCGCTTGTTATATTAAAATCGATATCTTTTCCGAAGAATAAAATCAAACGCTGTTTCACATTTTTAAGACCATAGCCACTCGATTTGCAGGAATCGATCCGGTTCATACAATCCGTTACCTGGGAAAGGACCATCGGATCCATTCCAATTCCGTTGTCCATAATCATAATATTGATTTTAGAATCGTTCCTCGTTATTCTGACGGATATCATTCCTTTTTCTTTTTTCTTGAACCTCTTATTTTTAATTCCATGATAGATACCGTTTTCCACGATAGGCTGCAGAATAATAGGCGGAAAAATGCCATTCAGAGCCGATTCCTCAATAAATACTTCATAATCCAGAATGTCGGCATATCGCATTGACATAATCGTTAAATAACTTTCGATATGATCGATTTCACTTGCAACAGTAACTGCTTCCATTCCATTTCCAAGAGTCAGCTTGTAAAATTTTGAAAGTGCCATAATCAGATCAATCACCTGTTGATTTTGATTGTTTTCGGCCGCCCACAATACGCTGTCCAAGGTATTGTATAAAAAATGCGGATTGATTTGAGCCTGTAATGTTTTGAATTCGGAGCGTTTCATGTTTTCCTGATCCTCAATCACGGTTGAAAGCAGTGATTTTATGTCCTTCACCATTTTGTCGAAGCTGCGGTACAACTGGGAAATTTCATCATTGCCCTCCACCGGCACGTGGATATCAAGATTGCCTTTTGCTGCACCTTCCATCAATATCGATAATTTTTTGATTGGTCTGGTCAGCGATTCGGATATAATGGAATTGATAAGAAAACCCATAAATAAAGAAACGAAGATCGCCGCAACAATTGCGAAGGAAATCTGATAACTCGGATACCTTACTGTTGATATTGGAGTCGTATAAATGAGCTTCCAGCCGGTGGATGCAAGCGTATTGAACACCACCAAATCACGTTCATACCGGAAGATGCCGGTTGGTTCGTTTCGTTCTACCACTTTTCCGGCGACACCGGAAGAAGCGTAATCGTAATCGGAGAAAATAATATCGCCATATTTATTGATGATTACGATAGAGCAGTCATTTGACAGTTTTGAGGAGTTCAATATTTCCTGGATAAAGTCCTTGTCAATGCCAATGGCTAAGACGCCGCAAACCTCATTTGTTCCGATCTTAAACACGGAGGTTGCAAAATAAATATTATTCTTATAATTGTTATGGACCGAATTGGGAAAATCTTCTTCTATGATATGATACTCTCTGGGTGCTTTCAAAACAGATTGAATCGAGTTGTAGCTTTCGAAGTCCTTTTCCAAAACAAAATAGCCGTTTTTTTCCGAAATGCAGTTCCCATTACTTCCCAGAAGGATCATATCTACAATATGGCTGTTATCCTTTTGAACGGTACGCAAATCGGAAAATACCTCTACCATTGCTTTGGCGCTTGCATAAACATCATCCGGAGCGATACTGTTGATAAAGGAAAGGGCATCGTATGATTTGGATACCTTCAATAAAGTTGTCGCTTCATCAAAGGACAAATTGACGTTGGTATTCACAGAGTCCGCAGTTTGATTGATATAGGTCTGCATGGAATTCGAAACATAATTATTTATCTTGGAAATCGAGATGATTCCGATAATGCCAATGGGAATGATAGAGAAAAGAGTAAAAAGAAGTACAATTTTTCGTTTTAAAGATACATTTTCGAAAAAATTTTTCATCTTTCAGACCCCTCGCGATATTTGGTTAGAAATAATTAAATTACCTTAATCTGGATGGAATTATTATATCATGGATAAAAATTCCTGTACACTTAGTGTAAACAGAATTTTATAAAACGGAAATAGCAAAAGGCAAACTTCAAAAAATATTACCTGTTTTTCAAAATAAAGTATATTCTTTTCATGAAGCAATGGATGGTAATATAAGGATACCAAATATCTGAACAGATTGAAGGAGGAAGAAATGAGAAAGAAAGTATTAATGATTTTGCTAGTTCTTGCCTTAGTTTTTACGACTGCAGCATGTGGTTCAGACCCAGCATCGGGTGAGGCAACTGATCAAGAGACAAAAGAAAGAACCTTTGCCGTAGTGTTTCCAATTGTCCATCCATTCTTCGAACCAATCGGAGTAGCGGCAGAAGATTATGGAAACGAAATGGGGATCAAAGTAATTACAAAAGCCCCGGATAAATCGGATGCACAGCAGCAGATCGAGATCATGGAAAATTTAATTGCGATGAAGGTTGATGGAATCGCAATTGGACCTACCGATACTTCTGCGTTGGTTCCTACGATCAACAAAGCAGTTGAAGCCGGAATTAAAGTAATCTGCTTTGAATCGGATGCACCTGACAGCGACAAAGCAGCTTTCATCGGCACAAATAATTACAACGCAGGCCGCCATATGGGAGCCGTGATCACCGAAAAGCTTGGCGGAGAGGGCAAAATTCTGATCCTGACCGGACTTCCGACACAGTTGAGCTTAAATGAAAGAATGCGCGGAATCAAAGAGTACTTAGCCGAGAAATCACCTAATATTGTCGTCGCGGATACACAGTCCAGCGAAGGCGATCCTCAAAAGGCAGTAACTGCTGCTGAGAACATGATGCAAGCCAATGCGGACTTCAAAGCAATGATCGGTATTGATGCAACTGCGGGCCCTGCAATGATTTCTGTTTGGAAAGCAAAAGGCTGGCAGAATAGCCAGGAACATATGATCATAACCTTTGACGATATGGCAGACAATCTTCAGGGACTCAGAGACGGATATGTAACGGGAATTGTTTCGCAAAGACAAAATTCCTGGGGGAAAAGCGTTATAGATTTGCTGAATGACCTCTGCGATGGCAAAGAAGTAGAAAGCTATATCGACACAGGCACGATCGAAATCACACAAGCCAATGTTGATACTTACCTGAACGAACCGTCATATGTAGAATAATAATAGTATGCGGGCTGTAACTATTATGGTTACAGCCTGTTTATTTAGGGAGAATGAATATGAGCAATAATCATTTGGGAGCAAAGGTTAACTCCCTGATACAACGAAGGGAAAGTTTCATGCTGCTTTTTATCGTCTTAGTGTTTGCAGCCATGTCGATATTAAAGCCGGACACATTTTTTACAGAAGAGAACCTGTTTAATATATTGAAGCAAATCAGCTTGATTTCAATCATTGCAATTGGGCAGACCTTTATATTGATCACGGGAGGCATTGATTTATCGGTTGGTTATTCTTTGGGCTTGGTGGGAATTGTGATGACTAAGTTTTTAAGCCTTGGACTTGACCCGAAAGTGGCAATCGTACTTGGACTATTAACAGGAGTAACAATTGGGTTTTTAAATGGGTTGCTCATTACGACTCTAAAACTCCCGCCTTTTATTGTGACACTTGGTATGGCCAATATCGCAAGAGGCTTTACCTATGTAATCACCAAGGGCTTCCCGATCCCGCTTGATAATGAGTTTATTTCGGTGCTTGGGAACGGATACTGGGGTGCAATTCCGATTATGACGATCATAATGCTGATATTGGTTTTGGTTGCTCATTTTACGCTTTCCAGTACCACCTTTGGAAATAGGGTGCTTGGTATTGGAGGCAATGAAACCGCAACGTTACTATCCGGTATTAATGTGAAAAAATATAAAATAATCGTTTATACCATCGCGGGATTTCTTTGCGGGATCGCCGGCACGATCATGGTCGGCAGGTTGAATGGCGGAAACCCAAATGCCGGATTAAACTTCGATATGGACAGCATCGCAGCGGCTATCGTTGGAGGTACCGCGCTGGCCGGAGGAGAAGGAAGCATTATCGGGACCATATTGGGAGCGCTGCTTTTGGGAACCATACGAAACGCACTGGTATTGCTGGATGTTAACATGTATTGGCAAACCGTTGTTGTTGGTGTGATTATCATTGCCGTTTGTGGAATTGACAATTTTGCACAGTCAAAGAAATCATAGGGCGGTGAAAAAACATGAGCGAATATGTGTTGAAAATGATCGATATCGAGAAAAAATTTCCCGGCGTCGTTGCATTAAATAAGGTAAACTTTAGTCTGATAAGAGGCGAGATGCATGCCCTTGTCGGTGAAAATGGTGCGGGCAAGAGTACCTTGATGAAGGTTCTTGGCGGCGTTTACACACCCGACGGGGGAACGATTGAGATCAACGATAAGATCGTTACGATTTCAAAACCAAGCGACTCCATAAAAAATAAGGTTGGTGTTATCTATCAGGAATTCAATCTGGCATCCTCATTGAATGTATATGAGAATATTTTCCTGGGTCGTGAACTGGCCAAATCAAGGCTGGGGAATTTGAACAGAAAAGAAATGCTTGAAATTGCCGGAGATTCCATGAAAAAGCTCGGTGTTAAGGATTTTGACTGCACAAAGAAAGTGAAAACGCTGAGTGTGGCTATGCAGCAATTGGTTGAGATAGGCAAAGCGATCTTTAATGATATCGATATCCTTGTTATGGATGAACCCACCGCTGTATTGACCGACAGAGAAACAGAAAGCCTGTTCCGAGTGATCGAAGAAATTCGAAAGAAGGGAATTTCAATTATTTATATCTCCCATCGTTTGGAGGAAACGATAGCACTTTGTGATCGAATCACCATCCTTAGAGATGGCAACTTAGTCGAGACATTGGATAACTCCAAAAGAGATACGGAAAAAGAATACATTGTGAGCAAAATGGTTGGTCGTGAGCTGGTGGATTATTTCCCCAAAAGGGATTTCCGACATTCTGATGAAACCGTTTTTGAAGTGAAAAATCTATCTCAGGAGAAATATTTCGACGATATCAGCTTCAACCTGAAAAAAGGAGAGATTTTAGGTTTTTCAGGATTGGTGGGAGCCGGCAGAACAGAAATCATGAAGACGATCTTTGGAGAATATAAAAAAAGTTCGGGAAGGGTTTTGATCGAGAACCGGGAAGTGAATATAAAATCGCCTGCAAATGCCATCGGAAAGGGGATCGCATTTGTGCCGGAGGACAGAAAAAGGGAAGGCCTTATCATCACAATGGGTCTGGATGATAATATTTGTCTGGCATCCCACAAAGCGCTCTCTGTATTGGGGAGATTCATTCCGGCTAGAAAAAAAGCATTGGTGAATAAATCCTTTGAAGACCTGCAGATTCGTCCGGCAGAGCCAAGGCGAAGAGCCAAAAACTTTAGCGGCGGGAATCAGCAGAAGGCAATTATTGCCCGATGGATCGCGATAAAACCAAAGGTCTTTATTATGGATGAACCGACGAGAGGCATTGATGTTGGGGCAAAAAGTGAAATTTACAGTCTGATGAACAAGCTGGCGAAAGAGGGAGCGGGCATCATTGTTGTCTCGTCGGAATTACTGGAATTGATCGGTATTTGTGATCGGATCATCGTTATCCGGGAAGGGAAAATTTCAAGGGAACTCTTAAGGGATGAGTTTGACCAGGATGTGATCATGAAAGCATCCGTGATTTAGGAGGATCAAAATGAAAAAATATCTGCAATATATCAACAGTCAATGGGTTGAAAATGAAAAAACATTTCTATCCTATAATAAGGCAAATGGGCAGGTGGTAAACGAATTCAGTTCAGCTACTCCGGAGAATGTGAATGAGGCATGCAATGCAGCAAGAGCGGCAACGAAGGTTTGGGCGGGAATGGATGCGGAATCACGGTCGGAATATATGATGAAGGCAGCCGCAATCATGAGGCGCAGGCAAAAGGAATTGGCCGAACTGGAAGCGATGGAAACGGGCAAGCCGGTTTATGATACATACAACTTTGATACCCGCGTTTCCATTTGGGCATTTGAATATTTTGCAAACCTGGCAAAGGAAGTGAAGGGGGAAGTAATTCCTGTAGGTGATATCAATTTCAGGGATTTCGATTTTGTTACCTATGAACCCTATGGGGTAGCTGTGATCATCGCGCCGTATAATTTTCCGCTCCATTTATTGACCAGAAGTTTAGCACCGGCATTGGCAGCCGGAAACACCTGCGTGATGAAAGCGGCATCTGCCACTCCCAGCACGACTGCTGTTCTGGCGGAGATTTTCGAAGAAGCGGGCTTTCCGGCGGGAGTTGTCAATGTATTGCATGGATCCGGCAGTGAGATCGGAAGTGCAATGGTATCGCATAAGGAAGTAGATATCATCGGATTTACTGGTTCTGAAACGGTTGGACGTGAACTGATGCGGCTGGCGGCCTCTTCACCGGTTATAAAAAAATGTGTCCTTGAGCTGGGCGGAAAGGGTCCTGCAATTATTGAACCAGATGCAGATTTGGAAATCGCGACAACGGCTCAAATTGAAGGCTTTACATTTAACCAAGGTGAAGTTTGCTGTGCGATAACGCGCGTTATCCTTCATGAGGCTGTCTATGATGAGTATTTAGAGCTGCTCGCAAGAAAATGCAGCCAGATAAAAATCGGGGATCCACTGGACTACGAAACCCGAATGGGCGCACTGGTCAGCGAAGAGCATCTGGAAAAGGTAGATGCCTATGTAAGGGAAGCCGTGGCAAATGGCGCCAGCCTCTATTACGGCGGAAAGCGGTATACGGAAGGCATCTGTAAGGAAGGGCCATTTTACATGCCGACGATCCTTACGAACGTTTCTGCCAACAGCAAAATTTGTCAGGAAGAAGTATTTGGACCTGTGCTTTCTGTTTTGAAGTATAAAACAACGGAAGAGGCCATTGAACTTGCAAACAATACGATGTTTGGCCTGGGAGCAAATGTCTTTACCGAAAATTTAAAGAAAGCCTACTGGATCAGTCGGCAGCTGAATGCAGGCTCTGTTTGGGTGAACCTGCCCAACGGAATGCATATGGCCTGCCCGTTCGGAGGAAACAAGAATAGCGGCTCGGGAAGAGAATACGGAACCTATGGTCTGCATGAATACCTAAAAATCAAAAATAACATGTGGCGAATGCACTGAATTGCATGGAAAACGGAGGAGTTGGAGCAACAACAAATCCCGTTATTGTTAAAAATGTTCTTGAAAAGGAGTATTCAGAGTATAAGGGCGATATTGAAGCGCTTATAAAGAAATTCCCCACAGCCTCTGAAGATGAAATTGCCTGGCTCGTCATTGAGAAGATGGCGCTGGATGGAGCGAAGCAGTTTGCGGGCGGATATGATGATTTAGTTAAGATTATAAGAAAGCTCCTCTTTGTTTTTTAATGATAGAAGCAGTACGGACCTGTGGAATTTTTCCACAGGTCCGTACTGCTTAGAAAAGCATAAAGCCTTTGTCATTCTAATTCTTTCAGCCATTCCGACGAATCGGCGTCGCTCGGCATTCTCCAGTCGCCTCGAGGGGAAAGACTGACAGAACCGACCTTTGGCCCATCCGGGATGCAGCTTCGTTTGAACTGCTGAGAGAAGAATCTTCTGTAAAAGACGGTAAGCCATTTCTTGATAAATTCTTCCGTATACTCGTCTGCAAAGGTGGTCTTCGCAATATAGAGCAGTTTTTTCGGAGACATCCCAAAACGAATCGTGTAATACATAAAGAAGTCGTGAAGGATGTACGGACCGACGGTGTCCTCCGTTTTTTGAGCGATTTCTCCGGCCGCATCCGGCGGAAGCAGCTCAGGTGAAATCGGCGTATCCATAATATTCTGCAGCGTTTGCCGCAGAAGTTCATTGTCGATGCTGAATCCTTTTTCTTCATTCGGGCCGGAAAGCCTGTGCTCCATGACCCATTTGATGACGAATCGGACCAGTGTTTTCGGAACGCTGGTGTTGACTCCGTACATGGACATATGGTCTCCGTTGTATGTGCTCCAGCCCAGTGCTACCTCGGACAAATCTCCGGTCCCGACAACGAGACCGCCTTCCTTGTTGGCAATATCCATCAGGATCTGGGTTCTTTCCCTGGCCTGTGAGTTTTCAAAAGTCACATCATGAAGCGAGATATCGTGATCAATGTCGTTGAAATGCTGAGTGACGGCTTCGCGAATGGAAATTTCGCGCATATCCGCGCCCAGAAGCTTCATGATGGTCTGTGCATTGTTGTAAGTTTTGCCGGTGGTACCAAAGCCGGGCATTGTGACGGCAATAATATCCTTCGGATCTTTGCCGATGAGCTTATAGGTCTCGGCGCAAACCAGCAGCGCAAGGGTGGAATCAAGCCCTCCGGAGATGCCGACAACTGCCTTTCCGGAATGGGTGTGCTCCATGCGCTTAGCCAGTCCTGCGGATTGTATGCTGAAGATCTCTTTGCATCTTTGATCTACGGTAGCCGGATCGGAAGGAACAAACGGATTTTTCTGGTAGCTTCTTTTTAAAGTATCCTTATTGATGTCCAGTACTCTGATTGGGGAAAGGTTCACCTTGGTATAATCGATCCGGCTGCTGAAAGCAGCTGTAAAACCCTCGAAATTCTGACTGTAGGATCTTTCGAATTTAATTCTTTCATAATCGATATCTCCATAGAGAATCGAGCTTTCTCTCTCGAAAAGCGGACTCTCTGCCAGATTGATCCCGTTTTCCGCGATGATTTTATGGCCGCCGAAAACCAGATCTGTGGTGGATTCATGTACTCCTGAGGAAGTATAGACATAGCCGCAAATGTTCCTTGCACTTTCCAGTCCTACAAGGTTTTTTCTGTAATCGGACTTGGCAACCGTTTCGTTGCTGGCAGAGGGATTCAGTATGATCTGCGCGCCGTTCAGAGCCAGATTCGAGCCCGGAGTGATGGGAACCCAGAGATCCTCGCAAACCTCTATGCCAAGCTTAAAATCGTTCTCCTCATCTTCGAAAATCAGATGCCCGAACGGAATGTCATAACCGAACAGGCGAACCGACTTGACCTTTTCCGATATCCGGATACCCGACGCGAACCATCGCGCTTCGTAAAATTCCTTGTAATTCGGCAAAAACATCTTTGGTACGATGCCCCTGATTTTACCGCCCTGTATGAGAGCCGCGCAATTGAAGAGGTTATTGTCAAGTCTCATATAGAAACCGACTACGACGATGGCAGAAAGCTGCTCTGTAGCATCGGTGATTTTCTTCAGGCCCTCCATCGATTTATTGTATAAAAATTCCTGATAGAATAAGTCGCCGCAGGTATATGCTGTGATACAAAGCTCAGGGAAAAGGATGATGCCTGCTCCGTTTTTATCTGCTTCTTTTGCACATTTTATGATTTCATCTGTGTTGAATTCCGGATTAGCCACCCTGATTACCGGAGTAATGGCAGCAGCCCGGACGAGTCCGATCTTATTCATTTCTTTCCTCCATTCGCTTTTCTTTCTTTATTATATCAAATTGAACGGAAAATAAAAGAAAATTAAAGGATTTGACAGAATGATAGCGAAGGCATATACTGAGAATGTAAATATATGGAAATACAGCGCGGCATTTAGAAGACTGTCGTGATACGCAACAATCTCTAATTGTGTTGATAGATATGCGGCTGTTGGTATATAATAAAACGATATAATTTTTAATACTTTAAGGAGGATATAGATCGTGAAGGAATTTTACATAGGTCAGTTACGAACCGATGATGAAATACAGGATTTTTTCATGGTGAAAGCCATAGCAATTAAAATTGGATCCAATAAGAAACAATATCTGGATATGATATTATGTGACAAAACAGGAGAACTGACTGCGAAGAAATGGGACGTGGCAGATCCCGAACTGCCGGCGCTGAATGAAATCGGCAGTGGAGATATCGTCAAGCTGAAGGGCAATGTGACGGAATGGAACGGAATGCGGCAGCTCCGTGTTCTGAAGCTGCGAAAAGTGGTACCGGAAGATAACGTGGAGCTGATGGACTTTATCAAATCGGCACCGGAAAAAGCCGTGGACATGTACAAATATATCATGGACAAGGCCGGTGAAATGAAAGATGAAGATTTGCGAAAACTATGCCTTCGTATTTTGACGGACAATGAGGAAAAGCTCATGTATTATCCTGCCGCATCGAAAAACCACCATGCAGAGCTGGCGGGACTGCTGTATCATATGAAAAGAATGCTGATGACTGCGGAAAGAGTGTGTGAGGTCTATCTCAACCTGAACAAGGACCTCGTAGCTGCGGGAGTGATCATTCATGATATAGAAAAGCTCAATGAGATCGAAGCGGATACCATGGGAATGGCATCCGGCTATTCTTTTGAAGGGCAGCTTTTAGGACATCTGGTCCAGGGGATCAAGAGCATCGACCGATTGGCGGAGGAGCTTGGGATCGGAAAGGAAAAGGCGATTATGCTGGAGCATATGATCCTTTCCCACCATTACGAGCCTGATTTCGGAAGCCCGAAGAAACCCCTTTTCCCCGAAGCGGAAATCCTCCACTACCTGGATATGATCGATGCAAGAATGTACGACATGCAGGAAGCGCTGGAGGCCACCTTCCCCGGAGAATTCTCCGACAGGGTATGGACACTGGATAACAGAAAGCTGTATAAGCCGCAAACTTTTTAACAGGAGTATACAATGATACGCTTGCCGAAGGAAATCGCCCATATGATAAAAACCATAGAGGATGCGGGCTTTGAAGCATACGCAGTGGGTGGGTGCGTCCGTGATTCCATCCTTGGCAGACCTCCGGAAGATTGGGATTTAACCAGCAAGGCTTCAAGGGATACCCTTGAAGCTCTTTTTCCTGATGCAACGATCGTGAATAAAAAGCTCGGCGTTATGCGAATCACCGAAGGGGAAGTCACGGCGGATATCGCGGCCTTTCGTATCGATGGAGAATATAAGGATTACAGACGCCCGGAAACGGTGATCTTCACGAAGGAAATCGGTGAGGATCTCAGACGAAGAGATTTTACCATGAATGCCATCGCGGTAAGCCCCGAACGAGGCGAAGTGGACCCTTTCCATGGGAGAGACGATATCGCAAGGAAGCTGATCAGAGGCATCGGTGATCCGCATCTTCGGTTTCAAGAGGATGCTCTCAGGATCCTGAGAGCAATCCGTTTTGCATCACAGCTCGGCTTTGAAATCGATGGCGAAACCCTTCAGGCTATGAAGGAGAAGTCCCATCTGCTGGAACACATCAGTACGGAGCGGATTCGGGAAGAATTCGTGAAAACCATAACCGCCGGGAACAGCGGCAAAGGACTCGGACTGTTACTTAAAACCGGAGTGCTGCCGTACGTTTTGGGGGAAGACTGCATGAAAAATGCAGCGGACGCTGAAATAAAAAGGCTTTCCCTGCTGTCTGAAAATATTGATCAGTCAAAAAATCAAATGAGCATCCGGCTCGCTTTGGTTTACCGCTGCTTTGAAAAAAACAATGCATTCCATGCAATTGAAACGTTGGGTTATTCCAATGAGATGAAGAGGCTGCTGCAAACTGCCGTAAGCCTGGCAGGGGAGTTTGAAATGATCCGGGACAAGGTGCAGCTGAAGCGGTTTGTCAGCAGGATCGGATCGGAAGATTTTCAGTATCTGACGGACGTGGCTGAGCAGCAGTGCGTGGTCTATCATCTCGACGGGGGATCACTGCATTACAGGACGGAGCTTTACAATGAAATACGAAGCGGCCGGGAGCCGATTTTTATTGAAGACCTGGCGGTAAACGGCAATGATCTCATCGAGACGGGCATAGCAGAAGGCGTCGGGATCGGCAGGCTGTTACATCTTCTGCTCGATTTGGTTCATCAGGCTCCGGAGAAAAATGAGAAGGATCTGCTTCTTAAAATGCTGAAAGGAATAGAATGCAGGGAAAAATGATAGAGATACAAGGATCGATCGCAGAAGTAATTTATCATAACAAGGATAATTACTATACCATAGCAGTGGTTGAAAATGAAGAGACCCAGATCACGATTGTGGGTTATCTTCCCACTGTGGACAGAGGCAGGGCGTACAGTTTCCGGGGACTTTGGAAAAACCACCCCACCTATGGAGAACAATTCAGCTTTACGGAATATGAAGAGGAAATGCCCAGTACACATGAGGGGATTGAGGGCTTTCTTTCTTCCGGTGTGCTGAAAGGCATCGGTAAAAAAACGGCCGCGGCCATCGTCAGGAAATTCGGCGCGGAAACCTTCGACATCATCGAAAAGCAACCTCATCGCTTGACGGAGGTTGACGGCATCGGAGAAAAAAAAGCGGCTTCCGTTGGCGAAGCATTTCTCGCCCATCGGGAATTTGCCGAGATCACCTTATTCCTTCAGCAGTTTGGTATCGCTCCTCCCTATGCGATGAAGCTTTATAAGGTTTATGGCGCCGACACCATCCAGGCGGTAACGAAAAATCCTTACCAGCTTGTGGATGATGTTTTTGGTATTGGCTTCAAAAAGGCCGATAAAATCGCTGAGAAGATGGGCATTGAAAAGGACTCGGAATACCGGATCCAAAGCGGGCTCAAATATGCGCTTTGGCTTTACATCAACGAAGGACATACCTATGTGCCGCAGAAGATGTTTTGCGAAAATGCGTCGGAGCTGCTGGAAATCGGCACAGAACAGGTCTACGAAATGCTGATCCAGCTCGCTTTCGAAGGGGACGTACATATCGAAAATCTGGAAGGCAGGGCAGTGGTGTTTTCCATGCCGTATTTTGCAGCGGAACAGAATGTCTGTAAATGCCTGCTTGCCCTGAACAATGCCGGGCTCAAGCCGGTCAGCACCAACGTGGATCAGCTCATTTCCACAACGGAAAACGAGACGGGAATTCAGCTGTCGGAAAATCAGAAATATGCGGTAAAAGCCTCTCTGCTCAACGGAGTATCCGTTATAACGGGAGGCCCCGGAACAGGGAAAACGACCATTATCAATACCATAATGAAAATATTTGATCACAGCGGATTTGTCACGGCGATTGCGGCGCCCACAGGCAGAGCGGCGAAGCGGATCACGGAAACCTCCGGTTATGATGCTTCCACCATCCATCGTCTGCTGGAATACTATTATTCCGAAGGCGAGGATACCATGCGCTTCGGGAAAAACAGCGAAGACCAGCTGCAGTATGATGCCATTATCATCGACGAAGCATCCATGATCGATATCCTGCTGATGAACGGTCTGGTCAATGCGATCAAGCCGGGAACGAGACTGATCGTTGTTGGAGATGCGGACCAGCTGCCCTCCGTGGGAGCAGGAAATGTACTGCGGGACATGATCGACAGCGAGGTGATTTACTCGGTCAAGCTTACCGAAATTTTCCGGCAGGCCAAGGAGAGCCTTATCGTTGTCAATGCACATAAGATCAACCGGGGAGAATACCCCGACTGCAACGAAAAGGACAAGGATTTCTTTCTGCTTCGGAAAAAGAGCGAAAAAGAGATGCTGGACACCATTCAATCCCTTTGCGTCAAACGGCTGCCCGATTATTATCAGGGCTGCGACGCCGTTCGGGACATGCAGGTGCTCACCCCGGTACGCCGGGGAATGCTGGGCAGCATCAATCTGAACAAGGAACTGCAGAAGGTTCTGAATCCGCCTTCCGAGGAACATGTGGAAAAGACCTTCGGGGACCGCATTTTCCGTGAGAAGGACAAGGTGATGCAGATCAAAAATAATTACCAGCTGGAATGGAAAAAGCTGGAGACGTTTGCCGAGGGTCAGGGAGTCTTCAACGGAGATGTGGGATTCATTCAGACAATCGACAAGGAATTCAACGAAATTACAGTGGTTTACGATGACAATCGTTATGTAAAATATGACTTCTCACAGCTTGACGAGATCGAGCTCGCCTACGCCGTTACGGTGCATAAGAGCCAGGGCAGTGAATTTCCCATCGTCATCATGCCCGTATCCTGGTTCCCGCCTATGCTGGCAACCAGAAATCTGCTGTATACGGCGGTCACCCGGGGCAAGAAGGCAGTAATCCTCGTAGGTTCTGAGAGCAAGATGCATTCCATGGTGGACAATAACCGGATTACCGAACGCTATTCGGGATTGGCGATCCGGCTGAAGGCCTTCCTGACAGAGGACCTGATATGAACAGGATTATGTCGTTTTTAGGGGAGGGGTTTCTCGATTTAATTTATCCGTCAAACATATATTGCATCAGTTGTGGGAATATTATTGATGACAGCAGGCCTTATGCCCTTTGCGACACCTGCGTGCGGGCGCTTAAGTGGGCAAACGGAAGGACCTGCAGCCGCTGTGGGAAGATCCTGCAGGAGGAATACGGACCCGATTTGTGTACGGACTGCATGGATGGGGAACATGTCTTTGAAAAAGGATTTACCTGCGTGGAATACGGCCCGGCGGAAAGAGAATTGATCCATCGGTTCAAATACAAGGATAAGGCGTATCTGGGGCGGAAGCTGGCAGAAATCATGTACGACAGGATCCGGACAGAGGAACTGGAACCGGAGCTCATCCTGCCCGTGCCGATGTTCGGACGTAAGGAACGAAAAAGGGGCTACAACCAGGCTGCTGTTCTGGCGGTAAGTCTGGCAAAGTATACGGGAATACCCTATGCGGGGAAGCTGTTGGTCCGGACGGTGGAAACGGAAGCAATGAGCAGTCTGGGTGTATTGGGGAGAAGAAAAAATATCCGGGAGGTTTTTTCCGTACCGCATGATAAAATGAACCGGCTGACCGGAAAGAAGATCCTTTTGGTCGATGATATCTATACCACCGGAAGCACGGCGGATGCCTGCACCTCGGTATTGATTGAGGCGGGTGCTGCCGGAGTCTTTGTTTTCACCTTTGCATCAGGAGCAAACCTTACAAAGGGCGAAAGTTGATCTTATCAGATTATGAAAGAAGTTGTCGAATTTTGTGAGTAATGAATGATAGAACAGGGTATATACAGATTAAATATTAGAGCCGCTTAGGTCTGTGATTGAAAGTCCAAGCCAGTTACGGGCAAAAGGACCCACGTAAGCTGGTCCGCAAGGCGGCAGTGATCATGGCGTAGCTTAGATGTAAGTCCTTTGATAAAATATCAACAGGCAGGTGTGGGGTCAAAGATCAGGTCAGCTAGGCGGCTCCAATATCTAATTTGTATCTGCAAATTAACCCGGCTTTTCGACATCATTTATCCACAACTCTGAAATTATTATTTTTAAGAAGCGAAAAAAATAAAAAAGAAAGGAAAAGAAAATCGATGAATATTTATAAGTTTGTGTAACTGTTGAATTGAAATGGATATGTGGAGTGGAACGTTTTGCTTGTGCATAAAAATGTATAATCTGTGACGAATAAAATTATCCACTACCAGAATCTTAGTTTTTCAATTATACACAGACTTATCCACAGTATCAACAGGCAGAATTATAAATTATAAATGGCTGAAATTAGCACTTCTTGAAATGAAATGTCAGAATAATTGAAAACATGTCGATGTATGTAGATTGAATAATTATTTTCCTTGATAAAAAAGGAATGGCATGGGTTTTGTAGTATACAATCTTAAGATAATTCTAATCTTAAATGCTATAGGGGGTGCACTAAATGAAAGTAATCATTACGAGTAAAAACATGAATGCCAGTGACCATCTGAAACAGACCATCGAATCCAAGCTGGATCGACTTGGAAAGTATTTCTCCAACGATATCGTCGCAAATGTAACCTTATCAACGGAGAAAGGGAGGCAAAAGATAGAAGCAACCATCAATGCTAAGGGGACTATCTTTCGGGCTGAAGAAACGACAAATGATGCTTACAATGGTGTGGACAGAGTTGTTGAAAAACTTTCTTCCCAAATGTCAAGGTTCAAAACGAAGCTTCAGCGCAAGCACAAGGATCACAAGGAACTGCAGTTTGAGGAACTTCCGGAGGTTGCAAGTGAAGAGCTTGATGAGATGAGGGTAGTAAGAAAGAAGCAGTTTGATCTCATGCCAATGTCCGTTGACGAAGCCATTATGCAGATGGAGTTATTGGAGCATACGTTCTTTGTATTCCTCAATGTGGAATCCGATACGGTTAATGTTGTTTATAAGAGAAGAGACAACGATTACGGTTTGTTGGAAACGCGTTATTAAAATGAGATAAATATGTCGGAGACGGTTGAAAAACCGTCTCTTTTTTGTAAAAGACCCACAAAAACCCGTTTCATATTACATTAATATTTCTCCTTGAAATCTATTGAAATTTAACACTTTTTTAGGTACAATGAACATACTATGATTAAGGGAGCAGAGAGGTATGTCAGAAATATTTAATAACATTATTTCCGGCGTCGGGATTACAGATGTCATTGACGTAGCAATCGTCGCATTTGTGATCTATAAAGTCTTGGGATTCATCAGGGAAACCAGAGCATTGCAGCTTGTAAAAGGGCTGCTGATTTTGGTTTTGTTCACTGTTTTATCGGATAAATTCAATCTCTATACGCTGAACTGGATTCTCAGAAACACGATGACCCTGGGCGTCATTGCGCTGGTAATCGTGTTCCAGCCTGAGCTGAGGCGCGCATTGGAATATGTCGGCCGAAGCAAATTCATTACGCCGCAGTTTGCACAAATGGATAAGGAAAGAGTAAAAGTGATCACCGCTGCGATCATTAAAGCAGTGGATTATTTCTCGTCCAATAAAGTGGGAGCATTGATCATCATGGAACGGGAAACGATCCTGAATGATATTGCGGAGACGGGGACTATGATCAATGCAGAGATTTCAACAGAACTTTTGGGGAATATATTTTACGAAGGAGCTCCGCTCCACGATGGAGCAACCATTGTCCGAGGCGATCGGATTTATGCGGCAGGCTGTGTACTTCCGCTGACGCAAAGCAAGACGCTGAGCAAGGATCTGGGGACAAGGCACAGAGCGGGTATCGGCATCACGGAGAATTCCGACGCCATTGCCATTATCGTTTCAGAAGAGACCGGCATTATCTCCATCGCGGTGGACGGGAAGCTGTCAAGATTTCTTGACATCAAGACCGTGGAGAAAACGCTGCTTAATATTTATTTGAGTCAGATTCATGTGGAAAAGGTCAAGGTTCCTTTTGTAGATAAAATCTGGAGGCGCAAGGATGCTGAATAGTAATACCTTTTACAAAATCATATCGGTTTTGGTGGCAATCGTTCTGTGGGCTTATGTATTACAAGTGACTGATCCGATGAAAGAGCAGACGATCAGCGACGTTCCGGTTCAGCTCCTGAATGAAGAAAGCCTCACGACCAGAGGGCTTGCATTGTCAGGCGAGGCGGAGTATACCGTGGATGTGAAAATCAGAGCGAAAAGGGCGGATCTGGTGAAGATCACTGCCGGCGACATTATTGCCAATGCGGACCTTTTCGGTTACAGCTTGGGCAAAAACTACATTCCGGTGACGGTATCGGCTCCGGAAGGTGCCACGATATTGGAAGTCAAGCCGGTCAAGATCAACGTTGTCATCGAAGAACTCATCGAAGTGGCGAAACCGATCAAGGTAAGCTTCCTTGGTCAGTTTGAGGAAGGCATTGAAGCGGGACAGGTCACAACCCAGCCGGAAGAGATTCAGGTTTCCGGAGCCAAATCGGAAGTGAGTGCGGTGGCTTATGTGAAAGCGGAGGTCAACACGTCCAAGCTCACAGCGGAGGGCAGCAGCATTCAGGCGAAGGCTGTTGCTGTGAACAGTGCAGGGGATGTTGTGCAAAATGTCAGATTATCCGCCTCCTTTATTGATGTCACAGCAAAATTATGTGAAGTGAAAGAGGTTCCTCTGACTGTGGAGATCACAGGAGAGGTGGCTCAGATCTACGAAGTAACCAGTTTGGATCTGCCGGACAGCGTAAAGATAAAGGGAACGAAGGAGGAGCTGGCTGCGATTACAGGATTGTCTGGCGCAGCGATCGACATCAGCAATGTTTCCAGTACATCCAAGCTCCCGATTGTTATTTCGCTTCCGGAAGGCGTGGAGTTCGCAACGGGATATGAGAACCTGGCTGTGAATATTTCCATCAAGCCGATCGCTACGAAGCAGTTCATCTATACAGCGGATGAAATACAGCTGGAGGGAATCGATGGAGTTTCCAGCATTACAATTACAACGCCGCAGATCACTGTGACCGCGTCGGGCAGCGAAGTGGTCATTGCAGGATTAAGAAAAGAAGACATTGAGCCGTATCTTGCGCTGGATGCAGAATCACTGATTTCTGCCACCGCAAAAGTGCAGGTACGTTACGATAAGACGCTTGGGCATATCGCAGTGGATCCGGAAGAGGTTCACATCACATTAAATCAGACAGAATAAGCAGTTTAAGCAGTTTAAGGAGTTTATAATGGGCAGAGTTTTTGGAACAGACGGAGTAAGAGGAGTGGCGAATTCAGAGCTCACGCCGGAACTCGCGTTTAATCTTGGAAAGGCCGGAGCTTATGTTCTCAGCAAGGATCAGCAAAGGCCGGTAGTACTCATCGCAAAGGATACAAGGATATCGGGAGATATGCTTGAGGATGCTATCAGTGCAGGGATCCTTGCAATGGGAGGAAATGTAATCAAGGCAGGAGTCCTTCCGACCCCGGCTGTCGCATATCTGGTTCGGTATTTCAAGGCCGATGCAGGAGTGGTGATCTCCGCATCCCACAATCCGTTCGAATACAACGGAATCAAATTCTTCAACGGGGAAGGCTTTAAGCTGGATGACGATATTGAAGACGAGATCGAAGATATCATTCTCAGAAATATTGATGTCAACAGCCACATTACGGGGGATAAACTGGGACGTTGCCTGGAAGCAGAAGAAGATGCCCTTTCCCTGTATTCGGATTTCTTGAAAAACACCATTGATAACGACCTCAAAGGAATGAAGCTGGTCATCGACTGTGCAAACGGAGCATCCTATCGGGTCGCGGAGAAGGTTTTCCGTGAGCTTGGCGCTGATGTTACGGCTATTTATAATGAACCGAACGGGGTTAACATCAATGAACGCTGCGGCTCCACCCATCCGGAGGAACTGCAGAAATTGGTATTATCCTTAAAAGCGGATTTGGGTCTGGCCTTTGACGGCGATGCGGACAGACTGATTGGTGTGGATGAGTTGGGCCGCCTGATCGACGGAGACAAGATGATCTATATCTGCGCAAAGATGCTGAAGGAGCAAAATCAGCTTCCGGGTGACAAGGTAACCGCTACTGTCATGAGCAACATCGGCTTCCATCGCGCCATCGAGAATATTAAATGCAACGTGGAAACCACACAGGTAGGCGACCGCTATGTTCTGGAAAGCATGCTGAAAACAGGCTGCGCCATCGGCGGAGAACAGTCGGGCCACATCATATTTTTAAACCATACAACCACGGGAGACGGTATCCTGTCGGCGCTGCAGATAATCAAAGCCATTAAAGCTTTCGGTGTTAAGCCATCTGCTCTGGCAGATGAAGTGACCATCTACCCGCAGGTATTAAAAAATGCAAAAATAAAAAATGAAAATAAGAAAAAATATCTGACCGATCCTGAGATCAGCAATGAAATCAAGAGACTGGAAGAAGCCATGGCCGGGGAAGGAAGAGTGCTGATCCGTCCGTCCGGGACAGAGCCGCTGGTCAGGGTCATGATCGAGGGTAAGGATATTGAGCAGATCACAAAGCTGGCAGAAAATCTGGCATCTTTGCTGACGAAACGATTTGGATAGGGGGAAATTCATATGTGTGGAATTGTTGGTTATATCGGCGACGGAAATGCGAGCGATATTATTATTGAGGGTTTAAAGAAGCTGGAATACAGAGGATATGACTCCTCGGGAATTGCTATTTATAAAAACGGCAAAATCGAGGTGCGTAAACAGAAAGGCAGAATCGCAAATCTGGAAGCAGCCATTGCAAACGAACATTTTGCCAGCGGTGTAGGAATCGGCCACACCAGATGGGCTACCCATGGAGCTCCTTCGGACGTCAACGCCCATCCACACAGCAATATGGACAATACCATCGCCATCGTGCATAACGGCATCATCGAAAACTATGTGGAGCTGAGGGAATGGCTTATCAAAGAGCATGGGATCGTATTCAAATCAGAAACCGATACGGAAGTCATCGCCCATCTCATTGGGCTTTATTATGACGGAGATCTGGTGGATGCCGTATTTAAAGCGACGGGCAAGATGAGAGGCGCATATGGAATCGCCGTTGTCTGCAGCAAGGAACCGGATAAACTGGTTGCGGTAAGGAAGGACAGCCCGCTGGTCATCGGACTGGGCGAAGGCTGTAATTTCATCGCATCGGATATTCCGGCGCTGCTAAAGCATGTCCGAAGTATCTATTTGATTGAAAATAACGAAACCGTCGTTCTGACCAAGAACGACGTGAAAATCTATAATGCCGACCGAAAAGAAGTAAAAAGAGAAGTCTTTCATGTAACCTGGGATGAGGATGCGGCGGAAAAGGACGGCTATGACCACTTCATGCTCAAGGAGATCTACGAGCAGCCCAAGGGATTGTACGAGACTCTGAACCGTAGACTGGATGAGAACGGTATCATCAAGCTGGACGGTATTTCACTGACCAAAGAGGATCTAGAGAAATTCAACAAGGTATATATCGTTGCCTGCGGTACGGCTTATCATGCCGGGCTGGTAGGGAAATATATTATCGAAAAGCTCGCAAAAGTTCCGGTAGAAATCGATGTGGCCTCGGAATTCCGATACAGGGATCCATTTGTGGATGATAAGACCTTATTCATCGCCATCAGTCAGTCGGGAGAAACGCTGGATACTCTGGCGGCTCTGAGAGAAGCCAAGAATAAGGGCGCCCGCATTTTATCCGTAGTTAACGTGGTTGGAAGCTCCGTAGCAAGAGAGTCCGACGATGTATTCTATACCTGGGCAGGCCCGGAAATCGCCGTCGCCTCGACCAAGGCATTTACGACACAGCTTATGTGCATGTACCTCATTGCATTATACATGGGCCATACCAAGGGCATCCTCGATATGGAAGTATATCACCGCTATATCGATGAATTGAAGCAGATCCCCGAAAAGCTCAAAAAGGTCCTGGAGCAGTCAGAGAATATCATGGAGATCGCGAAAGATTTCTATAAGAGGGAACAGGTCTTTTTTATCGGAAGAGGGTTGGACTCAGGCATATGCTTTGAGGGTTCTTTGAAGCTGAAGGAAATCTCCTATATCAATTCCTTTGCCATCGCTGCCGGAGAATTGAAGCACGGCACCATCGCCCTTATTGAACAGGGAACCATGGTCATCGCCTTGGCGACTCAGGACCGGCTCTTTGAAAAGATGCTTTCCAATATCCAGGAGGTCAAGGCGAGAGGCGCTACCGTCATCGGTCTTGCAAAGGAAGGCAACAAGGATATCGAAAAGCAGGCAAACAAAGTGATCTACATTCCGGACTGCATGGATGA
>CAZTEH010000067.1:0-21838 GCA_964612345.1 uncultured Oscillospiraceae bacterium | reverse complement strand
CGTTAAAATCAGGGGTAATGCCGAATTTGACACCTATGAGAATATCCTTGTTCTAATGGGGAAGGATATTGAGAAGACTGAAAAAGAGGGACGCAAGGACCTCAGCGAGAAGAAAAGAGTCGAGCTCCATGCCCATACGAAAATGAGTGCAATGGATGGCTTGAATGAAGTATCGGATATGATACGACTCGCCGCAAAATGGGGGCAGAAGGCCATCGCCATAACGGATCACGGTGTAGTCCAGGCTTTCCCGGAAGCGGAAAAGACGGTAAAATACGGAAAGCTGGATATGAAAATCATATATGGTCTGGAAGGCTATCTTTATGATGACTCCGGTGATACGGGGAAAAAAATTGACTATAAATCCAAGAATACAAATCATGTGATCATTCTGGCCAGAACCCAGGAGGGGCTGAAAAACCTGTACAAGCTGGTATCGAAATCACATCTGGAATACTTTTATAAGAAGCCGAGAATACCGAAATCCGTTTTGACAGCCCACAGAGAGGGCCTCATTATCGGATCGGCCTGTGAAGCGGGAGAAGTTTATCGGAGTATCCTGCATAATAAATCGATTGATGAAATCCAACGTATCGCAGCGTATTATGATTATTTAGAAATTCAGCCTTTGGCCAACAACCAGTTTCTGATCGATAACGGGACCGTTCCGGATGTAGAGGGTCTAAAAGAGATCAACCGGAAGATCATCTCCCTTGGGAGGGAACTGAACAAGCCGGTAGTCGCCACCTGTGATGCCCATTACGCCGATCCGGAGGAAGCGCTTTACCGAAAGATCCTGATGGCAGGACAGGGTTACAAGGACATTGAGGGCGATAAAGGACTCCATTTACGAACGACGGAGGAAATGCTGAGGGAATTCGAATATCTGGGTAATGAACTTGCTAAGGAAGTGGTCATTGAAGCATCCAATCAGATCGCAGATATGATCGAAAAAGTAGTTCCTGTTCCAAGCGGGAAATTCCCGCCGAAGATCGACGGAGCGGAGGATCGGCTCAGAAATCGCTGCATGGAAACTGCCTGGAGCATTTATGGAAATCCTCTGCCTGAACTGGTACAGCAGCGCCTGGAAAGAGAGTTGAATTCCATTATCAATCACGGATATGCGGTTATGTATGTCTCAGCGGAAATGCTGGTGCAAAAATCACTGTCCGACGGGTATCTTGTAGGTTCCCGGGGTTCCGTAGGTTCCTCCTTCGCGGCTACTATGGGCGGCATTACAGAAGTAAATCCGCTTCCGCCTCATTACATATGTCCGAACAAAGAATGCAAAAACGCGGAATTTATTCTGGATGGAAGCTATGACTGCGGAATCGATATGCCGGACAAAGTGTGCCCAAAATGCGGAACACCATATAAGAAGGACGGCTTTAATATACCGTTTGAAGTATTTCTGGGTTTTGAAGGCGACAAGGAGCCTGATATCGACTTGAATTTCGCAGGAGAATATCAGTCGGTTGCCCATAAATATGTGGAAGAAATTTTCGGAAGGGAAAATGTATTCCGTGCCGGAACCATCGGAACCATAGCAGGAAAAACAGCGTATGGCTTTGTTATGAAATATTATGAAGATCGGCAGCAGCCCGTGAACAAATGGGAAGCCGACCGTCTGACGGATTGCTGTACCGGAGTGAGAAGAACCACAGGACAGCACCCGGGCGGAATCATTATCGTTCCCAGAGGGCACGAAATCTATGAATTCTGTCCGGTTCAGCACCCGGCCAATGATATGAATACGGAGATCATAACGACGCACTTTGATTACCACTCCATCGATGAAAATCTGCTCAAGCTGGATATTCTGGGCCACGATGTGCCTTCCATGATCCGACAACTGCAGGATATGACAGGAGTGGATCCACTGACCGTTCCGTTAAAGGATAAAAAGGTAGACAGTCTTTTCAACGGAATCGAGGGCTTGGATATCAAGGACCCGGACTATAAATTCACTCACGGAAGCTTTGGGATCCCCGAGTTTGGGACGAAGTTCGTCCGGCAAATGCTGGATGATACCAAGCCGACGATGTTTGCGGATCTGGTTCGTATTTCCGGCTTTTCGCACGGAACCGACGTATGGATCAACAACGCCCAGACGTTTATCCGCGACGGTTCTGCAACCATGAAGGATGCCATCTCAACCCGAGATGATATTATGAATTATCTCATCCAAAAGGGTGTTCCAAATAAAACTGCCTTCAAGATCATGGAAAACGTAAGAAAAGGAAAAGGAATCACACAGGAAGAAGCCGAGCTGATGGCTGGAAATGATGTGCCGGAATGGTACATTGAATCCTGCAGGCGCATCAAGTACATGTTTCCAAAAGCACATGCAGTTGCATACGTAATGATGTCCTATCGAATTGCCTACTATAAGGTCTACCACCCGATGGAATTTTATTCGGTATTCTTCACAACAAAGGTCAGTGAATTTAATTCCGAAACCATTTTAAAGGGCGCCAAGGCAATCCGGAATAAGATCGATCTCATCGAAGCGAAAGGGAAGAACGCTACGAAAAAGGAAGAAGACGAGGTGACCGTACTGGAAGTTGCTTACGAAATGTATGCCAGAGGTTATGAATTTGCTCCGGCGGTAATCGGCAAATCCCATGCCACAAGGTTTTTTGCGGCAGACGGCAAGGTATTGCTTCCGTTTGTCGCGTTGACAGGAGTAGGAGAAAATGCGGCAAAAGCCATCGTGGCCGAATTTGAAAAGAAGCCTTTCCAGTCTGTCGATGATATGAGGAACCGGGCGAAGGTCAACAAAACGGCAATTGAAGCCCTTATGAACCATGGCGTACTGTCGGAAATACCGGAATCGGATCAACTAAGCCTGTTCTAAGATAATCAATTTTGGAAGCGAGTTCACATTTTCAGTCAAAAGCCATGAGCAAAATTTATTAAAGCATAAATTCTGAAAACCAATTCTGCGGATAATGACTTTCACCTTTTTTAGAAAAAACTTGCAAAAGTGAGGATTTTATGCTAATCTTAAATGGTAGTAAAAAACTTGACTTGTAAACGCAAAAGAGTGGGCAATCCCACTCTTTCACTTTTGTAATCATCTTTCGGGGGAACGGATACCATCGTTAAAAGGAGTAATTATGGCGAAAATCAAGATAAAGGAACTCATTGCTGAAGTACTGGCAGAGTTTCTCGAGAAAAACGGATATGAACTCTATAATGTTGAATTTAGTAAAGAGGGGAAAGACTGGTTTCTGAGGGTTTATATCGACCGGATGGAGGATTCCGCGGGAGGAATCAGCACCGATGACTGTGAAAAAGTAAGCAGATATCTCAGTGCAAGGCTGGACGAACTCGATCCCATCGAGCAAAATTATTATCTGGAAGTTTCCTCACCGGGAATGGACAGAGCACTGCTCAAGGACAGCGATTATGTCAAATATGCGGGGCATTTTGTTGATGTTACTCTTTATCAGGGCATGAACGGCAAGAAGACTTTCTACGGGAAACTTTCAGGCATTGAAGAAGGAAATCTTGTATTAATAGATGAAAAAGAAAATAGAATTGAAATACCAATTGAAAAAGTAGCAAAAACCAAACTAGCTGTTATTTTTTAAGGAGGATTATTGAATAATAATGAACAGAGAATTTATAAAGGCAGTAGAGGAATTAGAAAAGGAAAAAGAAATATCGAAAGACCTTCTGATTGATGCGATTGAGTCCGCGCTTGTGTCGGCATATAAGAAGAATTACGGAACATCTCAGAATGTCAGAGTAAATATTAATAAAGAAACCGGCGATATTGACGTCTTTATGAGGAAAGATATCGTGGAAGAGGTTAAGGATGATCAATTAGAGGTATCCATCGAGGAAGCAAGGGAAGTTGATCCAAAATATCAGGTCGGTGATGTGATCGAAAAACAGGTTACACCGAGGGATTTCGGAAGAATTGCAGCACAGACGGCCAAGCAGGTAGTTGTTCAACGAATCCGTGAAGCGGAACGAGGAATGATTTATGACGATTATTCGAATCGTCAATCAGAAATCGTGAATGGGATCATTCAGAGGATCAGCAACGATACCGTTTTTATTAACATGGGAAAAACGGAAGGTATTCTGGCTGCAACCGAACAGGTTCCAGGCGAGAAATATGTGGTCAACAGCAGAATCAAAGTCTTTATCATGGATGTGAAAAAGACGACCAAAGGGCCACAGGTTTACCTTTCAAGATCCCATCCCGGCCTGGTAAAAAGATTGTTTGAACTCGAGGTTCCTGAGATCCAGGACGGAATCGTAGAAATAAAAAGCATCTCAAGAGAAGCCGGATCCAGAACGAAGATGGCGGTATACACTGCTGATGAAAACGTGGATCCAGTTGGCTCCTGTGTCGGCTCAAGGGGTTCAAGAGTTCAGGCGATTGTTGATGAATTGTTCGGAGAGAAGATAGACATCATTAACTGGAGCGACAATCCGGAAAAACTGATCAGCAGCGCGCTCAGCCCTGCAAAAGTGGAGAAGGTCATTATCCATGATGAAGGCAAATCCGCTACGGTTATCGTTCCGGACTATCAGCTTTCGCTTGCCATCGGAAAAGAAGGTCAAAATGTAAGACTGGCTGCAAAACTTTGCGGCTGGAAAATAGATATCAAGAGTCATTCTCAGTTCTTCCCTTCCGGTGATTTGGAAGATTACAATGAATATGACAATGCGGATGAGCCAATGCAGTCAGACGAGGTTTTCATTGAGGAAATGCCGGAAGTTGTGGATTCCATTGAAGTGGTAGAACCTGATGCCGTGAAACCGAAGCGTGGAAGAAAGAAAAAAGAACCGGTAGACATTGTAGAAATTGAAGAATAAAAGATACTGATCGATAAGGGGGTGCTTCTATGAAAACGAAAAAGGTTCCTATGCGCAGGTGCGTAGGTTGCATGGAATCAAAACCAAAGAGGGAGTTGATTCGTATCGTTGCATCAGACGGCGGTCCAAAAATTGATTTATCCGGAAAAGCCAATGGCAGAGGCATTTATCTTTGTCCTAATACAGAATGTTTTACAAAGGCCAAAAAGAAAAAGGCCATCGGCAGAGGTTTAGAGATAGAGCTAGGAGAACAGGAACTGGATAATTTATTTAAGGAGCTGGCGGAACATGAGAAAAAAGATTGATAGCTACTTAGGTTTTGCTGCTAAATCAAGAAATTTGGTTTCCGGTAATTATTCCTGCCTGAATGCCATCAAGCAAAAGAAGCTGAAACTGCTTATTCTTTCTGAGGATCTCTCGGAGAATACGGTAAAAAAGCTGGCAAAGCTATCGAAAGAAAATGATATCCCATTACGTATCTATGGAAAATCAGAGGAACTGTCAAAAGTCACAGGGAGCCAGGAAAGAGGAATATTCGGCATAACGGATGTGAATTTTGCAGATGTAATATTAAAAGAAATCGACGGAGAATAACAGAATGGAGGTGTTCTAATGTCCAATGTAAAAGTACATGAATTAGCAAAAGAACTAAATATGACAAGTAAAGATATGTTAGATAAAATAAATTCTATGGGAATTGATGCGAAGAGTCATATGAGCGTATTATCTGATATGGATGTAATCTCGATCAGGAATACAGTTTTACGCGGAAAAAGTGGTTCGGAGACAAAAATAGTTAAAGTTGCGCCGAAGAAAACCGAGACTAATCAAGATAAGGAAGAAGTTAAGGTGGTTGTTAAGGCTGCAGTTCATCCCAGCATAAGCCCGGAAGCAAAACCGGTTAAGCCGGCGGTAAAACCGCAGACTCAGCAGCAAAGACCTGCCTACCCAAATCAAAGTCAACATACACCGCAGCATGCAACACAACAATCCAGCAGAATAAATCAGACCGCTGCACCTGCAAATGCAACTCAGACGCAACAGCAGAGGCCTGCTCAAAATTCGCAGCAAGCTCATCCGCAGAGGCCTTTAGAAGAAAGAACCCCGGATTCCAGGCAGTTTCAACAGAGGCCAGAACAGAGACCTCAATATAATCAGAGACCACAACAGTCTGGAGCTTCAAATAATCAGCAGTCGTCTCAGTTGAGGCCGAATACGAACACACAGCAGACATCCCAGTTAAGACCGAATACGAACACACAGCAGTCATCTCAGATGAGACCGAATACAAATACACAACAGTCTTCTCAGATGAGACCAAATACGAATACACAACAATCATCTCAGTTAAGACCGAATACGAATACACAGCAGTCATCTCCGCAGAGACCTGGTATGAATAATCAGCAGTCAACTCAGCAGAGACCTGGTGCGAATAATCAGCAGTCAACACAGCAAAGACCGGGTCCCGGAGGCCAGCAATCGTCTCAGCAGAGGCCAAACCAAGGCGGGTATCAACAGAGACCCGGCAATAACAATCAAAGACCAACACAGCAGAGGCCACAGCCAAAGCCAAAACCAGCTCCTAAACCGGTAGAACCGGAAATTAAGCTGGAGGATCTTCCACCAGGTTCAAAGATTGTTACGGTTCCAATTACTGTTGCAGGACTTGCTGATCAGATCGAAAAAACAACATCACAGGTAATAATGGCATTGATGAAGCTTGGAATTATGGCAAATATCAATCAGAATATTGACGAAGATACCGTTGTGCTTCTGGGTGAAGAGCTTGGCGTCAACATTGTAGTCGGTAAAGTGGAAAAGGAAGTCGTTGAAGAAGGACTGGAACGCTTTAAAGATAAAGAAGAAGAATTAAAGAGCCGTGCTCCGATCATAGCTGTAATGGGCCATGTCGACCATGGTAAAACTTCACTCCTTGACGCCATCAGAAAGACAAATGTAACCGCATCGGAATCCGGAGGAATTACCCAGCATATCGGTGCTTCCGAGGTCTATTCCAATGGACAAAAAATCGTATTTCTGGATACTCCGGGACATGAAGCGTTCACTGCTATGAGAGCAAGAGGAGCACATGCTACCGATATTGCCGTGCTCGTTGTCGCTGCGGATGACAGTGTGAAGCCGCAGACCATTGAAGCAATCAGTCACGCAAGAGCGGCAAACGTTCCAATTATCGTTGCAATCAACAAAATAGATAAACCGGGAGCAGATCTGACAAGAGTAAAACAGGATCTGACAGAACGAGGCGTACTCATTGAAGAATGGGGCGGAGAAACGATTGTTGTTCCTGTTTCTGCTAAGACCGGCGAAGGAATCGATACCCTGCTGGAAATGATTTTACTACAGGCGGAAGTATTAGAATTAAGAGCGAATCCAAACCGTCTGGCCATGGGTACCGTAATTGAAGCCAGACTCGATAAAAATAGAGGTCCGGTAGCTACCCTTCTCGTATTGAATGGTACGCTGCAGGCCGGAATGAGTGTTGTCGCAGGAACTTGCTCCGGAAAAATTAAAGCGATGACCAACTTTAAGGGCGATGCCATCAGAAAAGCAGGCCCTGCTACAGCAGTTGAAATTCTTGGATTAACCGACGTCCCCGAAGCCGGAGACGAGTTTAATGCGGTTAAGGAAGACAAGGTGGCAAGAGAAATCGCGGAACACCGAAGAATCAAGCTGAGAGAAGAAGTAATGGCAAGGAATTCTAGCATTACACTGGAACAGCTCTTCAGCCAGATTCAGGAGGGTGAAATCAAGGAATTGAACCTGATCATCAAGGGTGATGTACAGGGTTCCGTGGAAGCTTTGACACAATCATTGGAAAAACTGAAAAACGAGAATGTTAAGGTTCGTATTATTCATACCGGTGTCGGTACGGTTACAGAATCTGATATCATGCTTGCGAACACCTCGGGTGCGATCGTCATCGCCTTCAATGTTCGACCAAGCACTGCCATCTCAAGCATGGCAGACCGAGAAAGCGTTGAAATCAGGACATATCGGGTTATTTACGACGTCATTGATGAAGTGGAAGCGGCCATGAAAGGTATGCTTGATCCTGTATTTAAAGAAGTCGTAATGGGCAAGATAGAAATAAGAAACACCTTCAAGGTTCCGGGTGCAGGAATTATTGCCGGCGCCTATGTCCTGGAAGGCAAGGTTCAAAGAAATGCAGAAATCAGACTTGTCAGAGACGGCATAGTCGTTCACGAAGGCAAAATTTCATCACTCAAGAGATTCAAGGATGATGCGAAGGAAGTAGCCAAAGGATTCGAATGCGGTATCGGCATTGAAAATTACAATGACATAAAAGAAGGGGACATCATCGAAGCATTCAAGATGGAAGAAATAGAAAGAAAGTAATGAGGCGTTAAATGTCCTCCGCCTCAGAGGAAAGAAACATGGGAAAAGGCTATCGACAAGGTCGGTTGGCAGAAGAAATCAGAAAAATCGTCAGTGACTTGCTTCTTAAGGAGATAAAAGACCCCAGACTATCCGGGTTTGTCAGCATTTCTGCCGTTGAGGTTACTGAGGATGGAAGCTATGCTACCATATACATTACCAAATTAGGAAGCAATGCTGCCGAGGAGACCAGCGGCGATGAAAAAAACGATGTACTGGCGGCCTTCAAAAGCGCTAAAGGCTTGATCAGGCGAGAAATCGGCAGACAGATCAAGCTCCGGCACATACCGGATTTATTATTTAAGTTTGATACTTCTTTAGAATATGGAAGACATATCTCTAAGTTGATCGATGAGCTGGGTATAGAAAAAACGGAAGAAAAAGATGAAGAAAAGCACACTGGAGCAGATCGCGATTAAACTTAAAGAAGCAGATACGATATTATTGTATCCTCATGTCATTATGGATGGGGATACTTTAGGTTCCTCCATCGCTCTATGCATTGCGCTGAGGAAAATCGGAAAAAAGGCTTTTATCCTCATTGAGGATGAGATTCCTTCCTATCTGCTTTTTTTGGGTAAAGACTATTGCACATTTGATCAAAACATTATAGGCACGGCAGATATTTCAATATCCATTGACTGCAGTGATATCGATCGTTTTGTTATGAGAAAGGCAAAATTTCTGACCGGAAAATTCAGCATCTGCCTTGACCATCACAGAACAAACAATTCTTTTGCCGAAATGAATTATATCGACGAATATGCCGGAGCAACCGGCGAGATCGTTTATGATCTGATCAAAATCATGGGAATTGAGATTGACATCGAAATGGCGGAGGCAATTTATACAGCGATAACGACGGATACGGGCAATTTCCAGTATACGAATACAACGAAAACCACACACCTCATTACGGCTGATCTCTTTGACATCGGTATCGATCTGGAAAAAATCAGCGTTGAGGTCTATCAGAATATCAGGCATGAAAAGCTGAAGATTAACAATGAGGTGATCAACACCATCGAGATGCTTTACAACGGGAAAGCCGATATTGCTTATGTTACACAGGAAATGCTTAAAAAAACCGGTGCTCTCATGGAGGAAACCGAGGGGATCATCGAAACGCTCAGAAATATCAGCGGAGTTGAAATCTCAGCGTTTATGAAGGAGAGCAAACCGAACGAGATCAAGGTCGGTCTCAGGGCGAAAACCTATGGCGACGTATCCGCGATTGCCCAGTCCTTTGGCGGCGGCGGTCATAAAAAAGCGGCCGGCTGCACCTTATATACCACTCTCGAGGAAGCGAAAAGACAAATATCTTTCGCAATCGTAGCTCATCTTGAAAAAGTCGACAAATCAGCAAACGAAACGGAGTAATCAATGAACTTATGATTAGGGATGGAATCATCAATCTACTGAAACCTGCCGGCATGACATCCCACGACGCTGTTCAGATGCTCAGAAGACTGACAGGAGTCAAAAGGATAGGACATACCGGCACCCTTGACCCTATGGCGGTTGGGGTGCTTCCTTTGTGTATCGGAAGTGCGGCACGCATCACGGAATATCTGGATCTGGACTATAAAAAGTATCGCTGCGAAATGCAGCTGGGCCTCGAGACGGATACCCAGGATATCTGGGGAACGGTAATTCAGGACAATCGCGCTGCGATTGCATTTGACAGAGAGAAAATCGTGGATGCCTTAAACAGCTTTCTGGGCTTGATTTCCCAATATCCGCCCAGTTATTCCGCAGTTCGGGTAAACGGAAAACATTTATACGAATATGCAAGGAAAGGCGAAGTCGTCGAGATAAAGCCGAGACAAGTTGACATAAAAAGTATTACAGTAATCAAAATGGATACGAAAAAAAGCAGAGTTACGTTCGATGTGGAATGCTCAAAGGGCACCTACATAAGAACAATCTGCCATGATACAGGCAAAATTCTAGGCTGCGGAGCCGTTATGAGCTGTCTCATCCGGACAGCAAGCGGAGCTTTTACGCTGGAAAATACGGCGACGATTGAGGAATTGACGGAAGGAAACCCGGAACAGTATCTTTTGGAAGCAGATTTTCCGCTGGTCCATTTCGGCAAGGCAATGGTCAATGAAGAGCGTGGAAAATGGTTTACCAACGGCGGTCATTTATGCATGTCGGACATAACCATCATCAAGGAACCGGAATATAAAGATACAGGATACGGGCTTAATATCCGTGACGAATACAGGGGAGCATATAATATCTATCTGGAGCAAGATCAGTTGACCATCCAGGATTTCAACGGGTTTTTAGGTGTAGCATTTTATAATGAAGATTATAATAAGCTGGTCGCGGATAAGATTTTTCTTAGTGATAGAGGTATCTTTGATACCCATAGCGCTTAGAAAAATCAATCCAGCATCGTGGCAACTCTTTCTAAAGGAAATTTGAGTTGCAGATGTCGGACAAGATTTTTCTTAGTGACAGGAGTATCTTCGATAGGGTGGGAATATGAAACAATTTAATTCATTGGACGAAATTAATAATATAAAAGAAACAGTCGTTGCTTTGGGGAATTTTGATGGGGTACATAAAGGTCATCAGGAGCTCATCAGAAGAACGGTAAAAAGTGCGAAAATGGCAGGATTGAAAAGCGCTGTGTTCACTTTTACCAACCATCCGAAGAATGTTCTGGCAGGAAAGCCGGTCATTAAAAACATATTATATTTAGAAGACAAGGCCGAAATCATTAAAAGTCTGGGAGTCGACTATCTGTTCTCTCTGGAATTCAACGAGATCATTCAGCATCTTTCCGCAGAAGAATTTATTCAGAAGCTTTTGATCGGAGCCTTTAAAATGAGAGAGGCCTACTGCGGTTTCAATTATCACTTCGGCTATAAAGCGGATGGAAATCCGGAAACACTGATCAAGACCGGCATGAGAGATGGCTTTGGGATCCACGTTTTAGAACCATTCAAAATTGACGGAAATCTTGTGAGCAGCTCGTTTATCCGTAAGCTCATCGCCGATGGCCGAGTTGGGGAATGCAAAAAATATATGGGCAGAAATTATTCCGTAGGCGGAGAAGTGGTTGTTGGAAATAAAATAGGCAGAACCATCGGCTTTCCGACCTCGAATATTCTCATTGACGAAACGATGGTTACTCCGGCTCACGGAGTTTATGTTACCTACTGCAAATATAACGGAATTTGTTATCAAGGAGTCACCAACGTAGGGATCAAGCCGACCATCGGAGATAATAAAAAGAACATAGAAACTCATATATTTAATTTCAGCAAGGACCTTTACGGGAAGCAGATACGGGTCGAATTCCTGGAAAGAATCCGGCCGGAAATCAAATTCAGTAGCGTGAATGCATTGGCACAGCAGATCGAAAAGGATTGCAGGGAAGCGGAAAACTATCATCGAAGACTGAACGCGGATCATGTTAAAAACTATATTTAGAAACTTGAATCAATAAAAAAATGAATTTTTTTTATTTCCTCTATTGACAATCAAAACATTAACGGGTAGCATATGTATAATCAATAATAGTAAAAAAGCTATGACAGAGGAAAGTAGAAATAAGGGACCTGACAGGGATTATCCATCTTGACTGGAAGTGGATATTTGAGAAATTATTTTGAAGTTCCCTCTTGAGCTCCAGGCTGAACGATTCAACAAGTAGGCTTAGGCGTATTCCCACGTTACAGGGATAGAATATTCGGCAATATAGATTGCTTCGTATTTGAAAAGAGAGCAGTGCTTATCCAGTACTGAATTTGGGTGGTATCGCGGAAGATATGAATCATTACCTTTCGTCCCTACATAGGGGCGGAGGGTTTTTGTTTTATTTAAAACTTTTTTGCTATTGAATAAACAGAAAAGGAGAATAAAAAAATGATTATTGTATTGAAAAATGGAACGACACAGGAGGATATCAACCGGATATCCGGATGGTTAAGCCGTTATAATGTGGAGGTCTGCCCGATCGTCGGCGCAGAGACGACCATTCTGGGAATTGTCGGAGATACGTCCTCTATTGATCGAACTTCGACTTATTTAAGCGAACATGTGGATAAAATCATCAAGGTACAGGAGCCTTATAAGCGAGCCAATCGAAAAATGCATCCGGAAGATACGATCGTCAATGTTGGCGGAGTAACAATCGGAGACAAAAAAATTGTGGTGATGGCAGGCCCGTGCTCGGTGGAAGGTGAAGAGCAGATTGTTGATATCGCCAGGCATATCAAGGAATCGGGAGCCACGATCATTCGAGGTGGAGCATGGAAACCAAGATCCTCACCTTATTCTTTCCAGGGGCTTAAGGCAGAGGGATTGGATCTTTTAAATATTGCAAAAGCGGAAACCGGTTTGCCGATTATTACAGAAATCACCAATCCGATGCATGTGGAACGATTCCTGGGAAAAGTGGACTGTTTCCAGGTCGGGGCAAGAAATATGCAGAATTTCGAACTGCTCATCGAGTTGGGGAAGGCGAGAATCCCGGTGCTTTTAAAAAGAGGATTTTCCAATACGCTGGAAGAATTTCTCATGTCGGCGGAATATATTTTAAGCGGCGGAAATGAAAATGTGATATTATGTGAAAGAGGGATACGAACTAATGAGACCTTTACAAGGAATACGCTGGACATCAGCGCAATCCCCGCGCTAAAGAAACTGAGCCATTTGCCGGTCATCATCGATCCGTCCCATGCGTCAGGTATGGCCTGGATGGTCGAATCGCTGTCTATGGCGGCAATCGCTGCGGGAGCCGACGGTCTTATGATCGAAGTTCACAATGACCCGAAAAATGCCCTGAGCGACGGTGCACAGAGCCTGACCTATGAAATGTTCGCCAGCACCATGAAAAAGCTGAAATCCCTTGCCGCGGTTGTAGACCGGGAATTATAACAAGTGATAGAGGTTCAGATGAAAGAATTAAAACTAATTGGAAAACAGAATAGATCGAAAATCATGATCGGAAACGGAATACTGAAAGAAGCCGCTGAATTCTACATGACGGAAAGCGCCGATAAAATGCGGCCCTCCCGGATCTGCGTAATAACAGATTCAAATGTAGCCGGGTACTATCTCGATCGTCTGGAGCAGAAGCTTTCCGGGTTGAATATTCCGGTATTTCACCATATCATCCCGGCCGGTGAGGAATATAAGAATCTGGACACCGTTTCCCGGATATACGATACGTTAAGCAATCATCAATTTGGGCGAGAGGATATGATCATCGCTTTAGGCGGCGGCGTTACGGGAGATATTGCCGGCTTTGCCGCTGCAACATTCCTGAGAGGGATCAAACATCTGGTGCAGATACCAACCACGCTGCTGGCCCAGGTGGATTCTTCCGTCGGGGGAAAAACCGGAGTGGATCTGCCGCAGGGAAAAAACCTGGTTGGTGCGTTCCGTCAGCCGGATCTGGTGCTGATCGATCCCGAAGTGTTGAATACACTCCCGGAAAATGTCTTCAAGGCCGGTATGGCCGAGGTCATTAAGTACGGCTGTATCAGCGATCCGGAAATTCTTGATATGGTATCAAAGGATGATTATAATAACCGGATCATTGAACTTATTGAGCGATGCGTCCGAATTAAAATAAAAGTTGTGGAAGAGGATGAAACGGAGGAAGGCCTTCGCAGGATATTGAATTTTGGGCATACCATCGGCCACAGCGTTGAGAAGCTCGGAAATTTCACGGAATTGTCCCATGGTGAAGCCGTATCCATTGGAATGGCTGCAGCTGTGAAAATGGGAACAAGTATAGGAATTACCAAAGACGATTGTTATGGAAGACTGGCAGCAATTTTACAAGCCTTTTCCTTACCCATTGAGATCACTCGTTCCGTGGATGAGGTTTATGGTGCCTTGTTATCGGATAAAAAGAAACAAGGGGAAAGCATTCATTTTGTATTCATTGAAGATTTTGGCAAGACGTTGATCAAAAAGATTCCGGTAACAGAATTAAAACAAATAATGAAAGTGTTAGGTGATTAAGATGGGAAGCACTTGGGGAAATCAACTGAAAATATCGGTATTCGGCGAGTCTCACGGAAAAGGCGTCGGTGTTGTGATCGACGGATTCCCTGCAGGATTTGCATGTGACCAGGAATTTATCGAGCAGGAACTGGCAAGAAGAGCACCCGGTCAGAGCAGTCTGACCACGAGCAGAAAAGAAGAGGATCGACCGATCCTGCTTTCCGGAATGCTCGATCATACGACAACGGGAGCACCGATCTGCATCATGATCCCAAATAACGATACCCACAGCAAGGATTACGAAAACCTCAGGACAGTACCTCGCCCCAGCCACAGCGACTATACCGGTCAGCTGAGATATCAGGGGCACAACGATATCCGGGGCGGCGGACATTTTTCCGGAAGGCTCACGGCTCCCATCGTTTATGCCGGAGCACTTTGCAAGGATTTTTTAAGAAAGAATCATAACGTGGAAATAGGATCCCATATTTGCAGCGTCGGAGGCGTTGCCGACCAGTCTTTTGATCTGGTATCCATCGATCGGGAGCTATTGTCCCGTTTACAGATGGAAACACTTCCCTTGATCGATCATGAAGTGGAAGAGAAGATCATAGGGACAGTTGAACAAGCCAGAAAAGAACTGGATTCGGTAGGCGGCATGATTGAATGCGCGGTGGTAGGCGTGGCAGCCGGAATCGGCAGTCCTATGTTTCAAAATGTGGAAAGCCGCATCGCTTCGATGTTATACAGTGTGCCTGCTGTAAAAGGAGTGGAATTTGGTTTGGGCTTTGCGTTTTCGGAAAAACGGGGATCCGAGGCAAATGACAGCTACGTAAAAGATAACGGCAGCATCCGGACGAAAACCAACCACAGCGGAGGGATTTCCGGCGGGATCACAACAGGAATGCCTATCGTTGTAAGGGCAGCAATCAAACCTACCCCATCCATCGGCAGGGAGCAGACTACCTTGAACCTGGAAACCGGAGAAGAAGAGCAGCTGCAGATCCACGGCAGGCACGACCCATGCATTGCAATGCGTGCCCCGGTGGTTATTGAAGCGGCGGTGGCCATCGCCATGATGGATTTATTTTTGGAGGCTTACGGGTATGACGCTAAGTGAATTGCGAATGAAAATCGACGAGATCGATTTGAAAATAAAAGAGCTGTTTTTACTGAGAATGAAGGTGGCAGAAGAGGTTGCTGAAAGTAAAAGCAAAACAGGAGATAAGATCCTGAAACCGGAACGGGAAGAAGAGGTCATCACACAACTGACCGCTAATATGGACGGAGAATTGAAGCCCGCCTTTACTTCCTTTATCAAGAAGGTGATGGAGGTCAGCAGGACGTTTCAATATCGGAAAATCCTTGCGCTTGGAGTACCCTTCAAACTTGATTTTCAGGAAGAGGATCCGATCATCGGAAAAGTCTGTTATCAGGGTCTGCCGGGTTCCTATTCCGAACTGGCTGCCGGCAACATCTTTCCTGATGCGGAAAGCCGTCCAGTCGATACCTTTGAAGCGGTATTCCTGAGCATCAGCGGCGGGAACACCCAGGCCGGAGTTGTGCCGCTGGAAAACACCACGGCAGGCGGCGTCTATGAGGTCTATGATCTGCTGCTTTCGCATGATCTGTACATCAATTACAGTGATATTGTAAAGGTCGATCATTGTCTGGCAGCGATCAAGGGAGCCGAACTTCAAGAGATCAAAGAAGTATATTCCCATCCCCAGGCCATTGCCCAAAGGGCTGAATTCTTAAAAAAGAACGGGATCACTGCAAAGGACAGCAGCAATACAGCGGTAGCAGCAAAGGACGTGGCGGAGTTAAAGGATCGAAGCAAGGCAGCCATCTGCTCAAGAGAGGCCGCGGAACGTTATGGATTAAATATTCTTCTGGAAGGAATCAATCACAACAAGGAAAATGCCACAAAATTCGTTGCGGTATCCAAACAATTGGTTGTGAAGAAAAACCACGACAGAATTGCCATCGTGTTTGCATGCCCGCACCGCAGCGGCAGTCTGGCCTCTGTTTTGGGAATATTCGGGGATTACGGCGTAAATCTGACGGAAATCCATTCCAGACCCGACGGAAAAAATTCGTGGGAGTATCTCTTCTATGTTGACTTTACTGGAAATTTGAAGGACGGCAGGATCAGGGCTTTATTTTATCAGCTCTATGAGGAGCTGCCCTTTGTGAAAATAATCGGAAGCTACAAAAGCAAACAGGAGTAACATATGGAAATTAGTGCTTCAAAAGGCCTTCGGGGAACGATCACCGTTGCGCCGGATAAATCGATATCGCACAGAGCTGTGATGCTGGGCTCCATTTCAAAAGGGAAAACCCTCATACAGAATTTTCTTATGGGGGAAGATTGTCTTTCTACCATTGACTGTTTCGTGAAGATGGGGATTCCCATTGAAATAGAAGGAAATCGGGTTTCCGTAACCGGAAGCGGGCTCCACGGCCTCAAGGCACCCCGGGAACTCCTCTATACCGGAAATTCGGGGACAACGACGAGATTGCTCTGTGGATTGTTGGCGCCTCAAGGTTTTTCCTGCACGTTGGACGGCGATGCATCCATCCGAAAGCGGCCGATGAACCGCGTCATGATTCCGCTGCGGCAAATGGGAGCAAAGATCAACGGAACCGATGGAGCTTATACGCCCATTGCCATTGAAGGCGCAGAATTGAAAGGGATCGATTATGAAATGCCCGTAGCAAGCGCTCAGCTGAAATCGGCGCTGATCCTTGCAGGACTTTATGCGGCTGGGAAAACCACCATTATCGAGCCGAAACTCTCAAGAAATCACACAGAGCTGATGATCAACGGCTTCGGCGGGAGTATTGCCGCGGAAATGAATAAAATTACCGTAAACCCTGCAGAAGAACTATATGGTCAGGAAATCACGGTACCGGGGGACATTTCCTCCGCTGCGTTTTTTATGGTTGCGGCGCTGATCGTTCCCGATTCAGAAATAACGATCAAAAATGTAGGCTTAAACGAAACAAGAACAGGAATCATCGATGTGCTGAAATCCATGGGTGCTTCCATTCATATCGAAAAATCAGGGGATGAAATTGAACCTGCGGGAGATATCACCGTAAAATATTCTCCGCTTCACGGCACGGAAATCGGAGGCGACTTGATCCCGAGGCTTATTGATGAACTGCCTGTCATTGCGGTTGCAGCGGCCTATGCGGAAGGCACGACCGTGATCAGGGATGCGGAAGAGTTGAAGGTCAAAGAGTCCAACCGGATCGACGCCATGGAAACCGAGTTGAAAAAAGCAGGAGTCAATGTATGTTCAACCGATGACGGTCTGATCATAGAAGGCGGAAATCCGGTTCGTGGCAGCAGTTTTGAGACCTACAACGATCACAGGGTTGCCATGTCAATGGCGGTGCTCGCTCTGGCTGCAGAAGGAACGAGCACGTTGGAAAACCATCAATGCATCCGAATCTCGTATCCATATTTTTTTGAAACGTTGGAAAAAGTTAACAAGGAATAAAGGAGTACTGAAATATCAATACATAATGATTGAAATCCTGAGCATAATACTTCCGTAAATGCTTTACAAAAAAAAGCGGATGTGGTATTATGTATTGTCAATAGTTACCTTTGGCTGAGTCTTACGACTCTCCGACGTAGCACACGGCTAGAGGTGAAGTAAAAAAAAGGAGAAAATAAAATGATTGATCAAACAAAAAAAGCAGAGATTATTAATGAGTACAAGACAAAAGAGGGAGACACTGGTTCCCCGGAAGTTCAGGTTGCAATTCTTACCTTTAGAATCAACGACTTAAATGAACATTTGAAAATCCACAAAAAGGACCACCATTCCAGGAGAGGGCTCTTGAAGATGGTTGGACAGAGAAGAAACCTTCTTAATTACCTGAAGAACAAGGATGTCTCAAGATACAGAGATCTCATTGCTCGTTTGGGATTAAGAAAATAATTCTGAAAATCAAAAGCGGGGGATTTCCCCGCTTTTATTTTAACGAGGAAACCGCAATTTAGCGGAAAACCACCTGTGCCGGAGAGCACGTGTATTTAGGAAAAAAATTAACAGGAGGAAGTTGTTAATGAGATTTGAAGATTACAGAACATTTAGAACCGCTGTGGGCGGAAGATTATTACAGTTGGAGATCGGCAAAGTTTGCGAGATGGCAGGCGGTCAGGTTATGGTGAAGTATGGCGATACCGTGGTGAATGTTACTGCTACAGCATCAGCCGAACCTAGAGCAGATATTGACTTTTTCCCTCTTAGTGTAGACTATGAAGAAAGAATGTATGCTGCGGGTAAAATTCCCGGCGGATTTATAAAAAGAGAGGGAAGACCTTCCGAGAAGGCGACCCTGAGTTCAAGATTGATTGACAGACCAATCAGGCCGTTGTTTCCGAAAGGCTTTTACAATGATGTAGTGGTAGTTGCCACCGTAATGTGTGTTGACCCTGACTGCTCGCCGGAAATCGTCGGTATGATCGGTTCATCGGTAGCCTTATCCGTATCGGATATCCCGTTTGACGGTCCGACTGCATCTGTTCTGATCGGTAGGATTGATGGAGAATTTATTATTAATCCTACGTTTGATCAAAGAGAAGCAAGTGATTTGCATCTGGTTGTATCAGGAACAAAGGAAGCGATCATGATGGTTGAAGCCGGTGCAAACGAAGTTTCGGAAGATGTCATTCTTGAAGGAATCATGTTTGCACATGAAGAAATCAAGAGAATCATTGAATTTATCGATGAAGTTGTTGCTGAAGTAGGGAAGCCTAAGAGAGAAGTTATTCTTTATAAGGTTGCCGAAGATATTGAAGCGGCAGTCAAAGAATATGCAGCGGATAAAATGAGAGCGGCGATCCAGACATATGATAAGCAGGAACGTCTTGACAATATGGATGCTGTGGAAAAAGATGCAAAAGCACATTTCGCAGAAATCTATCCGGATAATAAGAAGGACATTGCTGCAGTATTATATTCCATTACAAAAGAACAGGTTAGAAGCCTTATCCTTGATGACGGCATCAGACCGGACAACAGAAAGACAACGGAAATAAGACCGATTTGGTGTGAAACCGGCATCCTTCCAAGAACCCATGGGACAGGCCTGTTTAAAAGAGGACAAACGCAGGTATTATCCGTTACTACACTGGGACCGATGGGCGATTCACAGACCATTGACGGCATCGGTGAAGAAGTAGAAAAGAGATACATGCATCACTATAACTTCCCGCCTTACAGTGTGGGAGAAGCGAGATCGTCTAGAAGCCCGGGCAGACGTGAAATCGGCCATGGAGCGTTGGCGGAAAGAGCATTGATTCCAGTATTGCCAAGCGTGGAAGATTTCCCGTATGCAATCAGAGTGGTTTCCGAAGTATTATCCTCTAACGGCAGTACTTCCATGGGATCCACCTGCGGAAGCACGCTGTCCTTGATGGACGCAGGCGTTCCGATCAAAGCTCCCGTATCAGGTATTGCTATGGGATTGATTGAGAGAGTTCAGGAAGATGGCTCAAGCAAGATCGCAATCCTTTCCGATATTCAAGGAATGGAAGATTTCTTGGGAGATATGGACTTTAAAGTTGCCGGTACTCCAAAGGGCATAACTGCAATCCAGATGGATATCAAGGTTCACGGACTTTCCAGACAGATTCTTCAGGATGCGCTGACTCAAGCTCATGACGGCAGAATGCACATCATGGAACAAATGATGGAAGAGCTTTCGGAGCCAAGAAAAGAACTGTCTCCATATGCGCCTAGAATCATCTCCATGATGATCGATCCGGATAAGATCAGAACCGTTATCGGTCCTGGCGGAAAGACCATCAACCGGATCATTGCAGAGACCGGCGTAAAGATCGACATCAATGACGAAGGCCTGATTTATATTGCAGCTCCTGATATGGAATCCGCAAATAAAGGAGTCAGAGCAATTGAGCTTCTCGTGAAGGATGTTGAAGTCGGTGAAATCTATGATGGTAAAGTAACCAGAATTATGAATTTTGGAGCTTTCATCGAAATTCTTCCTGGAAAAGAAGGATTGCTTCACATTTCCAAGATGGCGAAGGAAAGAGTAGAAAAAGTTGAGGATGTCATGAACATCGGCGATGTCGTCAAAGTTAAGGTAACGGAAATCGACAGCCAGAACAGAATCAATCTTACCAGAAAAGAATTGCTAGACTAGATTCTGATAACAGCAAAAATAATCTACGGATAGATATTAAGAAATAACTAAGGGTAAGGGCTGAATGAAAATTTTGGCCCTTACCCTTTATTTGTATTATACAAATTCGTTTAGGTACGTCAAAATTGAAAGTTATGAACAGACAGTGGTTATAAAAAAAGAGTAAACAATTATATGTAATGTTGACATAATTATATTGCATGTTGTCGCGTTGGATAAATATAGCTTGTAAGGACTGAACGCTGTATTACACAGAGTTTGGTCCTTTAATTTGCACTTTCATGAAAGGTAAATATTTTTCTCAATTGTATTTTACTTAGCAGAGTTTCATAAGAGAACTTTATAAAATGAATCCAGAAACAAAACATATTGAGGAGGTAAAATATGAAAGGTAAAATTGACTTAGAAGGACATTTCGCGACCCAGGACACCGTGGGCGATTCCGAAAGGTATTTTGATAGGGATGTCTGGCCAAAGTTTGCAGACAAAATTCTTGGGTTTACGAACACTCGTCTCGAAGAAATGGATCAATATGGAATTGAAAAGATGATTCTTTCTCTAAACTCACCTGCTATTCAAGCAATCACTGACAAGAAAAGAGCGGTTGAAGTTGCTAAAAGATCCAACGATATTATGGCTGATATCATGCAGAAAAGACCAGACCGTTTCCTTGGATTTGCTGCACTGCCTTTACAAGATCCAGATGCTGCTATCCTAGAACTACAACGTTGCGTAAAAGAGCTTGGATGTGTCGGGATTTTAGCTAATAGTTTTTCTCAGACTGATGCGGATGGCGGCTATAAGTATTATGACGATTCGATTTATCGTCCGTTCTGGGCAGAAGTCGCGAAGTTAGATGTTCCCTTTTATTTGCATCCACGTGAACCAATGCCATGTAATATTCAGTCGCTTGAGGGTCATCCTTGGCTTGAAGGAGCTGCTTGGGCCTTTGGCGTTGATACAGCTACTCATGCATTGCGTTTAATGTGCAGCGGTATTTTAGATGAACACCCTAACCTAAAATTTATTTTGGGTCACTTGGGGGAAACTCTATCATTCTGTATCTGGAGAACACAAAACAGACTCAGCAAGACAAACAGAGGGCTTCCTGCACAACGTCCATTAACTGAATACATGCTCAAGAATTTTTGGTATACTACAAGCGGACAAACCCATACATCTTCTTTATTGAATACAATGATGGAATTTGGAACTGATCGTATTTTATTTGCTACAGACTTCCCGTTTGAAACAATACAAGATTCTTGTGAATGGTTTGATAATTGCTCAATAAACGAAAATGACAGATATAAAATTGGTCGCCAAAATACAATTGACTTATTTAGCTTATAATTAGAGTAGGTCAAAACTTTCTCGATATAGTCAGGAATTAGGTCAAATTTTATTTAGAAGAGAGGTTTTA
>CAZTEH010000066.1:0-22774 GCA_964612345.1 uncultured Oscillospiraceae bacterium | reverse complement strand
CAATATTATCGCAGGTGAATCAAGTGTTGACGGCATTTATGATTTTCAGGTCGTGGACGACGGAAGCGGTTTTTCAACAGAAAAGGAAGGGTACGGAGTTGGAATTCCGTCTATGGCTGACAGAGTGAAAATGCTGGGTGGAACGTTTCATATTGATACTGCGGAAGGAAAAGGAACCAAAATTGTTGTGGAGGTGCCGATAACAAATGAATGAGAAAATAAAAATCTATCTTGCGGATGATCATAAAATACTCAGGGAATCCTTGAATATTCTTCTCAGTCAGGAAGAGGATATTGAGGTAGTCGGAGAGGCAGAGGATGGCTTGGCCGTTGAGGAAGGACTCAGAAAAACAGCCGCGGATATTCTGATTCTGGATATTTCCATGCCAAAGAGAAGCGGCTTGGATGTTGCAAAGAATGTAGTGAGAGAATATCCTGATCTAAAAATCATCTTTCTTACGATGCATAAAAGTGAAGAGATCCTGGCGGAGGCCTTTGAAAGCGGAGCCAAGGGTTATGTGTTAAAGGAAAACGCTTTTGAAGAGTTGATTAAGGCGATCCATGCTGTGAAAGACGGAAAAGTATATGTTTCTTCCGAACTTGCACCCACCCTGCTGCATGGCTTTCTGTCCAATGAGAGACGGGGGAACGACCTTTCCGTTCGGGAACGTGAAGTTTTAAAGCTGTTGGCAGAGGGTTACAGCAATAAGGAAATATCCGATATGCTTGTTATCTCAATAAAGACAGTTGAAACCCACCGCGCTAATATTATGCGGAAAAATAACTTTAAAAACATCACAGAGCTGGTGCTGTATGCAGCCAGGAATCATCTCATCGAAATATAAAAGTCCCCGAAAGGGATCGATGCGTTTAATAAAGGATTTCCCTGATAAAAATAGGGGTTTTGCGGTATTCCCACAAAGCCCTTATTTTTTTATGATATCTGCAAAGGTATTATTATTTTTAAAATTTGAAGGGAGAGACTGAAATGATTAACAGCGGAGATACCGCCTTTATCATTATTTGTGCAGCTTTGGTATGCCTCATGACTCCGGGGCTTGCGTTTTTTTATGGTGGTTTGGTATCCAGAAAGAATGTACTGACCATCATGATGCAAAGCTTTATCTCAATGGGAGTAGTAACCATTATTTGGGTTCTGGTCGGATTCACTTTGGCCTTTGGTCCGGATATCGGAGGCATCATCGGCGGAATGAAATATGCCTTTTTACAGGGAGTGGGAATGGAGCCAAATTCAACCTATGGAGCAACCATTCCATTTCTGACATTCTTCAGCTATCAGCAGATGTTTGCAATCATCACTCCTGCTTTGATAACAGGCGCTTTTGCCGACCGGGTCAATTTTAAGAGTTATTTGATTTTTCTCGTCGCATGGAGCTTTTTGATCTATATTCCTCTCGCCCATTGGGTATGGGGCGGCGGTTTTCTGCAACAGATGGGTGTCGTTGATTTCGCAGGCGGAATCGTAGTTCATGCCAGCGCAGGTCTCGCGGCGTTAGCCTCTGTTCTGTTTGTAGGAAAGAGAAATCTTACGGAAGACCAGAAAGAACCGCACAATATCACTTATGTCGCATTAGGAACCGGTTTGCTTTGGTTTGGATGGTTTGGATTCAATGCCGGCGGAGCATTAGGTGCAAATGGGGTAGCCGCGATCGCCTTTATCAACACCGATATTGCTGCTTCCGTTGCTATGGTGACCTGGCTTGTGATTTCATGGGTAAGAGAGAAAAAACCAAGCTTTGTCGGAGCTTTGACCGGGGCGGTTGCAGGTCTGGCAACAATCACACCTGCGGCAGGCTTTATTCAGCCTTGGGCTGCGGTTATTATCGGATTGGCCTCGGGAGCGATCTGCTACTATGCAGTTCAGCTTCGAATCAAACTGGACTGGGATGATGCGCTCGATGTTTGGGGAGTACATGGTGTCGGTGGAATACTTGGGAGCATTTTGGTCGGAGTATTTGCCGTAGAATCCGTCAATGGAATCAACGGACTGCTTGCCGGTGATGTTCATCAATTCCTGATGCAGCTCGCAGGCGTTGCAATCGCATCAACCTATGCCTTTATCGTCACGTTACTGATTTTAAAGGTAGTTAACATTTTCGTACCGGTCCGAGTATCGGAAGCGGAGGAGAAAGAAGGCCTGGATGTTTCCATCCACAAGGAAGTTGCATATCATATCTAAGATATGATTGATGCATAGAACCCTATAGCTCAATATAGTCTAACAACAAGTGGAAAAGTATGTCCAAAAGGGCATACTTTTTCATTTTGAGGCATAAATATTAAGAAAGTCCTTCCTGTCTGTAGGACGGAATTCAACGAAAGGGATGTTCGCCGACAATTTGCAAAGCAGATTGGGCGAGCTAGTAAAGGGGGATAAAAGCTATGATAAGTACACAAGACTTGAGGAACAAGGAGGTCATCAATATTTATGACGGGAAAAGCCTTGGCTATGTCTACGATATTGAGGTGAATCTGGAAAAGGGGATGATCGAAGGAATTATCGTTCCCGCACAGAGGAGCTTTTTTAGCTTTTTCGGGCGAGGAGAAAATGATTATGTGATCAAATGGAAAGACATCAAGCGGATCGGGGATGATGTGATCCTTGTGGATGTAGCAGGGGTATTTGAGACGGATGCAGGTTATGAGAGAAATCATATGTCAAAATCCGGCGGATACGAAGCTGTGGACAAAGACAGGTACAGGGATACCGACTGAGGGTGGCAGACGATGCGGGGAGCAAGATAAAAATCCTTGCATAAGACACAATATATAGGTAAAATAAATCATGAAGTAATAGTAATTGTATAGGCTGGTGCTAATGCGTTCAGACGATGAAAATCTACAACTTAAAGATTTGCCGTTTTGCCACAGCTTCAGCTGTAATGGCAAAACGGACAGCAGCGCAAGCAAAGCTTGCGTTGGAGTTCCGGAACGGAACGTTGCCTTTATTCCGCAGCTTAAGCTGCAGTGGAATAAAGGACAGCGTAGCAAGCAAAGCTTGCGGAGGAGTTCCTGAAAGGAACGTTGTGATTTTCTAGCCTAAATTCTGTCAACGGCTCTGAAGAGCCGGACAGAATGTTAAATGGAGGGGATAAGATGAGATGCCCATTTTGTGAAAATCTGGATACCAGAGTAATTGATTCAAGGCCGACGGAAGAAGGACATGCTATCAGACGCAGACGGGAATGTGACAACTGTAATAAGCGTTTCACCACCTATGAGAAGGTTGAAGAGATGATCTTTATGGTTATCAAAAAGGACGGGAGCCGCGAGGCTTTTGACAGAAACAAGGTGATGAACGGTATCATAAAGGCTTGTGAAAAAAGGCCGGTACCGATTGCGGATATTGAAAAAATCGTAGATGATATCGAACGCGGACTGAACAATATGATGGAAAAAGAAGTGGAAAGCAAGCTGATCGGTGAAGTCATCATGGAGCATCTTAAGGGTCTGGATGAAGTTGCCTATGTCAGGTTTGCTTCCGTATACCGACAGTTTAAAGACGTAAATACATTCGTTGCAGAGATTGAGAAGCTGCTGGGAAAGGAAAAGACGAATGGAAAATAAAATAAGGATTGCCATCGATGGCCCTTCCGGAGCCGGTAAGAGTACCATTGCCAAGCGTGTTGCGAAGCTGATGGGAATCGACTATATCGACACGGGAGCGATGTACCGCGCCATAGGCTATAAAATCCTTCAGCAAAAGATCGATCTGGAAGATAAGGAAGCGCTGAAGCAGCTTCTTGTGCAGACGGAAATCGATTTTGCCGCCGGAAACATCATTCTGGACGGTGAAATCGTGAATGATAAAATCAGAACACCCGAAATATCAAAGATGGCATCGGATGCATCTGCCTTGCAAGAGGTAAGGGAAAAGCTTGTAGCCCTTCAAAGAAAAATGGGACAGGTCAAAAGCGTTGTAATGGATGGCAGAGACATCGGCACCAACGTACTGACGGATGCGGAGTTTAAGTTCTTTATGACTGCATCCTCTGCTGAGAGGGCACAGCGAAGGTGGCTGGAGCTTAAGGAAAAAGGTGAAACTGCAGATATGGCACAGGTAGAGGCGGATATTATCCAAAGGGATCATAATGATTCAACAAGGATACTAAACCCTCTGAGAAAAGCCGAGGATGCCATTGAACTGGATACAACAGGTATGACCATCGAGGAAGTGACACAGAAAATTTTGGAGGTAATAAAATGGCAATCGTAAAACCCTTTCGTGCTGTCAGGCCGGCGAAGGATTATGCAGAGAAGGTGATTTCCCTTCCATATGATGTAATGAACAGAGAAGAAGCGGCAAAAATGGCCGAGGGGAATCCCTGCAGCTTTCTGCATATCTGCAGATCGGAAATTGATCTGCCTCATGTGGAGAATCCGTATTCGGATCCGGTTTATGCGAGAGCGAGGAAAAATATCGACGACTTCCTGACCAATGAAATTTTGATCCGGGACGAAGAACCGTTGCTGTATATCTACAAACAAGTAATGGACGGTCGATCCCAGGTCGGTATCGTGGGCTGTGTTTCCATTGATGAATATCTGAACAATACCATAAAAAAGCATGAGTTCACCAGGGTGGAAAAGGAACTGGACCGCATCAATCATTTTGACCGATGCAACACAAATACGGAACCTGTCTTCCTTACTTATCGCGAGGACAAGAGGCTGCGCACATTCATTGAAGGCTGGATGATCGGCCACGCACCGGAATATGATTTTATAACGAAGGATGGAATCGGACATACTCTTTGGGCTATAAACGATCAAAGTGTGATCAGCTCGCTGACAGCCCTTTTCAGCGAAATGGATGCCTTCTACATCGCTGACGGACATCACCGTTCCGCCTCCGCTGTAAAGGTAGCCCAGAAACGCAGGGAAGAGCACCCTGATTATACAGGCAATGAGGAATTTAATTATTTCATGGCGGTTATCTTCCCTGATGCCGACTTGAAAATATTTGATTATAACCGAACGGTGAAAGATTTAAACGGACTTTCCCGGGAAGAATATCTTCAGAAGATAACTGAGAAATTTACGGTTGAACCCGTTGAAAACGGACCATACAGACCGGAAGAGAAACATGTCTTCGGCATGTATTTAAAGGATCAATGGTTTAAGCTGACCGCGAAGGCTGAAGCCATCTGTGTGGAAGACGTCATTCAATGTCTTGATGTTTCCATTCTTCAGAAAAATCTGCTTCAGCCGATTTTAGGGATCGAGGACCCGCGGACCGATAAACGGATTGACTTCGTGGGGGGAATCAGAGGTCTGGAAGAATTGGAACGCAGAGTGGCCCATGACATGACGGTGGCTTTTGCTCTGTATCCGGTTTCTATCTCCGATTTGCTTGCCGTATCCGACAAGGATATGGTCATGCCGCCGAAATCCACATGGTTCGAACCGAAGCTGGGCAGCGGACTTTTCATGCACGAACTATAAAAAAGTATTTTCCCGGAAATCGCCTCCTTTGAGATGCTTCGCATCAAAGTCGGTAATCGGTTTCGCGGTTTCCAAGAGAATATTCCTGGCAGGCGCTCCATTAAAGTATAAAATCCTCCTGACTATGGGAAAATAGTTTCAGGGGGTTTTTTAGTATGAGAAAAAGACTAATCGCGCTCGTGGTAGGATTTGTCGTTCTGCTTCTTGTTTTGTCAGCCAGACTGACACAGATTCAAATATTAGAAAGCGAAAAATTTGCTTCTGCCAATGCAAAACAGCAGCGTATCACCCTGAATGGAGAAGATACCAGAGGAACCATTTTTGACCGAAACGGGAACCGGCTTACGGGATCAGATGAAAGCATTATTTATATCATAAAGAAGGAGGAGCTGGATGCAACCGCCGCAAGGATATTTCAGGTGATCGGTGCGGAAAGAGTCGAGAATGAAAGCAAACGGTATTTTGTTTACCGCAGCAACATATTCAGCGAAGATGCGGCATACGTTCTGAAAAGAGACTATGAAGCGTTTATCATCAAAGGCGCTACCCGGTATGAGGAGGAGCAGCCGGCAGTTCATTTTGTCGGATATATCAATGAAACCGACGGTACCGGTGCCTCCGGAATCGAGAAGGAGTTCAATGATATTTTGTCCCGGAAACAGAAGGTTGTTTACGCCTCAGTGGATGGAAAGCGAATGATCATACCGGGGCTGGGGATTTCCAGTACCGTTGAAAATCCAGACTGCGGTGTCATCACAACTCTTGATCGAAAGATCCAGAAAAAGGCGGAACAAGTGCTGAAGGATTCAGGTCACAGCGGTTCCATCATTGTTGTGGACGCCAAAACCGGTGAGTTACTGGCCGGAGCCAGCGCTCCTTCCTATAATCCCGCACATGTAGAGGATTACTTAGACAGCAGCAATGAAGAGTTCATCAACAAAGCGACTCAAAGTCTGTATCCTCCCGGATCGATCTTTAAAATTATCGTTGCCGCGGCTGCCCTCGAAAAAGGAGTGGTCAACGAGGATACGATGTTTCTTTGCAATGGCTATGAGGAAATCAACGGAATCAGAATCAACTGTTCAAAAGAAGAAGGACATGGAGAGATAAACTTCCGGGATGCTTTTGCAAAATCCTGCAATTCTGCTTTCATTCAAATCGGCATGATGACCGGCGGGGATGTAATTCTGGAGATGGCAAGTGCCTTCGGAGTCGGGGAAAAATCATTTCAAGACAAGATAGAGGAGAAAAGCGGTTTGCTGCCGGGGACACAGGATATACAAGGAGCAGGGATCGGGAATCTGTCCATAGGGCAGGGTAAGCTGCTGGTCACACCGGCACAGGCGGCCAGAATTACAGCGATTATTGCAGCGGGAGGGATCGACCATGGTTTATCACTGATCAGGGGAACCACTGAGGGAGGAGAAACTGAATATTTGAAAAAGGAGCCATCCAATCGGGTTATCAAAAAGGAAACAGCAGATTTGATCTCAGAATTGATGGTTGATACCGTAAATTATGGAACCGCTAATAATTTGTCTGGTGCCGGAGTAACGATTGCAGGGAAGACCGGCTCAGCAGAAGCGTCCTACCATGGCGAAATGGTGGTACACGGCTGGTTCACCGGATTCTTCCCTGCTGAAGAACCCAAATATGTAATAACCGGTTTTGTGGAGTCGGGAGGCTCCGGAAGAGGTTCGGCCGTCCCTCTATTTCGTCAGATGGTAGAATACCTCAATTAAATTTCATACTCTTCGGAAAAGGCTTCTTTCAATTTCAAGATAGCCTTTTTTTCGATTCTTGAAACATAGGAGCACGAAATACCAAGCTCCTTGGCCACCTCCCTCTGAGTTTTTGCATTTTCTCCTGCAAGTCCGAACCGTTTAATGATCACCATCCTTTCTCTATCTTTCAGGAGATGAAAAATCGCATCATGAAGCTTTTTTACCTGCATTTTATTATCAATATCATCGATAATGGCATCGGTATCCGTACCTAAAATATCGTTGAAATTGATTTCGTTTCCATCTTTGTCCGTACCGACCGGATCATTCAGAGATATTTCGATTTTTGTTTTTTTCGTTGTCCGGATGTTCATCAAAATTTCATTTTCAATGCATTTCGCGGCATAGGTTGCAAGCCGTACGCTTTTATTCCGATTATAGGTATTGACGGATTTAATGAGACCGATGGTGCCTATGGATATTAGATCATCCGGATTTTTCCCTGTATTTGCATATTTTTTTGCGATATGAGCCACCAATCTCAAATTTCGCTCTACAAGGATATTCTTCGCTTCCTTATCCCCCTGCTCATAGAGGGAAAGATAATAAGCTTCTTCCTTGTCGGAGAGCGGCTGCGGGAAGGAATTCCCCATTGAAACATAAGAGGATAACAAAACGAGAGGATTCGATAACAGCAGGGATGTGAGTATCAGTGATATGCTCATATACATAAACCCCTTTCCATGGATATCAAATGTGTTAGAAGTATATGCGAAGCGGTAGAAAATAGTGCCTGTCAGTCTGAAAAGGGGACAGTGGAACCTGTCTCATTATGACACAAAAAAATAAAAGTATAGAAAATACTTTTATTTACAGGGTGATTTCCGGCCAGTTTTTTTTCAATTTTTCTTTGATTTTTTCCCAGGGAAAACCGATGACATTGTCATGATTTCCGATGATATGAGTGACATTCCTTCCCCACGCGCCTTGGATCGCGTAACCGCCTGCCTTGTCCCAGGGCTCGTCAGTATCCACATAGCGTTTGATTTCATCATCACTGTAATCTTTGAAGAACACCTCAGTGACATCGTAAAAAACCGAACGCTTCGATGTGCCCGGGCTGACCAATGCAACTCCTGTGGAGACATAATGGCTTGTATTTCTAAGCAGTTTCAGTGTATTGACCGCATCTGCTTCATTGGAAGGCTTACCGATCATACCGTCCTTATAAACGATGGTATCCGCTGCAATGATTACGCTTGGAACTTGATCGTCAACCGGTTCCTTCAGCCAGAGCTTCTCGACATTCAGAGCTTTTTTTAAGGCGAGAAACATGACTGCTTGCGTCATGGATATCTTATGAGGCAGGGTTTCATCCACTGAGGAGGGTATGATAATCGGATCAATTCCGATGTTTTTCAACATTTCGATTCTTCTCGGTGAAGAAGAAGCTAAAATAATCCGGTTTTCCATTACAAATACCTTTCAAAATTACAATTTTACACATTTTATCATTCATTACGGAAATGTACAAGCAAGAAAAGGCCATCTGAGCAGCTTTGTACTCAGACGGCCTTACCCTGAATTATTCCCGATTTGCCCTTAGAACCCATTCACTGAATTTTGCTAAACTCATTTTGTAAAGGATTGACAATCGGTGCATTGATCCATAGAAGGATTCTTTTCATGTGTACCAACCTGAATTTGGCTCAAAGCGCAGTATTCACCAGTATCACAATGGTTTTTGCAGGAATCAACGGTACACTTAATGCTGTGGTTTTTATTACTTTTGTCCATAATAACCTCCTAAATGATTTATTCAATATTATTATGTCTATATGGAGTGATAATATATGAGGAAATATTTAAAAATAAAGTTTCGAAAAAATGGAAAGGAAATGGTTTTCTTTGGTTTTTTAACATTTTAATTGTATTAATCGGGTCAGAATGTTAAAATAATAGATACTTATGAGAGTAAAGAGAGTAGGGGCATTTGACGTGATACGTCATATAATTTGGAACGGGGGAAAAGGAGGAAAAGTCAGCTGAAAAAGCTAAGGGGGAAAAATGAATCACATAAGAAAAGAAACCATGATAAAGGAACTGCCTTCGGAAGAACGTCCCAGAGAGAAGCTCATTCAATCCGGTGCTGAAACATTATCCAATACGGAGCTTCTTGCCATTCTAATTGGAACGGGAACGCGGGAAGTGTCTGCTATCACGCTTGCAAATCGGATTCTGGCTCTTGAAGAAAATGGTATCTCTTATTTAACAAACTGCCTGCCCGAAGAGTTATCCGGCATACCCGGTATGGGCATGGCAAAATCCTGTCAGATTATCGCAGCCATAGAGCTTGGCAAACGAATTGCTACAAAACCCAAAGGGAAAAGAATCAATATCAAGTCTCCTAACGAAGTGGCTTCTCTGTTTATCGAGGAGATGAGATATTTAAAAAAAGAGTATTTTAAAGTTTTGCTCTTAAATACCAAGAATGAAATTATCATGATCGAGAATATTTCTATCGGAAGCCTGAACAGTTCTGTGGTTCATCCCAGAGAGGTGTTTTGCACTGCGATTAAAAAAAGTGCCTGTTCTATGATTGCTGTCCACAATCATCCGAGTGGAAATCCTATGCCGAGTCAGACTGATATCGACATCACCAGAAGACTGGTGGAAGCAGGGGAGCTTCTGGGCATCAAGGTACTGGATCACCTGATCATTGGCGACGGAATCTATGTTAGCTTAAAGGAAAAGATGTTGTTATAAATAGATTAATTCCATATAGATATAAAAATGCAGTAATAGATTTAGCAGTCGAAATCAACAACGTTAAGATTTGCATTTTTGCCCCAAGCTTGCTTGGCTAGGCAAAACGGACAGCGGCACAAGCGAAGCTTGGACTGGAGTTCCGGAACGGAACGTTGAGATTTCCGTGCATAAGTTCGCCATCAATTTGCTTCACAAATTGGGCGAGCTAGTAAAGGAGAGGATGCAAAATGTGCTTATTTGTAAAAGACATGGGAATTGATTTGGGTACCGCCAATACCTTAATTTATATAAAGAACAGGGGAATCGTTCTGAACGAACCATCGGTCATAGCGGTCGATACATTTACAAAAAGTGTAATTGCTACAGGAAAACAAGCGAAGGAAATGATCGGAAAGACTCCGGATAATATCAGAGTCGTCAGACCGTTGCAGGACGGCGTTATTTCCGATTTTGAAATGACTGCCAGCATGTTGAAGACATATATTAAAAGGGTCATGCCTGAGACATCATTCTTTACCAAGGTCAGGATCGTTGTGGGAGTTCCTTCCGGCGTTACTGAGGTTGAAAAGAGGGCGGTTGAAGAAGTGATCCGTCAGATGGGAGCAAAAGAAGTTTATATTTTGGAGGAGCCGATGGCAGCGGCTATCGGGACGGGCCTTGCAGTTGACAGTGCTATGGGTTGTATGATCGCCGATATCGGCGGCGGAACATCCGATATCGCCATTATTGCTCTTGGCGGAATCGTAACAAGTACATCGCTGAGGCACGCAGGGGACAAGCTCAATGATGCCATCGTTGCTTATATGAGAAAACAATATGATTTGCTCATCGGAGATAAGACTGCGGAAGAAATTAAAGAAAAGATCGGCTGTGCATACATAGATAAATCAGACCCTGACAGCATTCAGCAAATGGAAGCAAGAGGCAGGGACATTATCAGCGGTCTGCCAAAGACGGTTACCATTACATCCATCGATGCGATGAAAGCGTTGGAGGAACCGATTAAAATTATAATTGACGGAATCAAAAGCACACTGGAGAAGACCCCGCCTGAAATTTCGGCAGACATCGTAACCAATGGTTTGGTGCTGTCCGGTGGAGGCGGTTTGATTCGGGGTTTGGATGATCTGATTGAGTTCTCGACGGGATTGAAGGTAACGATTGCTGAAAATGCACTGGAAGCCGTGGCGGAAGGTACCGGAAAGAGCCTGTCGAGCATCGATAAGATACAGAAATATGCGGGAAGAGGCACCAAAAAGAGATTATGAATTGGCTGAGAGAACATAAAATTTTAACAATAATACTATCGATATTGTTTGCATTGGTTATTGTCGTTGTTGTATCCTATAGCAATAGCGGGAATACTACATTTTTAGGGCGCGGTATCGATAAGGTGGTAACTTTGGTACAGGGGCCAGTTGCCGGTGCGGGGAATGGAGTTAAATCAGGATTAAAGGGGATTTTTCAATTCCGAAGCATCGTGAAGGAAAATGAGGAGCTGAAGGATCAGATTTCCGATCTGAACAGGGAGATCATTCAGATCAAGCTCACGGAAGCAGAACTGGCTGAACTGAGGAGTTTATCCAATATTTTAGGCTATGAAAATGTAACGCCGAATTATTCCTATGTTACTGCAGATGTCGTTGCGATGGATGGTTCCAATTGGTTCAATCTTTTCACGATTAATGCGGGAACAGACGATGGGATCTATCGGGATGCAGTGGTCATCAACGGTGACGGGCTTATCGGAAGAGTTTTAGAGGTTGGTTCCGATTGGGCAAAGGTGATTTCCGTAATCGATGAATCCAACTCGGTCAGCTTTAAAGTCTTCCGGGACATGCAGCTTCTTGGCATTCTTAACGGTGACGGGAAAGGAAGCCTGGAGGGATATATGGTCGATCCTGAAGCAGCGGTCATTGAGGGTGACATTCTGATCACATCGGGAATGGGAATGTATCCGGAGGGAATCCCCATTGGTAAGGTGAAAAAGGTCGAATGGAATAACGACACTCTGCTTAAGACGGTAACCATAGAGCCGAGTGCTTACTTTAAAAATCTACAGAAGGTCACTGTATTGGTCAGAAAATAACACCGGGAGGTAGCATTGAAATACAGATACTCATTTTTATTATTTTTTATAGCGTTTATTCTGCAATCAACAGTAATGAACCATTTCAGGATTTTTCAGATGTCGCCCAACTTAATCCTTTGTCTGGTGGTGATTTTCGCATTTTTATACGATGGTTACCATGGAATAATTTTTGGGCTTCTTTTTGGATTTATAAGTGACATCTGTTTTGCTGAGATTATTGGAATCGCACCCATCTGTAATTTTACTGTGGCATTGATTTGTATTGGGATGAAGCGATATCTCTATAAAGACAGCATGATATCCGTATTGATTGTATCTGCCATTGGAACGGCCATTTTTGCATTGTTATATTGGAGTATAAACAGGATGCTCGGAAATGGGGCTGACTTTTTATACGTTATGGAAAAAGAAGCCGTGGTGCTGATTTATAATATGATCGTTACACTGGCAATTTATCAGATCGTAAGCCGAAGTGTGATCAAGCATCGCGGAGACAGATATATGTACCGTGGAAACCTGCAAGAGGCGAGGAGCTTGAATCGATCATGAAATGGATAAAATCTAGAAATAACCAAATACTCGCGATGGTCATGATCATGATGGCGGTTTTAGGCATCCGGCTTTTTGGTTTAACAGTGGTGGAAGGCAGTCAATGGGATGAAGAAGCTTCCGCTATCAGCATTAAAAGCATCAATACCTCTGCACCCAGAGGTGAAATCCTGGATCGTTACGGAAGAATTTTGGCAGGAAATGTGCCCAGCTTTACAGTTCAGTTCAGCGCAGGGGAGCTATCTAATGAAGAAATCAACCGAGTTTCTCAAAATATGATCCATATTCTGGAGGCCAACGGAGATGAATATTATGATAATTTTCCGATCCTGATCGAGAATGGAAATTTTGAATATACCTATCAAAATGATATCGAGGACTGGCTTGCAGCTCAGGCAATGCCGACAAACTATTCGGCTGAGCAGGCATTTGACGAGATGAGAAGACGCCAGAATATCGACGAAGGTCTGGATAAATATGATGCACAGGCGGAGCTCCAGACGGTTTATAATATTTTTCCGCCAATTTCCGTAAAAAACCTGAAGTTCTTGAAAGAGCTGGATAAAGAAAGCTTTTTGGGCAGATATTATCTGGATATTGACTTGACTGCGGAACAGGCCTTTCGAGAACTCCGTGATCAGTTTGAGATTTCTTCAACTTTGACCGATACAGAAGCAAGAAAAATAATGATCGTAAGGAACGAATTGTCGTCCCAGGGTTACCGCAAATATATGCCTGCCAAAATCGCAGGCGGCGTATCAAACAATACCATTGTAATCATTGAAGAGAAAAACTCTGATCTGCCCGGCGTTGAACTGGTAGCCGAATCCGTAAGAGATTACCCGAACGGAAATACTGCCGCTCATATTCTGGGATATCTGGGGCAGATTTCAGAAAGTGAGAAGTCCTATTACGTAGATGAGAAAGGCTACAAAACCACCGATATGGTTGGTCAGGAAGGTCTTGAAAAATCCTTCGAAGCCACGTTGAAAGGTCAGGACGGTACAAAAAACGTTGAGGTAAACGCCTTTGGTGAGCTGGTCCGTGTCATCAATGAAACAGAACCGCAAAAAGGCAAGGATGTTTACTTAACCATTGACCTGGAACTGCAAAAGACTGCTGAGGATGCCCTGCAGCAGGCTCTGACCGAGATTCAAAAGGCAGGGACCTTCAAAAGTCAATGGGGAGATTTCAAATATGGGACAGCATATAAAAACGCCAATGTGGGAGCGGTAGTCGCCCTGGATGTAAAGACAGGCGATGTGCTGGCAATGGCTAGCTATCCGGATTTCGACCCCAATTTGTTTGCGACTGGAATCAGCAAGGATGAATGGAAAGCCCTGCAGGGAGAAAATCTGAGAGATCCTCTGTCACCTCTGCCTTTATTTAACGTGGCTGCCAGAACAGCCGTACAGCCGGGATCAACTTTTAAAATGGTGACAGCAACCGCTGCATTGGACAGCGGCCTTGATCCCAACAGAAAACTACGGGACGGCGGCTACGTCAAGCTCGGAAACAGGACCTACGGCTGCCTGATTTGGAACCGAACCAAAGGGAATCACGGATACATCAATCTGGCGGAAGCAATCGAGGTGTCCTGTAATTATTATTTCTTTGATATCGCAACCGGACGCGATTTTTTTAAAAAGACTTCCCTGGGTTTAAAGGAACCTATGAATATAGAAAAAATAACATCCTTTGCACAGCAGTATGGACTGGGCCTTGAGACAGGAATCGAAATTCCTGAGACCGTTGTTCCTGTGCCGAGCCAGGAAAGGAAGCTCACCCAGATCAAATCCATGCTGAAAAACGTACTCTTCGGCAGAGCAGAATTATATTTTCAGAAGTCCATTATTAATGATAAGGGAAAACTGACGGAAAACATCGATACCATTGTAGGCTGGACAGAGGAGAACCCGGGCAGAAACGAACTGATCGCGCGATTGGGGAAGCTTGGCATTAAAGAGAGCTTGATTGAAACCGTTGCTGACCTTTGTAAATTTACCTACTTCAATCAGGCAGCCTGGACGACGGGAGATGAGCTGAACATCGCCATCGGGCAGGGCGAAAATGCTTATACTCCGCTGCAGATGGCTAATTATGTCGCAACAATCGGCAACGAGGGCGTTCATAATCAGGTTAGTCTCATCAAAGCCATTGAAGGGGAAGGCCCTCATGTGAAGGAGCCGGGAAAAAAGATAAGCCTGAAAGATGAAGACTATCTGGAATATATTATCGATGGAATGAAGCTGGTTGCTACGGGATCAAAAGGAAGCTTGAAGGGAACTTTTGCAAACTTTCCCGTTCAGGTGGCAGGCAAATCCGGAACCGCTGAGAGGGCCGGAAAAATAAATCCTCCCGATGAGGTGGAATACATTAAGCAGTATCTTCCCAGAATAAACAGCAGCTTGAAGTGGGCTGATGTTGAAACGGAATTGACAAGACTGATGAAGGAATATCCGGATATCTATACAACGAGAAATTACGCCGTAAGACAGGCCGTGATCAATCTGAGCAACGGCAAGGTTACTACGGCGAAGCTTGATGCCTATAAGGCAAGCTATGATCCGTTTGCCTGGGTCATGGCAATGGCTCCCGCCGATGATCCTAAAATTGCGGTGGCAGTACTGCTTTTTCAGGGAGGCACGGCAGGATATGCAGCGCCTGTGGCAAGAGAAGTGATCGGCAAGTATCTGCAGTTGGATAAGGTGTATCAGGATTATAGCGTAGACACGAAAATTACACAATGAGGAGAGTAAAATGGGGAAGGTTATATTGATTGCTTCAGGAAAAGGTGGTGTCGGCAAGACGGTTTTTGCATCGAATGCAGGAGCGAAACTTGCTCAAGAAGGGAACAAGGTTGTCCTGATCGATATGAACATGGGACTTAGAAACCTTGATATTTGCCTGGGACTGGAGAGTAAAGTTGTTTATGATGTTGCAGACGTTCTTGCCGGTGTATGCAGGATCAAACAGGCGCTGATCAGGGACAGGAGATTTCCCGAGCTATATCTGATGTCGGCTCCGCAGAACAAACAAAAAGCAGAAATTACTCCTCTCCACATGAAAGTGTTGTGCAATAAATTAAAGAGAAGCTTTGATTATATCATTATTGATGCACCGGCAGGGATTGGTGACGACTTGGTCCTTGCCGGAGCCGGAGCGGATTCGGCGGTAATCGTAACGGTACCTGAGTATGCCGCGGTTAGAGATGCAGACATGCTTGATCAGGTTCTCCTTGAAATTGGCATCAAGAAAAGAACCTATGTCATCAATAAAGTTATGGCAAACTTGATTTGTACAGGGCTCGTTCCGAGTATTGCGGAAATTGCAGAGGCCATGAGACCGCCGATGTCCGGGATCATCCAATATGATGAGAATATCCACATCGCTGCAAACAATGGTCTGCCGATTGTCTACAAAGAAGGAACTTACATAGAGAAGAACTTTAAAAAGATATTGGAAAGAATCATCGAAGCATCGTAAAAATGAAAGCATCGTAAAATACGATGCTTTTTTTCAAAAAATAAGCAGGAGGATGTTGATATGACTGAGAGAATGCCTGCACTGTTTGTAGGACACGGATCCCCTATGAACGCAATTGAAGACAATGAATACTCAAGGAATTGGTCAAAGATTGCAAAGAAAATCAAGAGACCGGAGGCCATACTTGCTGTTTCTGCTCATTGGTTTACGGATGGGACAAGGATTACGGATGATGCTGATCCCAAGATGGTTTATGATATGTATGGATTTCCCGATGAACTTTACAAAGTGACATATCATGCGAAAGGGAGCCCGGAGCTGGCTCATCGTACAAAGGATTTGATTAAAAGTGCGGTGAAAATTGATAATACTTGGGGCATCGACCATGGAGCCTGGTCCGTGCTTCGAAACATGTATCCGGAGGCGGATATTCCGATGCTGCAGCTGAGCATTGACTATAAATCAAATGCTGCAGTACATTATCGATTAGGGCAGGAAATTGCTTCACTGCGTGAGAATGGAGTCATGATTTTAGGAAGCGGAAATGTAGTCCACAACCTTTCGAGAATAAGTTGGGGAATGAATGGCGGCCAACCTTGGGCATTGGAGTTTGATGATTATATTAAAGAAAATGTAATAAATATGCAGCACCAGGATGTAATTGATTTTAAAAATGCAGGCAGTTCTTCAAAATTAGCCTTTCCGACGCCGGAGCATTTTTATCCGCTCCTGTATATTCTTGGCGCATCAGATAAAGAGGATAAAATCACTGTTTTCAATAACTCCTGTACGATGGGTTCTATCTCGATGACCAGTTATTTATTTGAATAGACCGTGCGTATCTATTTTTAGAAGTTTATGATTTTGCTTCTGATTCCAACGTTCAGCACGATTCCCAGAGCGACCATGTTTGCGACTACGGAGGATCCGCCATAGCTGATGAACGGCAGGGTGATTCCGGTAACCGGCATGATACCCATTGCCATGGCAATATTTTCGAAAATCTGGAAGCAGAACATCGATAGGACACCAATCACAATCAGAGAGCCGTACATATCTTTGGCATTATCTGCTATTTTCAGCATACGAAACAGAAAGACGGTATAGATAAGAATGACAACGGCGCTGCCGATCAATCCAAGTTCTTCCGCAATAACGGAGAAGATGAAATCGGATTTTTGAACGGGCAGAAATTTTAACTCCTTCTGGGTTCCTTCAAAAAGACCTTTTCCAAAGATTCCTCCCGAGCCGATGGCCACCTTTGAATTCCATACCTGATAGTTTCCGGGAAGGGACATGACGTCAGGGTGCAGGAAAGCATCAATTCGTTCCTTTTGGTGAGAGGCCATAAAACGGTACAGGATTGGCATGGATATGAGAAAAACGCCGCCAAGCTTAGCAAAGAGCTTGTAGTCGATTCCTGCCGCGAATACCATCATGACGATCATAAAGCACAATACAATGGCAGTACCAAGGTCTTCTTTCAGAATAATGAGTACAAACGGGGCAGCATACAAAAAAGCCAGTCCGATGCCCTTTAAGGTATATAAATTGCCGCGGTTCCTTGTCAGATAACTGGAAAAGACAAGAACGAACGATATTTTGACAAGCTCGGAGGGCTGCATATCGATTGGGCCGAGGTCGACCCAGGCTCTGGCGCCGAAATGCTCCACTCCCAAACCGGGAATATACACGGTAAGGAGAAACAGAAGCGACGCAGCGTATATGATCTTTTCCATGCTTTCAAAGGTTTTATAATTGAATAAGAGAATAATGCACAAGGCAACTGTTCCCAGACAATATGCCGCAAATTGCACCGTGATATCCTTAGTAATGATAAACTGACCTTCATAAGATGTGCTGCCTACCATGACGATACTGATTACGGCAAAACAAACCGGCAGCAATAATAAAACTTTATCTATGTTTTTTAGTAAATTTCTAAAGTAGTCCATATCTAAATACCCTCTTTTTATGTTTCGGACGAAATTCCATAAACAGTGATTTCTTGGAAAATATCACTGTTAACGCAGGCTAATTCAACTTGACATTATGTCACCTTAAACATTATAATATATATTGTGTAGTTATATCAATATTTAATTACGTAATGCTGATATTTAGTAATTCGCCCAACGTTTGGCGGGCGTTAAAAAGTTAAAAAAATTTGAAGGATAGGGAGGTGCGTTAACATAGGAATAGGAATTGGAATACTCATTGGAATTGTTGCCTTAGCCTTAGGGCTGCTGGTTGGATATATATTCAGAAAAACTGTGGGAGAAAAAGCCATTGGAAGTGCTGAACAGAAAGCAAAGAATATGATCCTCGATGCTGAGAACAGATCGGAAACCATAAAAAAGGAAATAACCATTGAAGCAAAAGAAGAAGCTCACAGAATGAGAAGTGAAGTTGAGCGTGAAATCAGAGAAAGAAGAGCAGAAATCCAAAGATCAGAAAAAAGACTGATCCAAAAGGAAGAAGCCATTGATCGAAAAACAGAGAATTTAGAAAAGAAAGAAGAAGGCATTACACAAAAAGAACAAACATTAGTTGAGAAACAACATGAATTGGATGGATTCATCGCAAAACAGATGGAACAGCTTGAAAGAATCTCCGGATATACGGTGGAGGAAGCAAAAAATATTCTGCTTTCCAACATTGAAAAAGAGATCAGGTATGAAGCATCTGTGATGATCAAGGATATCGAGTCCAAGGCAAAGGAAGAAGCCGATAAAAAGGCGAAAGAAATCATTACCGGAGCCATTCAGAGATGCGCTGCCGATCATGTGGCAGAGAGCACCGTCTCGGTAGTATCGCTTCCGAACGATGAAATGAAGGGAAGAATCATCGGACGTGAGGGAAGAAACATCAGAGCGATTGAGACTTTGACAGGTGTTGATCTAATTATCGATGATACACCGGAAGCAGTCATCTTATCCGGTTTTGATCCGGTAAGAAGAGAGATCGCCAGACTGTCACTTGAGAAGCTGATCGTGGATGGAAGAATTCATCCGGCCAGAATCGAAGAGATGGTTGAAAAAGCAGAAAAAGAAGTGAATAACATCATTAAGGAAGAAGGGGAGCAGGCGACATTTGAGGTTGGCATACATAATCTTCATCCGGAATTGATTAAACTTCTTGGAAGATTAAAATACAGAACAAGTTATGGACAAAATGTCCTGAAGCATTCCGTGGAAGTTGCACACTTGGCAGGTTTAATGGCAGGAGAATTGGGACTTGATATCAAGACCGCCAAGAGAGCCGGCTTACTCCACGACATCGGAAAAGCGATTGACCACGAGGTGGAGGGAACCCACGTTGATATCGGTATCGATCTCCTGCGAAAATATAAGGAATCTGAAACGATCATCAATGGTATGGCAGCTCATCACGGAGACTACGAGCCAAAGAGCATGGAAGCGGTGCTTATCGCTGCAGCAGATGCTTTGTCGGCCGCAAGACCTGGAGCAAGAAGAGAAACTCTTGAAACTTATATCAAGAGACTTCAGAAACTTGAAGAAATTGCCAATACAACACCTGGAGTTGAGCGATCCTTCGCAATTCAAGCCGGCCGTGAAATCAGAATCATAGCGAGACCGGAAGAAATGAATGATGAAGAAATTGTATTTCTGGCAAGAGAGATCAGCAAGAAGATCGAAAGCGAGCTGGAATATCCGGGCCAAATAAAGGTCAATGTTATCAGAGAAACAAGAGCAATCGAATATGCAAAATAAAGAAGAGGCTCAGGCCTCTTCTTTCATGGAGCTTCAAAAGTATTTTCACGAAAACCGCCGTCTTTATGATGCTGCGCATCAAAGCTGGTAATCGGTTTCACGGTTTTCTAAGAAAACACTTTTTTCCGCCATACAGAACGGAGGAAAATATGTTTGTTTATTTGGACAATAGTGCTACGACGAAGCCATATAAAGAAGTGATCGCGGAAACGGTTAAATATATGGAAATTCATTACGGGAATCCTTCTTCTTTGCATAGAATGGGAATGACCGCAGAAAAGGCCCTTAAAGATGCGAGGAAATCAGCGGCGGCTTCATTGGGTGCCAAGGAGGAGGAAATCTATTTCACCTCAGGCGGGACCGAAGCGGACAATATGGCCCTGTTTGGAGCAGTACAAGCCAGAAAAAGAAGAGGCAATAAAATCATTACTTCCCAAATTGAACATCCGGCTATTTTGGAAAGCTGCAGAAAGCTGGAGGAATCCGGTTTTCGGGTAGAATACCTGACCGTGGACCCAAATGGGATGATCGATATGCAGGCTTTGGAAAGTGCTATGGATGATCAGACCATTCTGGTTACGATCATGCAGGTGAATAATGAGGTAGGCTCAATCCAACCCATATCGCAAATCAGTGAACTTAAAAATAGAATCGGGAACAAGCTTGGAACGGAAATCCTGCTTCATACCGATGCGGTGCAGTCCCTTGGCAAACTGCCCATTGAAATCAGCGGAATTGATCTTCTGTCCGTCAGCGGACACAAGATCCACGGGCCAAAGGGTGTAGGTGCGCTCTACGTCAGAAAAGGCCTAAATGTATTGCCTTATCTCTTCGGTGGAGGACAGGAGCGTGGACTGCGGTCCGGTACGGAGAATGTCCCTGCTATTGCCGGATTTGGAATTGCAGCAGAGATAAGCCGCAAAAATCTCACAAAGCGTATGGAATCGATAAAAACGCTAAAAATGTATCTGACAGAGGGAATCCGAACGGAGATTCCGGATATCCGGTTTAACAGCACGGAAGAAGGCAGTTCCTCTATTCTGAATGTCAGCTTTTTGGGAGTTCGAGGAGAAGTCCTGCTCCATACGCTGGAGCAGTCAGAAATTTATGTATCTACAGGCTCGGCCTGTTCCTCAAATAAAAAAGGACAAAGCCATGTACTGAAAGCCATGGACCGTTCCGATAAGGAAATTGAGGGGGCGATCCGGTTCAGCTTTTGTGAATTCAATACGACGGAAGAATTGGATTATGTCCTTGTACAGTTAAAAAATTCAGTTCAGAAATATAGAAAGTTAGGTAGTTTCAGATGATAGAAGAAAGAAATACGTTTATCGTTCGATGCGGTGAGGTTGCGCTGAAAGGTCTGAATAAGCCGTATTTTGAAAGAATGCTGGTCGACCGCATCAAACGTGCTTTGAAGAAATACGACGGAATAGAAGTAAAAAGAAATGAAGGACTTATATTTGTAAGAGCTTTGAAGGAGCTTGATTCCGATAAGATTGTGGGCGATATCTCCAGGGTTTTCGGAGTAGCCTCTATCAGCCCGGCCATTGAGACTGCTTCTGATATGGATGAGATCGGTCAGGCAGCGGTGGATTATATGCTGCGTTTGATCGAGAAAAAGGGAGTGAAAACCTTCAAGGTCGATGCAAAACGCGCGGATAAGAACTTCCCTGTCAAGTCTCCTGATATAGCAAAAATTATCGGCGCTAAGGTGTTGATCGGATGCAAGGTTCTAAAAGTGGATGTGCACAATCCTGAATGTCTGCTCTTTGTTGATGTGAGAAGAGATAAATCCTACATCTATGAACAAAAGATTTCGGGATTCGGCGGACTTCCGCTTGGCACCAACGGAAAGGGCATGGTACTGCTGTCCGGCGGTATCGACAGTCCTGTAGCCGCCTGGATGATGGCAAAACGGGGCATGCTCATTGAAGCCATCCATTACCATTCCTACCCCTATACCAGCGAAAGAGCCCGGGAAAAGGTTATCGATCTTGCCGGCATCGTAGCTGGATACTGCGGGCGATTCAGGATGCACACCATCAACCTTCTGCCCATTCAGGAATTGATCGTTCAGAATTGCCCGGAAGAGGAAACCACGATTCTGGTTCGACGCTTTATGATGATGATTGCGGAAAAGGTCGCACAGGAAACGGATTGCTGCATGCTGATCACCGGTGAGAATCTGGGGCAGGTTGCGAGCCAGACGGCGGAAGCATTAGTGGTTACCGATCATTCGGTGCAAATGCCGGTTATGAGACCGCTCATTGCTTTGGACAAGGTTGATATCATGGATATCGCGAAAAATATCGGGACCTTTGAAACCTCGATTTTACCTTATGAGGACTGCTGTACCGTGTTTCTGCCGAAACACCCTACAACAAAGCCGAAGCTGGTTAAGATTTTAGAATCGGAAAGCCGGCTTGATGTGGAACAATTAATTGCTGATGCCGTGGCATCCAAGGAGACCATCACGATTTATCCTGCCGAATAGTATAAGCGCCTGCCGCGGCGCATAGTACAATATAGATGAACAAGAATTTTGCGAGGTGATTTCATATGGATAATTCACAAATCGAAATACAAATGGTGGACAATTCTCTGAAAGACAATCATTATTGGAAAAAGCTAATCTCCATGTTTGCTATGGTTGGTCTGAAATTTGAAATCCACTGCTGGAAAGAAGAAAAGGAAGAAATTAAAGCTGCATTGAAGTTTGGAAAAGAAAAATTAGCCGATTGGGAATTTGGAATAATCGTTGAAGGCGTTATTGATGACAAATTCATTGATATGCTTCACCATACAGCAAAGCCGTCGGATACAGAGATATACAATAAAATGACACCTTTCTTTTCCATATTTTTTGAAAACGGGTTTTTTTCTGAACATTATGGGACAGAGTTTCACATTTTACCAGCTCCTATTGACGATACCGATTTTACGGCGTTGCT
>CAZTEH010000065.1:14268-23168 GCA_964612345.1 uncultured Oscillospiraceae bacterium | reverse complement strand
CAACCGGTTTTGGAAAAATATATGTTACGCAAACAAAAATAAAGTGGTATAATATAGTAAATATAACATGAACAAATTTAAGGAGGAATTACTGAATGGATCCTGACCCGAGTATGTCATTAGCGGTTCAATTATTATTTTTAGCATCACTCATATTAATAAATGCATTTTTTGCTTCTGCAGAAATGGCCATTGTTTCGGTAAATAAAAATAAAATTAAAATTCTTGCGCAAGACGGCAATAAAAAAGCGAAGCTTTTATTAAAACTATATGAGGAACCAAATAAGTTTTTATCTACAATTCAGGTCGCAATTACGTTAGCTGGATTTCTGGCCAGTGCGGTTGCGGCTACTTCGATGTCAGTTCATATCGCATCATTTCTATCGAAATACGACGTTCCATACGCAACTCAGATTGCGATTGTTTCGGTTACGCTGATCCTGTCTTATGTTACACTCGTCTTTGGAGAATTGTATCCGAAAAGAATGGCGCTGCAGTATTCTGAGAAAATTGCGATGGCCTGTATTATGCCAATACTCTTAATATCAAAGATTTCAAAGCCTTTTGTATGGTTGCTTTCCGCGTCGGTTGCTTTTCTGCTTCGTATCACCGGAGTGAAGGATACGAATATCGAGGAGCATTATTCTGAGGAGGAAATCAGATCCTTGCTTGAAGTGGGCCAGGAAACCGGTCTGATCAAAGAAACCGGCAAGGAAATGATCACCAGCATCTTTGAATTTGATGATAAGCTCGCATATGAAGTAATGACGCCGAGAACGGACGTCTATATGATTAATATCGCGGATAACCTTGCGGATTATGTGGATGAACTTTTGGAAGAGCGCTATGCGAGAGTCCCTGTTTATGAGAAGGACAGCGATAATATCATTGGGATCCTCTACATGAAAGATTTTATGATCGAGGCGAGAAAACATGGGTTCGAAAATGTGGACATCAGAAGTCTGCTCCGCAAGCCGTACCTTGTACCGGAAAGCAAAAATATCGATGAACTGTTCCGCGAGCTGCAGGAAACAAAGGTCCATATTGCAATATTAATTGATGAATATGGCGGAGTTGCAGGTATCGCTACGATTGAAGACCTGATTGAAGAAGTCATGGGGAACATAGATGACGAATATGATGACAGCGAATCGAAAATAGAAAAACTGGATGAATACACGTACTTAATTGACGGTCAATATTATATTGATGACTTAAACGATGAGCTTCAGCTCAATCTTGAGTCGGAGGAGCATGAAACCATAGGTGGTCTGATTATCGATCTCCTGGGAGAAATCCCCGACGAGGACGAAAAAGAGGAACGAATCATCGAGCTTGAGAATTGCACCTTCAAGATTGAATCCGTGAAGGATCGCCGTATCGATAAAGTTAAACTTTATATTGCGCCTAGGTCAAACAATCAGGAAACTGAAACAGCAGAATAAATTATTAAAAATTCTACTAATAAATGATATATCTGAACACAGCCTAAAAAGGCTGTGTTTTTTATTGTAATAAAATCTTGTCCAATTCATATGATGTATCAATAGCGATTCTTTATTAACGAAAAGAAAGAGGGTCAACCTATGAACAGTCTGGATAAGATATTGGTAAAATTACCCGTAGAAATCGGAGATCAGATCAAAGGCCTGCCGGGTCATATCAAGAAAAATCTGGAGGAAATCCGAATCCGAAACGGACACAATATTGTGCTCTATGCATCAGGCAAGGAATACGAGCTGGAATGCAGAAATGGAGTGAAAATAGATAATTATTCAATTAACAATATATTTAATTCATTATTAAACTATTCGGCTTATGCTTATCAGGAAGAGCTTGCAAATGGCTATATTACAATAGAAGGAGGACATCGGGTCGGAGTTTGTGGACGAACTGTAATCGAAAACGGGAAGGTTAAGACCATTAAGGATATCTCCTCCATAAACATCAGAAGAAGCAGGGAAATCATTGGGGTATCCGATCCCTGTATGGGGTATCTGCTGAAAGGAAAGCATCAGATCTATAACACCATTATCATCTCTCCTCCCAAATGCGGGAAAACAACTTTGCTTCGCGATATGATCCGAAACTTCAGCGGTATGGGCTTTCAAGTCGGCGTATGTGATGAACGGTCTGAACTATCCGGAATGTATAACGGACAGCCATCCTATGATCTTGGAGGCAGGACCGATATTCTGGATGGCTGTCCCAAGGAAAAAGGAATGATCATGCTGATCCGCGCAATGTCGCCCGATCTTATCGCTACCGATGAAATAGGGAAAAGAGAAGATTGCCATGCGATAGAAGCGGCTGTTTGCGCCGGTATCAGCCTGTTGACCACGATCCATGGAAGCAGCTATGAAGATGTCATGAGCTCGGGAATTGGTGAGCTGGTGGAGAAAGGTGTCTTTGAGAGGCTGATTTTTTTATCCAACATTCCGGCCATCGGATCCATAGCTGCCATACGCGACTGGAGGAATCAGCATGTTGTTTAAAGGTATCCTTTGCATTTTTATTCTGCTGGCCGGAGTGGCGATCGGACAGCTGAAGGCGAAAACCTATGACAACCGTGTCTATCATTTGCAGGAGCTGATCACGATGCTGAAGGTACTGGAATCCGAAATGAAGTATCGGCTTGATCCGTTACCGGAGCTATTTTTAAGAGTCAGTAAAATCAAAGAAGGCATGAGTTCGGAATTTCTGGTGACGGCCGGACTGCTCCTGAAAAATCAGTCAGCTCGTGATTTGCCCGACTGCTGGAAGGAAGCGATTGAAACCACCTATCTGGAAAGTGCTTTAAATAAAGAAGACAAAAGGATCATAGCAGATCTTGGTATCGAACTAGGTAAAACCGATATGGAAAGTCAGTCGGGTATGTTTCAGCGCACGTTTTCCATGCTGGAAGCCCAGACGGCAGAGGCGATTGAGGAAAGGAAAACAAAAGGAAAGATGTATAAAAGTCTGGGATCCGCCATTGGAGTCCTCATCGTGATTTTATTGATTTAGACGACTGGCAGAATGCGTTATACCTGGCAGCCGCATAAGATATACATGGTGGAGCAGGCGTTTTTTATGCATAATATCTTGTCCCAAGAATATGATGTAAAGAACTTTAAGATAAAGCATCTTTTTAGGAAACTTGAGAGGAGAATTTAGAATGGACATCAATGTTGATATTATCTTTAAAATTGCAGCGATCGGTATTATTGTTGCCGTACTAAATCAAGTACTGATACGGGCAGGAAGAGAGGATCAGGCGATGATGACCACTCTGGCAGGGATCATCGTGGTGCTTCTGCTGATCGTTCAGATGATCAATGAATTCTTTATCGCGGTGAAAACCTTATTTCAATTGTAGGGCCTGTTTGAATGATACAAAAGAAAATGAGGTGTTTTTTATGGACATGGATATCTTCCGGATCGCTGCGATAGGAATCTGCGGCGTACTGATATCTGCGATAGTAAAGGGTTATAAGCCCGAGTTTGCTACCTATGTGGTTATTGCAACGGTATTGATTATATTCGGCATCGTGATTTATAAGCTGACTTCCGTTTTTGAATTCTTAGGCGAGATCTATAATCAGATCAGTTATGGAAAGAATTTCTTTCCGATTATCATAAAAGTTCTGGCAGTGGCATATATTGCAGATTTTACTGCTCAGATCTGCAGGGATTCCGGAGAAACAGCAATTGGCGGAAAGATTGAGCTCGCCGGAAAAGTCATGATTTTCTATTTGGCGCTGCCCGTGTTGATGGCGGTTATGGACCTGATCAACAAGATGCTTCCGACTTGATTAAGAAAGAGAAAAAACGATCGTAACGGAAAACCGGTCCGTAGGAGGTGTGGGGAATTGAGTGTTGAAAGCATTGTAGATGAGCACCTTGCTTCAATGGACATGGAAGAAATCGAGGAACTTTTTGATATCGCCGCAAACAACGGTACTATTTTTGGAGATACAAGCCCGGGAGAAGTCATACGAAGCATCATTCAAGGCCGTCCTATCTTTGATTTTAATGACATTATAAACGCAGTAAGCAATCAATTTCTGCATGAAATCTACGGGAGTGTCATCTTGGCCGTGCAATTGGTAGTAATCTGCATTATTATCGGTCTTTTGAGAAATCTTGCCGATAACTTTTCCGAAGATACGGTTTCCAAGCTTGGCGTTATCGTATGCAGCTGCTGCGTGATGGTGCTTTGCCTGAAAAGTTTTATGGATATCTATCAAGTATGCAGCGATGCGGTTGAAACCATGACGGTAACCATGCAGGCGCTTCTGCCGGTGCTTGTGCCGCTACTGATCGCCATGGGAGGGTTTACCTCCGGAGGAATCCTGAATCCTTTCATTGTTACCGCAATCACGATTTTTAATTCGATCCTTCAAAGACTGATCATGCCGGCAATCTATCTCTCATGCATTTTTATCCTGGTCAACAGCCTTACCGATCGTGATTATGTAAAAAAACTGGCTTTGCTGATCCGCGGCGTTGCCGTATCGGTAATGGGCTTAGCCGTCACTCTTTTTTCAGGACTCACAATGGTACAAGGTATCGTGACAAAAACTGCGGACGGGATGCTTGCCAAAACGGCAAAATACTCCGTAGACAATTTTGTACCCATCGTCGGAGGCTTCGCAGCGGATTCATTGGATCTGATTTTAAGCTGTACCACAATTATAAAAAACGGAATCGGAATTTTCGGACTGATTATCATTCTGACGCTCCTGATCGTTCCGATGATTAAAATTCTAGCCGTCGCCCTGGTATTTAAGCTTTCTGCCGTAGTCATCGAGCCCATTGGAAATAAGACCATTTCCGATTGTCTCAACGAGGTCGGGAATACGGTGATAACTCTTGCAATCATACTGTTTCTCGTCGCTTTGATGTTTATTATTTTCCTGTCGATCATCATCGGGATCGGAGGCGGCAGTTTATGGAGATAACAGGAATTGGAGGTGACAGAATATGGAGATAGCAAGGGAGTGGGTCAAAAATATTTTCATTATTATTATTGCAGTGACCTTTGTTGAGATCCTGCTTCCGCCGGGTAGTATGAGCAAGTATTTGAAATTTATTTTTTCCTTGATCATTCTGGCCATAATATTGTCTCCGTTGGCAATTTTAGTGGAATAAGGACATATCCATATTTATATATTAATAGGGAGGATAAAGAATGTGGGATAAACTAAAAAATGATAAATACGTAAAGGACTTGCTCGTCAAGTTGCTTACGATACTTTTTGTAGCAGTAATCGCACTTCTGCTGTTCGATGTTCTTACGCAGAGTAAAGACGGAAGAAGGCAGATCGTGGATATGGACGGTGGGACAGAGTATACGGAGGAGACTGCCATTGCAACGGAAGAGGAAATCAGGCTGGAAGAGATTCTGAGTCAGATGAAAGGAGTAGGGGATACCAATGTCATGATTACCTATCAGAATGTGGAAGAAACAGATACGGTATTCAGCAGTGAAAGCAACAAAAACGACCGAAAGGTGGAAGGAGTGATTGTGGCTTCTGAAGGAGCAGGTGACATTATTATCAAGAGTAATATTATCAATGCGGTAGCAACCGTTTTTGACATCCCTGCATCAAATGTGGTGGTCTTTGAGAAAAGCAACAGCGATACAGAATAAAAAGAAATGCGAAAGCAGGATTTAGGGGGGATATCGTAAATGAAATTTATGAAACACAAAAAAATAGCTTTAGTGTGCATGCTGGTGCTCATCGTCGGCATTGGGGTACTGAACAATAAGCTGAATAATGATCAGGATCTTTCCGCTTCCGCGGGATACACGGATTATGAGCTGGAACAGATGACGCTTCATGACGGAGATGTATTGGTTGATAGCCTGAATGTGACCGAAGTGCCGGGAGCAAGCAGCGGTGCAGCGGTTGATACAAACGCAACCGCCGATCCCAACGCAGCGGTAGACTCAAATGCACCGATGGATGAGAGTGCAGTCGTCGATACGATCGCCGGCGTGGATCAAAATTCCGAAGCGGCAGTCGCAACCGGTGCCGCCATCGACAGCAGCATGATCGTGATATCGGATGACATATCCGAACTTGCCAATGCGGACACTTATTTTGAAGAAGCAAGGGCTACCATCAACATGGACAGAAACCAGGTAATCTCTATGCTCACCGATGTGATAGAAGAAACGAAAGATGGCAGTGCAGAAAAAAAGAATGCGACACAGCAAAAGTTGAAAATCATAGATTATATGAACAAGGAAAAAGTCATCGAGAATTTGATCAAGAATAAGGGCTTCACCGATGCGCTGGTATTGATGACGGATAACTCTGTCAATGTGACGGTCAACAAACAGGAAATAACCCAATCCGATGTGGCAAAAATCTGCGATATCGTCATGAGGGAAACAGGCCGGGACGTTAGCCAGATCGTGATACAAAGCAAGTATTAGAAGGGTTAACTTTTCCCTAAATTCAAATAAAAATTGTATCTGCAACTCACTTCTGCTATAATATTTTAGACGACGAAAATCTACGAATCGTAGATTCGTGATTTTCCGGCCTAAATTCTGTCAGCGGTTCTAGCGTCCGTAAACGGACTCCTACGCAAGCGAAGCTTGCTACGCTGTCCGTTTTGCCACTGCGGCTGAAGCCGCGGCAAAAAGGCAAAGAACCGGACAGAATGTTAAGAGGTGAAATGAATGAGTACGGCAACGGAAGAAAAACTGGGAACCCTTAAAATATCAGATGATGTTATCGCTATCTGCACCATGAATGCAACATTGAAAACAAAAGGTGTTGCCGGATTAAGCGGAGTTTTTACCGATAATATTTCAAAAAACATCTTCGGAAAAGAACCCCTGTACAAGGGCATAAAAGTAAACCAGGGTGACGAAGGAATCAGCATTGACATATATATCATCGTGGAATATGGTGTGAAAATCCCGGAGGTAGCTTGGGATATTCAGGAAAATGTAAAAAAAGAAGTCGAAGCCATGACGGAAGCTGTTGTAAAAGCAGTGAACATACACGTTCAGGGAGTACATTTCACGGATGAGGAGGACTAGAAGACATGCGTAGAACGGAAGCAAGAGAGCTTTTCATGCAACTGCTGTTTCAAATGGAAGTGCAGAACGATTATAGTCAAATAATAAAAGAAAAATTTGTACAGGAGCATTTGAAGGATTCCAATCAGATGGAATACTTCAACCTGCTTTTTGAAGCTGCGGTAAACAACCTGCCCACCATCGACGAGAAGCTGGAAGCTTGCAGTGAGAACTGGAAGATCAGCCGAATGGCGAAGGTGGATCTTGCCATACTTCGGCTTTCCGCAGCGGAGATCCTGTACTTGGAGGATGTTCCGGATTCGGCATCCATCAATGAAGCAGTGGATATGGCAAAGAAATTCGGCGGTGATGATTCGGGAAAATTCATCAACGGTATCTTGGGTAAGGTTGTAAGAAGCAAAAATGCAGAGTAAAGATTTGGTTCTCGGTATTGATACCAGCAACTATACGACATCCCTTGCAATTTCTGATATCAATGGAGCAATTGCAGCAGACATACGCAAATTACTGACCGTCAAGCAGGGCGAAAGAGGGCTTCGGCAATCACACGCCCTTTTTCAGCATATGGAAAACCTTCCGGATATGGTTTTGGAGCTTTACAGACAGATCGATAAAAACCGGATCGGGGCCATTGCGGTCTCCGATCGGCCAAGACCGATAGAGGACTCATATATGCCCGTTTTTAAAGCAGGTGTCAATTATGGGATCGTTATGGCAGCCAGCCTTGGGGTGCCTTTCTTTAAGTTCTCGCATCAGGAGGGACATCTGGAAGCCGTCCGCTGCAACAGCAGCCTATCGGATGAAGCGGAATATTTAGCCTATCATTTATCCGGGGGAACCACCGAGCTGCTTCATGTCGCAAAGAATTCCTTACGGATCCTGGGTGGGAGCAGAGACCTTTCCTTTGGACAGGTAATCGATCGAATCGGAGTAGCTCTTGACATGGAATTCCCTGCTGGAAGAGAGATGGACCTTATTGCTCTGAAGAAAAGGGACAAGCCGAATGGATTTTTGAAAAAGATTCCAATCGATGGGTTTGAAATCAACCTTTCCGGTATCGAAACCCAGTGTCAGCGCGAACTGCAGAAGGGTGCAGACCCGGAAGCATTGATTTATGAACTGTTTCACAAGATGAGCAGCTGCCTTTGCCTTTTGACGGAAAAAGCTGTTTTAGAGACGGGCTGTGACCGCGTTCTCTTTACGGGAGGGGTAACGGCTAGTCGGTTTATTCGAGACGAAATCGAAAAACATTTTGCCGGTCAGTCTTTGAAGCTCGTATTCGGAGACCCGGCCTTGTCGTCGGATAACGCGGTAGGGATCTCATTCCTTGGAGGAAAAGAATTATGGCGATCAAACCGATAAAGGTTGCGCAACTCAACGGATATATCAAAAGAGTCCTGCAATCGGACCCTCTTTTGGGCAATGTGTCCGTCATCGGTGAAGTATCCAATCTGAAATATCATGGTACGGGACACGTTTATTTTACTCTGAAGGATGAAACGAGTAAAATCAGCTGCTTTCTTGCTGCCGAATATTTGAAGGATATCCGGTATGAGCTGGCGGACGGCATGGAAATTGTGGCCAACGGCTATATCTTTCTATATGAAAGGGGCGGAACTTATTCTCTGAATGTGCGAGAGATCTCAATTGAAGGAATCGGCAATCTGACTGCAGCATTTGAACGGCTGAAAGAGAAGCTTTCAAAGGATGGCCTTTTTGAGGAAAAATATAAAAAACCAATTCCATATTTTCCACAAAAGATTGCTGTCATTACTTCAGAAACGGGAGCTGCAGTAAGAGATATCATAAAAATAATTAAAAGCAGGAATAATATAGTAGATGTGCTTGTTTATCCCTG
>CAZTEH010000065.1:0-14168 GCA_964612345.1 uncultured Oscillospiraceae bacterium | reverse complement strand
GAATACGTTGGAAACGAAAAGGATAACATGATTCATATCATGGAACGCCTTATTAAATATATGGAACTTAGGATGACAAGCAACAGCATTCAAGCATTAAGTGTTAACTTTAATCATTGGCTGTTGTTGCATGCCATGAATGCCGAGACGATTTTTAAAGAATTGAGCAGTTCTCTCGGCAGTCGGCTCGGAGAATGGTCTTCCAAGACAGAAATGCTGAAAGCAAGCCTGGACGCATTGAATCCGAAGAATATCATGGACAGAGGGTATGCGGCGATATTGGATGGCCGGCGAATGCTGGCCGGATCGGTCAATCAGTTTGATATTGACGGGAGCCTGACCGCAGTAATGAAAGATGGGGAAATTATTTGTAAGGTTACAGATGTTAGGAGGGATCAACATGGTAAACCAAAAGACGAAAATGAGCTTTGAGGAAGCGCTTGCCGGACTGGAAAAATCAGCGGAAATTCTGAAAAGAGACGGGACTACCCTGGAGGCTGCCATGGAGAGCTTCGAACAGGGGATTGAATACTATAACTATTGCAGCGAAATGCTGAACAACGCGAAACAGAAAATTGAATTCTTTGAAAAAAAAGAAGCATAAAGGAGATGAATACTGGATGCAGAACAAGGAATATTTAAGGTTTAAAGAACTCACGGAGGAACACCTCCTATACTTCCTTCCGGAAGTTGACCATAAAAGTATTACGTTATATGAATCCATGGCATACAGTTTGAAGGCAGGCGGAAAAATGCTGCGATCGGTTCTGCTGCTGGCCGCTTGTGATTTTTGCGGCGGCGATGAAAAGCTGGCTCTTCCATACGCTTGTGCAATCGAATATATTCATACCTATTCCTTAATCCATGATGATCTGCCGGCAATGGACAATGACGATCTTCGGCGTGGAATTCCTACGAATCACAAGGTTTTTGGTGATGCGGTTGCAATTCTTGCAGGAGACGGGCTGCTGACCTCCGCCTTTGAAGCGATGAATAAGGACATGCTTCTGTATTTTGACAATATGGACAAGCTGAAGAGAAGAGTCCGGGCTGTTTATGAAATATCCAAGGGAGCAGGCTGCCGCGGCATGATCGCAGGGCAGATTGCGGATATTGAAGCGGAAAACAAGCAATGCACCAAGGAAATCCTGGATTATATCCATTTGAATAAGACGGCGGCCTTGATCAAAGCGGCTGTAAGAGCCGGAGCTCATCTGGGAGGCGCCGATAAAAAAACACTGGAAGACCTCGACGAATATGCGGAAAACATTGGCCTTGCTTTCCAGATCGTGGATGACATTTTGGATATCAACGGCGATGAAGAAACGATGGGCAAAAAGACCGGGGCGGATCAAACGAAACAAAAAGCCACTTATCCATGCCGTTATGGTCTGCAGGAATCCAAGGAAAAGGTGCAGGAGCTTACCGAAAATGCAAAGAAAGCGATGAGTTCGTATTATGATAATGCGGAATTCTTTATTCAGCTTGCAGATGAGCTTGCGGACAGAATCAGATAAAACTAATGTCCGGTTGCGTTGAGGAATATAATAATAAAAAAGAAAAGAAACCAGTAAGGAGTTAATCATAAATGAAAAAAACAATACTAGATTATCAGTTCCCGGAGGATCTGAAAATGATGTCCGAAAGAGATCTGGAGCTTTTGACCTATGAAATCAGAGATTTTTTGATTGATAAAGTTTCAAAAAGCGGGGGCCATCTTGCGTCAAATCTTGGCGTTGTTGAGGTGACCACCGCATTGCATAAGGTTTTTGAAAGTCCGAAGGACAAAATGGTATGGGACGTAGGCCACCAATCCTATGTACATAAAATTCTGACCGGAAGAGCCTCGTGCTTTGATGGGCTGCGCTGCCTGAATGGGATCAGTGGATTTCCCAAAAGAGAAGAGAGCATCCATGACATGTTTGATACCGGACACAGCAGCAATTCCATTTCTGCGGCTATGGGCTACGCGGCGGCACGGGATCTTGACGGTGATGATTATGCTGTAATCGCTATCATCGGCGACGGAGCATTGACCGGCGGAATGGCTTATGAAGCGCTGAACAATGCCGGCGCTTCCCAATCGAAAATGATCGTTATCCTGAATGACAATGAGATGTCGATCTCGAAAAATATCGGCGGAATTTCGCAGCATCTTTCCAAGCTGAGAGCATCCCAGACTTATTTAGATTTCAAAAAGCAATTGAAAAAGACATTAAAAGGGATTCCCGGCGTCGGAGAAGGCTTATATAACGGCTTTGAACATATCAGAGATTCTGTTAAATATGCTATTGTTCCAGGCGCAATTTTTGAACAGCTTGGATTTAAATATTTCGGGCCGGTAGACGGCCATAATATCCACGACCTTATTGAGGTGCTTTCCTTTGCAAAACTCATGGAGGGACCGGTTCTGATCCACGCCATAACGAAAAAAGGCAAAGGCTACCGCAACGCGGAAGCCAATCCGGGAAAATTCCACGGAATCGGCGCTTTTGATCCTACAACGGGCAACGTGCTGGGCGAGTCGACCAATATGAGCTATTCCATGATATTCGGCAACAAATTGGTACAGCTAGCCAACGACAATTCAAAAATTGTTGCAGTGAGCGCTGCCATGACCGATGCCACGGGACTTGGTAAATTTGCGCAAAAATATCCTGACAGAGCCTTTGATGCGGGAATAGCCGAAGCCCATGCCGTTACTTTTGCTGCCGGACTTGCCGCCAGCGGATATAAACCGGTTGTGGCTATTTATTCTACCTTCCTGCAGAGAGCGTACGATCAGATTCTTATCGATGTCTGCATGCAAAATCTGCCGGTCATCTTTGCCATCGACCGGGCCGGAAATGTGGGTGCAGACGGAGAGACCCATCACGGTGTATTTGATCTTTCATACCTGAGCCATATGCCGAATATGACGGTGCTTGCTCCAAAGGACGGGAAAGAACTTGCAGCTATGATGGATTATGCGCTGACCCTGGACGGCCCATGTGCGATCCGGTATCCTAAGGGAGAAGCGATTGAATGCAGCGATGAGATCAGCTGCCCGGTTATAGACGGAACCAGCGAACGGCTTCACTACGGAAACGACGTAGAACTATTCGCCGTGGGCAAGATGGTTTCCGTGGGCATCGAAGCTTGTAAAAAACTCAAATCAAGAGGAATAGAAGCAGGACTTACCAATGTACGCTTTGTAAAGCCTTATGACAGGGAGTCGATTTTAGCTGCCGCAGAAAAAACAAAGAAGCTTGTGACCCTGGAAGATAACGTGCTGGATGGCGGTTATGGTGCAATCGTAAACAGACTGCTTGCAGAAGAAGGCAAGAGAGATGTCCGGGTTTTAAATATCGGATGGCCGGATAAATTTATCGAACAGGGGAGTACGACAGAATTATTTCTAAAGTACGGCCTGGATTCGGAAAGCATTGCGGAAAGGGTGTGTGACTTCCTTGAAGGAAAGGCTTGATATTGTCCTGGTAAACAGAGGTTTTTTCCAGTCGAGAGAAAGAGCCAAAGGCTCCATTATGGCCGGTATCGTATATGTGGACGGTCAGAGAGTGGACAAACCCGGAACGGGGATCAAGGAAGACGCGGACATCTATGTAAAAGAGGATACCTGTCCTTATGTGAGCCGCGGTGGATTGAAGCTGGCAAAGGCGATCAGCTCCTTTCGGCTTGATTTGGAAGGGCTTGTTGCAGTAGATATCGGGGCTTCCACCGGAGGCTTCACCGATTGCATGCTTAAGAACGGAGCCAAAAAGGTTTATTCCATTGATGTCGGCTACGGACAGCTCGACTGGAGGCTCCGAAACGACCCCAGAGTGGTCAATATGGAGAAAGTCAATATTCGATACCTGGACAAGGAAAAAGTCGCGGAAAAAGCTGATTTTATCAGTATTGATGTTTCCTTTATCTCGCTGAAGCTCGTTTTTCCTGTGGCAGCAGAACTCCTCGCCGATGATGGAAATTTGATGTGTCTTGTAAAACCGCAATTTGAGGCAGGACGGGAGCAGGTAGGAAAAAAGGGGATCATCCGGGATAAAGCGGTTCATATGGAAGTGATCGAGAAAGTTATCAAATACGGAGAAGCAAACGGATTATATCCCCAGAATCTAGACTTTTCTCCCATGACAGGGGCAAAAGGAAATATCGAATATTTACTGCTTTTAAATAAGAAAGATTCAGGAACGGATTATAAGCCTATTATTGAGTCCGTGGTGAAAATTTCCCACGAACAACTGAGCCAATAACAATAATCATATGAAATTCGAGGTTATTATGCAATTAACACCAATGATGCAACAGTATATGGAGATCAAGGAAAACTATCAGGATTGTATTCTATTCTTTCGACTGGGTGATTTCTATGAAATGTTTTTCGAGGACGCGATTACGGCATCAAAGGAAATGGAGATCACTCTAACCGGGAAAAGCTACGGTCAGGAGGAAAAAGCCCCCATGTGCGGCGTACCGTACCATGCAGCCGATGCTTATATTGCGAAACTCATTGACAAAGGTTATAAAGTAGCGATCTGTGAACAGGTGGAAGATCCTGCAATGGCAAAAGGAATCGTGAAAAGAGAAGTAGTTCAGATCGTTACTCCCGGGACGGTTGTAAGTCAGACCATGCTCAACGAAAAAGAGAACAATTATCTGGCATCTGTCTTTCTCGATGAAACAGGAGCCGGCCTCGCATACTGTGATGTCTCTACCGGTGAGATCAGCACTACAGAGCTGAAAGGTCCAAGGTACATAGAGAGACTGATCAATGAACTTGTAAAAATCAGAGCCAAAGAAGTGATCGCCAACGAAACTGCTGCCCTGGATGGATTGTCAGAAGAGATCAGGGATGCTTCCGGAGCTTATTTCAGTATATTAAATTCTCAGTATTACAATCAAAATGCTGCCGTGGATTCGGTGCTGCGTCAGTTCAAGGTGAAATCTCTAAAGGGACTTGGCGTTGAAGAACTGCCGCTTGCAGTCATGGCTCTGGGCGCCTTGCTTTCTTATTTGTATGAAACGCAAAAGCAAAATTTATCCCATCTTGCTCATCTGAACGTATATGACACCGCGGGACATATGTCCCTTGACAAGGCAACGATCAAAAACCTCGAGCTTACCGAAACCCTCTTTGAAAAGAAAGTACAGGGTTCGCTTCTTGGCGTTTTGGATAAAACACAGACGGCAATGGGATCAAGGAAAATGAAGCAATGGCTAAGGGAGCCGCTGAACGAGCTCGCAGATATCAAGGGAAGACTGAACGCCGTTGAGCTTCTGACGGATCAGGTGCTTTTAAGAAATAACAGCAAGGAGCATTTAAAGAAAATCTATGACCTGGAGCGGCTTGCCGGAAGAATTGCCTGCGGGAATGCCAACGGCAAGGATTTGATTGCTTTGCGGAACTCGATTTTCGTTCTGCCCGATATGAAAAGCGAGCTTGCCTCCTGCGGCGATCCGCTTCTGGAAAAGCTGGAAGTGAGCATGGATTCCCTTTCGGAAATCTATGAGCTGATCGACCGGGCGATTGTTGAGGAGCCCCCGTTTACGGTGAAGGAAGGCGGTTTGATCCAAAAGGGTTATTCCGAAGAACTCGACGGAATGAAACATTCCATTCTGGATGGTCAAAATTGGATCGCCGGACTGGAAGCCAGTGAAAAGGAACGTACCGGCATTAAATCCCTAAAGGTCGGATTCAATAAAGTATTTGGATATTATATCGAAGTGACCAAATCCTATTATGATCTGGTTCCGGATAATTATATCAGAAAACAAACTCTTGCGAATTGCGAACGCTTCATCACACCAGAGCTGAAAGAGGTGGAGTCTGTCGTTCTAAATGCGGAGACGAAAATCAACCAGCTGGAATATGAGATTTTTATAGAGGTCAGAAACTTCATTCAAGGCTTCATCGGAACAATTCAAAGGACATCCGCCGCAATTTCCGTGCTCGATGTTTTGACTTCCTATGCGGAGGTCGGAAGCAGACTGGGTTATGTAAAACCCGACGTGAACAATGGGGATACCATTATCATAGAAAAAGGCCGGCATCCGGTGATTGAGGGGACGATTAAAAACGGAATATTTGTTTCGAATGACACTTACATCGACCGGAAAAACAGTAGCATGCTGCTCATAACAGGACCCAACATGGCAGGAAAGTCCACCTATATGAGACAGACGGCCTTGATCGTGCTTATGGCGCAGACCGGCTGCTTTGTGCCTGCAGAAGCAGCGAGCATCGGCATCGTTGATCGGATTTACACCCGAATCGGCGCTTCCGACAATCTGGCACAGGGCCAAAGCACATTCTATGTGGAAATGAGCGAGTTGGCCTATATTTTAAATACCGCAACGGATAAGAGCCTCATCATCCTTGACGAGATCGGCAGAGGGACCAGCACTTATGACGGGCTTTCCATCGCATGGGCCGTCGTGGAATATCTCTGCAGCAGCAAAGGCCAGATCAGGACCTTGTTTGCCACCCACTATCATGAGCTTACCGCTTTGGAAGATCACATGAAGGGATTGAAAAACCTGAATGTTGACGTTCAGGAAAAGGACGGAAATATCGTATTTTTACATAAGATCGTTGAGGGAAGCGCCAGCAGAAGCTATGGGATCCACGTTGCGAAACTGGCCGGAGTGCCGCAGCAATTGCTGATCACTGCGGAAGAAAAGCTGCAGGAGCTGGAAGAAAGCGGCGTTTCCATTGACCTGGACAAGTATATCGGCAGAATCAAAGAAGAGGAAATCGATCCAAAGGCAGCGACAGAACAGATATCCTTCTTCAGCTTTGCACCGAATCCTGTGGTGGAACGGTTAAAGGCACTTGATTTCATGAACATGACACCGTCCCAGGCATTCGGAATTTTAGAAGAATTAAAAAGGGCAGCGGAGAATTCTTAAATAGCGGAGGGATATCTATGCTGAATGAAATCAGAACGCGAAGAAGCATCCGGAAATATACGGAAAAACCGATCAGCGAAGAAATCATCGCCCAGCTATTGGAGAGTGCGCGACTTGCACCATCCGGCAGCAATTCACAGCCATGGCATTTCATTATCGTACGATCGGAATCGACCAGAAAAAAGATTGCCGAGGTTTCTCATAACCAGAAATGGATGGTTTCCGCGACCGTTCATATTGTTTGTGTTGCAGACATTCGCTCCAGAATAAGCGAGGACATCCAACTTTCTATCAATGAAGACAGTCCTCAGATGGAAGTGAAGCAAATAATAAGGGATACCTCCATTGCCGCCACGCATATCGTCCTCGAAGCTGAGAGCATTGGTCTGGGCGCCTGTTGGGTTGCATGGTTCACACAAGAGGAAATCAGGCCGGTTTTGAATATCCCTTCCGATAAATTTGTCGTATGTATTCTCACGATCGGATACACGGAGGAACAACCGAAAGCCAGACCCAGAAAGAAACTGGATGAGATCATACATCATGAAATCTGGTAATCATGTTCTATCATAAATTAAGTTTGAGGTTATTATGGAAGCATTTGAAAACAAGAGAATTATCGAATTGCCCAAGCATGTGGCGGACAAAATTGCCGCGGGTGAAGTCGTGGATCGGCCCTTATCCATTGTTAAGGAGTTGGTCGAAAACTCCATCGATGCCGGGGCAACTTCCATTATCGTTGAAATAAGAAACGGCGGGAAATCCTATCTTCGCGTCACGGATAACGGCAGCGGAATTGCGAAGGAAGACGTAGATCTGGCATTTAAACGTCATGCCACAAGTAAGATCAGAAGCGCATCGGACTTGGACCATATCAGCAGTTTAGGTTTTCGAGGAGAAGCGCTAGCCAGTATTGCCGCAGTTTCAAGGGTAGAACTCATCACAAAAACAGCCAGGGATAAAAGTGGGATCCGAATCAAAATAGATGGCGGAGAATTACTGGAAAAAGAAGATACGGGCTGTCCCGAGGGTACCACGATCATTATCGAAGACCTGTTTTTCAATACCCCGGCCAGGCTGAAGTTTATGAAGCCCGATGCCACGGAAAGCACGCTGATCATTGATTTTATCTCGAAAATGACCCTGGCATACCCTCAGATCAAAATTAGACTGATCAACAACGGGAATATTCTCTTTTCTACACCGGGAAAAGGTGACATCTATTCCAATATCCTGACGATTTACAGTAAGGAAATCGGGGACAAACTCATTCATCTTCGGGAGGATAACGGGCAGCTGTCTTTGGAGGCCTTTGTTTCTGCTCCGAATAACAGCAAAACAAACCGAAAGAGCCAGATCTTCTTTGTAAATGGCCGCTATATCAACAGCAAGGTTATGGAAAATGCAGTTACGGATGCCTATCTGGAAAAGCTGTTCGAAGGAAGATATCCCATCGCATTCCTGTTCCTTCAGGTTGCTCCGGAAAATTTGGATGTCAACATTCATCCCAATAAAAAGGAAGTGCGGTTTGATGACGAGCGTTTTGTAAGAGATTTCATCACCGAATCAATCAAAAACAGCCTGCAGACGAAGGCCGCCATTCCGGAAATAAGGGAAAAGAATCTTTTTCAGGTGGAATTAAATGGAAATTCAGATAAGAAACAAAAAACAGAAGAGCAGGTTGACATAAAAAAGTTATTGTTCGAACAAAGAAAGCTTGAACAGATAAACGAAGCAAAAGAAGAATATCAACCGGATATAAAACAACCGGAACCTAACCATAAAAAGATTGGAATGGTTGAAATATCGGATAATTTGACTGAGAAGCCACGGAGCATGAACGACTTCGATATGAAGGAACTGTCGATTGTAGGGTCTATTTTCGGTACCTATATTACGGCAGTTGATGAGAACAGTTTTTATCTCATCGATCAACATGCAGCCCATGAACGGATTTTTTATGAACAGTTGCTGGCTCAATATCAAAACGAGGACAAGGCCCAGCAGCTGATATTGACACCGATTGTGATCAATGTATCCCATGCGGTGAAGAATGATACCGGCGGAATGCTTGATTTCCTGGGAAATTTCGGCTTTCAGATCGAGGAATTCGGTCCGACGGCATATATCATAAAGGCAATTCCTGTTTTCATGGGGCTGGACGAGGCCAAGGATTTTATCGATTATCTTCTGGATAATGTTTCAGAGGAAGCGGATCTGGATAATCAAAAGAAGATCAGTGCAATCATAACAAATGCCTGTAAAAAGGCGGTGAAGGCCCATGATGTGTTGGATAAACAGGAAATTGACCGACTGATTGCTGATTTAGCAAAAACCAAAAATCCATATTCCTGTCCTCACGGACGGCCAACCTTTATCAGGCTGAATCAATACGAGATCGAAAAGATGTTCAAACGGGTATAAAGGAAATCACGATGAAGAATAGCAGAACCGTCATTATTGTTGCCGGCCCGACGGCGGTAGGCAAAACAAAATATGCCATTGAAATTGCGAAGGCTTTTCAGGGGGAAATCATATCGGCAGATTCCATGCAGATCTATAAATATATGGATATCGGCAGCGCCAAGCCATCCAAAGAGGAATTGGCCCAGGCGAAACATTATCTGGTGGATGAAATCGACCCGAGAGTAGAATTTTCTGCTGCGGAATATCAGTTATTGGCGAAGAACTACATTGAAAAAGTATTTCAAGAAAACAAAACTCCAATTGTCTCGGGCGGTACAGGTCTCTACCTGAATTCCTTGATCTATGACATGAATTTTTCCGTTATGCCGAAGCAGGATCGGTTCCGGAAAGACTTGGAGCAGGAGGCGAAGCGGTACGGAAACGAACATGTCCATAACCGACTGAAAACATTGGATCCGGCTGCTGCGGAGCGAATCCACCCGAACAATCTGAAAAAGGTGATCCGCGCCATCGAGGTATTTGAAACCACCGGAGAAGGAATTCGTGAATTTCAGGAATCCTTTATTCCGACGAAGGATTACAGCTGTGTATTGATCGGTTTGACCAGAGATCGGGAAGAGCTGTATCGACGGATCGACATCAGAGTGGATCATCTCATGGAAGCCGGTCTTGTGAAGGAAATTGAATCCCTGCTGGAGAAAGGACTGACCGAAGACAGTATCTCCATGAAAGGGATCGGATATAAAGAGGTCATCTCTTATCTGCATGGGGAATATGATTTGGCCGAGGCGGTACGGCTGGTCAAGCAAAATACCCGGCGCTATGCAAAACGCCAGATGACATGGCTCAGGCGCTACAAGGATATGAGCTGGTTTTATTTATCCGAATATGAAACAGAGGAAAAAGTACTTTCCGCTATTTTTGAGCTGATTCGATCAAAGGAGAACGAAAATGGCAGTGAAAAAGGAATTAAGAATTCATAATAAAAGCGATAAACCAGATAATATTATCCTGAAAGAAAACGAGATCATGGAAAAATGTCAGGCGGTCCAGGACGAGCTTCCGCGTTTTCTAAGCGGATTTTTTGCATATCTCAAGGGAAATGTCCTGCCTATGACAAGGCTGGCGTATCTGCATGATATTCGGTTCTTCTGCAACTATCTGATCCATGAAACGGATTTGACGGAAGCGGAGAAAATCCGCGATATCAAGCTGGATGATTTTGAAAAAATAAAGGCTGTGGACGTCAATATCTTTATCGACTATTGTAGAAGATATAAAGTGGAAAAGGAAAATGCCATCTTTATTTATGAAAATGATAAAAAATCATTGTCCAGAAAGAAGTCATCCATCTCCGTATTATTTAAACATATGTACCGTGATGAACTGGTCAGCCGCAATATCACCGACGCATTTGAACCCATAAAGCTTCCAAAGCCCGGAGAAAGGGAAATCAAAGCATTGCAGGACGACGAAGTGATGCGCATGCTGGATGCGGTATCAACGGGTGGGAATCTAACGAAAAAGGAACGGGAGTTTTGGGAAAAAACGAAAAAAAGAGACAAAGCGATCCTGATTTTGTTTCTTACATACGGACTTCGGTTATCGGAGCTGCAGCAGCTCAACATTTCCTCGTTCAATTTCAGTCGGGGAGAGTTCAAGATCTATCGAAAACGCGGAAAAGAGTCCATCATGCCGTTAAACAAGTCGGTGATCAAGGTCGTATCTTCCTATATCAATGAAGAACGGGTCTCAGACGACAAAGTATCTGAAGAACACAAGGATGCGCTGTTTCTTTCCCTCCAGGGGAAACGAATGACGGAACGCCAGATCAGGGAGCTTGTAAAAAAATATACCTCCATCGGTCTTGCCACCTCCAGAGGTACCGGCTACAGCCCTCATAAATTAAGAGCGACGGCAGCAACTTCCCTGATCGGAAGAGGGAATTCCATCTTTGACGTCCAGGCGTTGCTGGATCATGAAAGCGTTACAACCACTCAGCTTTACGCTGCACACAATAAAAATATCAAGAGAGATTTAGTGAAGAATTTCGAATGGGAAGACGAGTTTGACAAAAATAAATAGTATAAGTTAACGATATAAATATTATGTAAATTAATTTGGAGTTTATCATGCAGAAAAATACATTTCAATTATTAAATAAGGATTTTGGGATCCAGGAAGCCATATTGAATATCGTTTCAAAATCAGAAAATCAGATCCTGGACATATTTCAGGAGTTGGACGATATCATGGCATATAACCAGTACAAGGTACTGGATGCCTTTCAAAAAAACCGGATTTCAGACAGACATTTCAGCTGGAATACCGGATATGGTTACAATGATCCGGGCAGAGAAGCGCTGGAAAAGGTCTATTCGGACATTTTCAAGACCGATGCCGCCTTGGTCCGACCAATCATTGTCAATGGAACACATGCGTTAACCCTGACGTTAACGGGTATACTACGGCCAGAGGATGAATTGATCTATTGCACCGGAAAACCTTACGATACCCTCGAAGAAGTCATCGGAATCCGAGGGGAAGGCAAAGGCTCTTTAAAGGATTTCGGCATAACCTATAAGCAGGTTGAGCTGAAAGCGGACGGAACCATCGATTTTGATGCACTGCGGGCGGCGATCACTCCAAAGACCAAGATGGTCACCGTACAGCGGGCGACAGGATATGGCTGGCGCAAGGCCATTACCATACCGGAGATCGAGGAATGGACCCGTTTTGTTAAATCAATTCGTCCGGAGATCATTTGTATGGTTGATAACTGCTACGGTGAATTTTTGGATACGAAGGAACCGACCGAGGTTGGGGCGGATGTTGTTGCAGGCTCATTGATCAAAAATCCCGGTGGCGGACTTGCATTAACGGGCGGTTATATTGCCGGACGTTCCGACTTGATCGAAAATATTTCGTACCGGATGACCTCTCCCGGAATCGGCGGTGAGTGCGGACTGACCTTCGGACAGACAAGAACAATGTTTCAGGGTCTGTTTATCGCACCAAAGACCGTCAACGGTGCCGTCAAAGGAGCGATTCTATGCGCGAAGGTGTTTGAAAATCTTGGATTTGATGTCTGCCCTAAGCCGGAAGACAAGAGAAGCGATATTATCGAGGCTGTTAAGCTGGGAACTCCGGAAGCTGTCGTTGCGTTTTGTGAAGGGATCCAGGCTGCAGCACCCATCGATTCCCATGTAAAGCCGATTCCATGGGATATGCCGGGTTATGAAGATCCTGTGATTATGGCAGCCGGAGCTTTTGTTCAGGGTTCTTCCATTGAACTGAGTGCAGATGCACCGATTCGTGATCCTTATATCGTATATTTTCAGGGTGGATTGACTTATGAACATTCCAAATTTGGCGTAATCAAAGCACTGCAGGCCTTATACGACAAGAATCTAGTTAATATTTGACGTAGTTCAGGTGATAGAAATGGGATATGGCAAGGAAAAACGGAGAAAAAAGTTAAAAACCATCGTTTCAGTTCTGAAACTGTTGCTTTTATTCGGCATCGTGATCGGGGTTCCGATCTATGTATATTTTACTTATCCGGATCTCATCGATCGCTTTAAAAGTCTGGATGAGATCAATAAGCTGCTGAAGCAATACAAGACCGCAAGTATTTTCGCCTATATGGGGCTTCAGATCTTACAGATCATCGTTTCCGTTCTGCCTGGTCAGGCACTTCAGTTTGCTGCCGGATATGCCTATCACTTCTGGCTGGGTTATTTATATTCCATTATCGGGGTTGCCATGGGAACGGTAATCACGTTCTACTTGGCCCGTTTATTGGGTAAGGATGCGCTGCATGTGATCTTTGGTGAAGAAAAATTTTCAAAATTTGTTCATACACTAAACAGTAAACGATCGTTTATTGTGCTGTTCGTTATCTTTCTGATTCCCGGTATTCCTAAGGACTTATTTACTTATGCCGCAGGTGTTTCCGAAATTCGAATCATTCCTTTTTTGCTGCTTTCTCTGATCGGCAGAGCGCCTGCAATGATCGGAAGCATCATGATGGGTAATATGTTCTACAACGGAAGCTATATCGGACTGATCATAGTTGGGGCAGCCGCAGTGATCCTGTTTATTGCAGGGATCACGCACCGGGATAAATTATTGAAATGGACGGATCAATTCTATACCAGAATGGTTCGAAGCAGCCATTGATTGATTCGTTATTATGTAAGAAATAATAGCTGATCTTTATTTTAGGAGGGTATACTATGAAAAGGCTATTTCTGATATTGGGATTCATTTTGATGTTACTTGTGGGCTGCGGCAATACCAGTGATAAAGTTACAATAACGACTGACCGAAATGCATATACTCCGGCAATGTCCTCAGCACAAGGGATCACAATGACTCCTGATTTTGAAACAAAAAAGGGTTACGAAAATTTAGTATATCATTGGGAGACGAACGAAGGGGAATTCATTGGTATTGGAAAGGAAGCAAAAAATCAAGGCGAGTCAGTTGTATGGAGTGCGATCGAAAATAATGAAGTAGCAGACATAAAGGAATCCATTGTTATAAAATTAGAGGTCATTGATGGTGAAAATGAAAAGGTATTAGCAACTGCAAATTTAACAATAACACCAAATAACGGTTTTTATGAAGTAAAAGAGTAATATTGTAAAAAAAGAACAAATGTTTAAAATAATTCTTTACAACGAACGCGCATTCTGATACTATATAGAAAAGAACAGATGTTTTTAATAAAAGTAGGGGATGCGGAGGTTGTAATCATGAAAAAGAAATACAGAATCAAGTCCAGGTTCAGGTTTACATTGTTTCTGACAATTGCTATTCTTATGGTTATT
>CAZTEH010000064.1:0-23186 GCA_964612345.1 uncultured Oscillospiraceae bacterium | reverse complement strand
TTTTGCACAGGATGGGAGCCATGATGTTTCCGCCGAATGCAGGACGCGTCATGAATAACAACTTTTGTCCCGGGTCTTCTTCATTTGCCTTGAATACGTCGATATCGAGCTTGGTGCAGTCTGCGGTAAGCCCTGTATGAATCCTGGATGCTACTCTTGGTGCAAGGTCTCTTCCGATGGATGTAGCACCAAACAGCACGATCTCTGGATCACATTCTTTAATAACAGCGGTCAATGCTTTTGCATATGGTTCTGTTACATATTCTGCAAGCATTGGGTCTTCCACGTATACAACTTCATCCGCACCGTATTCGATTAAGCCCTGTGCCTTCTCTTTGATTTTATCTCCCAGCAGGATTCCAACAACCTTCTGGCCTAAATCAGCAGCAAGCTTTGTGGCTTCGCCGATCAGTTCCAAACCAACCTTTGCGATATGGCCATCTCTTTGCTCCACTACTACATATATATCTTTACTCATTTAAGGTTTCCTCCTTATAATTCTAATCTAATTAATTAGCGCCGAAAAATTTGTTCACAGTTAGGCGCGCGACTAAGTGAGAGCGGAACGTACTTCACGTACGTGAGCACCGAACGCGAGAAGCGCAACAACGCTGTGGGCAAATTTAGTAAGCTTATCAGATGATATGTCTTTCTTCCATCTTATCAATGATAATTTTAACTGCTTCATCCACGCTTAAGTCTGCATGCAGTGTTCCCAGGCCTTTTGCCTGCTTTGTAAAGGACTTGAATACATTGGTTGGGGAACCCTTTAATCCGATATCTTCCAGTTTGAGGGAATCTTTCAAATCTTCATATCCAAATACTTTGATTTCCTTTTCATATGCTTCCACAATTCCTCTGGCATGCATGTACCTTGGTGCTGCCAATTCCTGAAGTGCTGTTAACAGACAAGGCGTCTTGACTTCAATGATATGATATCGATCCTCAAACTGTCTCTTTACGATGATGTTGTCACCTTCTACCGTTACTTCCTCCGCATAGGATACCTGCGGGATATGAAGGTTTTCTGCAATCTGAGGGCCTACCTGTGCGGTATCTCCGTCGATCGCCTGACGGCCTGTGATCACCAGATCGTAACCGATCTTCTCCAGTGCAGCGGCGATGATCACTGCGGTTGCCCATGTATCGGATCCGCCGAATTCTCTTGCGGATACCAGTACTGCTTCATCGCAGCCCATAGCAAGTGCTTCCCTTAGGGCAACGTCTGCCTGAGGTGGTCCCATACATACTACGGTAACGGTTCCGCCTACTTTTTCCTTAAGCTGCAGCGCAGCCTCGATTCCCGATTTGTCATCGTGGTTGATGATGCTCGGTACTCCTTCTCGGATCAGTGTATTTGTTACCGGATCGAGCTTCACTTCATTGGTGTCTGGTACTTGTTTTATACATACAACGATTTTCATCTTATTTCCTCCTTTTAACATTCTGCCCGGCGCTTTAGCGCCGCGCGGCAGAATTTATGCTGAAAAATCATGAATCGAAGATTCATAGGTTTTTGTCGTACAACATTTTGATTAGCTGATTTTCATCGAACCGGCAATAACCATCTTCATAGCTTCGGAAGTACCCTCGTAGATTTCGGTAATCTTCGCATCTCTCATCATTCGTTCTACCGGATATTCTCTGCAATAGCCATATCCGCCCATGAGCTGCACGCAAGCTCTTGTAACATCGTTAACCATCTCGGACGCAAACAATTTAGCCATGGCAGCTTCTGGACCGTAGTTTCCACCTTCGTCCTTTGTAACAGCTGCTCTCCAGGTCATAAGTCTTGCAGCATCAATCTTTGTCTGAAGTTCAGCAACCTTGAACTGTGTGTTCTGGAAGGAAGAAATTCTCTTTCCAAACTGCTTTCTTTCTTTTACATATTTAATCGCTTCGTTTAATGCGCCCTGAGCGATACCAACTGACTGAGCAGCGATACCGATTCTTCCGCCGTCAAGAGCCTTCATAGCAATTTTAAATCCAGCACCTTCTTTTCCAAGACGGTTTTCTACTGGAACTATAACGTTTTCATAACTGACTTCACAGTTGGAAGCAGCTCGGATACCCATTCTTTTAATTTGTTGTCCAACCTTAACACCAGGCATATCCCGATCGATCACGAATGCGGAGATCCCTTTTGTTCCCTGTGACTTATCTGTCATAGCGAATACTACAAATGTATCTGCAAATCCGGAATTGGTTGTAAATATTTTTGTACCGTTGATAATGTAATGATCTCCGTTAAGAACTGCCTTCGTCTGCTGTCCTGCAGCATCGGTTCCGGCATTCGGCTCTGTCAGTCCAAAGCAGCCTACTTTCGATCCGTCTACCAATGGCCTTAAGAATTTCTGTTTCTGTTCTTCTGTGCCAAAGCCGTCGATACAAGAGCAAGCAAGTGAAGTGTGTACGGAAATGGTGATTCCTGTGCTGGCATCCACTTTTGAGACCTCTTCCATGCAAAGAGCATAGCCAAGATAATCCCCGCCTACTCCGCCGTAATCTCTTGAATATGGGATTCCCATCAGTCCATATCGAAGAAGCTTCTTAACAAGATCCAAATCGAACACTTCTGTTTCGTCCATCTCTTCTGCAATTGGCTTTATTTCATTTTCCGCAAATCGACGGAATAATTCCTGCTGAAGTAAATGTGTTTTTGATAATTTAAAATCCATTTTTCGTTTTCCTCCTACTTGGTAATGCTTTCAATATTCATCATACTAAAGTTATCTTAATTCTATAGAATACACTTTAACTTATTGTTAATATATTGTCAAATACTATTTCGACAAAAATGCAGGTGTATTTTGTATACTTTTCCGTCACGCCAACGGAAGGGTGAATTGCTCAAATACATTGAATTTTCAGACAATGTTGGGCTTGCATTTTCTATTATACCTCTTTAAATTCCTTTAAAACATTGTGGATCATGTGCTGTGCATTTAATAGAAATGCTTCCCTTGGCTGTTCCTTTGATACCGTATCAATATAGAATTCTTTTGTATATTCTTCCAGTATCTCTTCGAATAATGCACCCTCTCTGACCTTTTCAAAAATAAAATCTAAGTTTCGGTTTACGGACTCAAGCGCAAGATCCCAATAGTCTTGTATATCGCAATCCGTAACCAGTCCGAAGTGAGGCGAAATGATTTGTTTTGCTTTAATATTCCTGCATTTTTCAATGGATTCGATTGTTTCACGGCAGCTCTTGACCATACCGGTGAGCATCAATCCATCCCCTGCATAAACGCCTATCGTTTCGCTCGGCAAGAGAATTTTTTCCGGTTCCAAAAGGAAAGTCAATGAGCAGTTTGTATGCCCCGGCGTTTCAAAAACATGGATCTCTTTGTTACCCAAGGAAATGATATCCTTTTCACAAATAGCGCGATCAATTTTTAAACCTGCCATCAGAACAGCCGGTTTGGTTTTTTGACCGGAATAGTTTATCCATGCTGACTTTGACAGGATTTCAATCTGCTTCAATGCAGAATCCTTCATCAGTACTTTTTTTCCGTATTCCGCCCCGTATGAAATCAAATCAGGCCATACCCTTCTTAAATAAGGCAATCCGGCAATATGATCATAATGCGTATGGGTTATTAGCACGTAATCGAGCGGTCTTTCTCCCAATTCCTTTTTTATATTTTCAGCCAAAGCTTCCCCGCAGTATGCCATACCGCAGTCAATCAGAGCTGTTTTTTCCGAACCGATCATCAGCAGGGCTTCTCCTCCGACTCCGGCAGTTACTCTTATGATTCCATCTGCATATCGGAATCTTTCGTTTTTATTTTTTCCGTCTATTTCCGATTTCCGGATTCGGAAATAATGAGCTGTCATAGCGATCAGGAACAGCAGGCCGCAGTATCCTTCAACCGGCAGTACGAATGCTATAATTTCGGCAAAGCCGAAGAGACTTAAAAGAAAACCGATGACGGCGGCAAGAATGATCAATCTTTTCTTGTTTCGTCCTTCCTTTATCTTTGTTGTGAACCCATAGAAATTGCTGGTAGCGGAAGAGTAAACAGCGAACAGCAATAACGCCGCGTAAATCCATCGAACCCAGTCCGAAAGTTTTCCGGACAGGGACAGTATGGGCAGTACACTTTCTGAGGATAAGCCTGCATCCGTCAGCATGGCAAGATCCATAATCAATGCCGACAAACCAAGCAGAAGACCTCCCAACGCAGCGCCGCGCAATGCGGTTTTATAAGTTTTCGTCCTGCTCGTACTGTTTGCCAGGATTGGAATACCTGCAAGCATATTATAGGAGATATAAACCACCGCAGCTGCATACCAATTTGGCGTCATGGGGCTGATTTCAATTGGAACGTCCCTTCCGGGGGTAGGCAGCTGACGAAAAATTATATTGAAGCATACCAGAAAAACAACGATGAGCAAAACGGGGATGATGTATTTAAAATTCTTTGAAATCCTTTCAAAGCCACCCAAGGTTGTGGCGATGACCATCAGCATCAAAAGGATGCCGCCAAACACTCTGTGTATTCCAAATTGTTCTTGAAACAACGCTCCGCCTGCCGCAGCCATGACAATATATACGATAAATAAAATCGCCGCAATCATATATCCGAAGATACTCTCCAGATAGATATTTTCAAAGGGCATGATGATTTTGCCGATATCGGTAGTCTGAAGCGCATTACTGATTTTAACCGTCATCATTCCAAAAAGAACAAAAAGAGCGGTAACCATGAGCACGGCCAGATAGCTTTGCTCACCAAAAACGCCGAAAAACTGCCAAATTTCCCTGCCCGAAGCAAAACCGGCACCCATCAAGGTGCCGACATAGAGAAAAGCAATATTTATCGTTGAAATTTTATACTTGCTCATCCGTCTTTGCCCTGCTTTCTTTGATTTCTCCAACGGTGAATATTACAAGTCCGACCCAGATAATGCCAAAGGTAATCAGCTGTATTTTATCAAACGGTTCTCTGAATACAAAAATGCCCAGCAGCAATGTGATCGATGGAGATATATACTCTGTAATACCGAGAGTGATCATACTGATCCGGTTGGCAGCCATGGCAAACAACAATAAAGGCGTTCCCGTCAGGATACCGGCCAATGCAAGCAGACCCCACTGAAACGGCTCTGCATTTGCCACCGCTCCCCTTCCTGTGAACTCGAAAAACAATATAGCAGCCAGGGCAAAAGGAACCAGAAACATGGTTTCATAAAGCAGCGCCAGAACTGCGTCCAGCCGGTACTTTCTTTTAATAGCAGCATAGGATGCAAAGCTTAGGGCAAGGCTCAGAGCAATGATCGGTACTTCATGATAATAGATCAGAATGACGACGACTCCTCCGCATGCCAAAAGAAAGGCGGTCAGCTTATACTTGTTCAGCTTCTCCTTAAAGAGAAAAATCCCGAAAATACAGACGAATAAAGGTTCAATATAATACCCGATGCAGGTCTGTATGATATGATTCGTACTGACAGCCCAGATATAGGTCCCCCAATTGAAGGAGATCAGGATACCTGCCAGAAAAAAAGTCCGAGCGATCCCCTTCTCTTTCAAGGGCTTGATGATACCGTCCCATTTGTAGAAGTAGAGGGCAAGAATTAACGCAAAACCAAAGGCAAGTACAATTCTGTATAATAAAATGAGTACAGGATTGATCGGAACCAAGGCTTTCCAATAGATAGGTAAAAATCCCCACAATACAGCGCAAAGGATTGCAAATGCAATCCCTTGCTCATATTCTTTTTTATTATTGATTTGATTCAATGATTACACCAACGTTTCTGTAAGCAACTGGTTATTAATGGCCTCACCCGGCGGGACAATCGGAGCTACGTTTTCATCAATAAAAATTTCGCATGCGATCACGGTTCCCCTATTGGAGTTTTTTGCATCCTCCAAAGCCTTTTTTAAGCCGGCACGATCCTTTACCAGGCATCCGGAAAGTCCAAACGCTGATGCCAGTTTATCATATTCTATGACATCTGGCAAATCGGTAGCAGAATATCTTTGATTAAAAAACAGTTTTTGCCACTGTCTTACCATTCCAAGTGTATGGTTATTTACGATCACGGTGATGATCGGAAGCTTTTGCGCCGATACGGTCGCCAACTCGTTCATATTCATACGGAAACTGCCGTCTCCACTGATGTGAATTACCCTTTTATCCGGATTCCCAATCTGGGCGCCGATTGCAGCCCCCAGTCCAAAACCCATGGTCCCTAAGCCGCCGGACGTGATAAAGGTTCTTGGCTTCCGGAACGGCCATTTCTGTGCGGTCCACATTTGATGCTGCCCTACGTCCGTAGCCACAATGACGTCATCACCCAATACTTCATTGATCGTTTCATAAAGATTGTCTGAATTCAGCGTATTTCCGCTTTCCTTCTTCTTCTTTTTCCAGGAAGCGATCCTCTCGTTCCATTCCGATCGATCCATTTCCTTTATCATCGGAATCAGCGCATTCAGTGCACTTTTCACATCACAGTTCACGCAATAGTCAAACCGCATATTCTTTCCGAATTCGGAAGAATCGATATCGATATGTATGATTTTTGCCCCTCTTGCGAATCTGGTGGTATCTCCGGTTACGCGGTCGCTGAATCTTGCTCCGATCGCAATGATCAAATCGCTGTGATGAACTGCCATATTGGCTTCCTTCTGACCATGCATGCCGACCATGCCCAGAGATAGTGGATTCCTTCTGTCGAAAGAACCCATGCTCATCAGGGTCGTTATAACCGGAATCCCGGCCTTTTCCGCAAGCCTGGTCAATTCACCGGATGCTTCCCCGATGATCACACCGCCGCCGGCATAGATAACCGGCTTTTCGGCAGCGTTGATTTCTTCCGCGAGGGACTTAATAACGTCCATATTGGGAGGAGGCCAGCACCAGACGATTTCGTTCTGATGGCCAGGTTCATTTTCACCAAGCTCAACAAAGAGATTTTTTGGTACATCGATAAGATCAGGTCCCGGTCTTCCGCTTGCAGCGATTCGAAATGCGTTTCTGATGTTGGGAGCCAATTCGTCTACCGTCCTGCAGAAGAAACTATGCTTTGTGATCGGTAAAGTGATGCCGACGATGTCGACCTCCTGGAAGGAATCCTTTCCAATCGAGCTGATAGGGACCTGACCGGTAATAACCACCATTGGGCTTGAATCCATATATGCTGTCGCAATACCGGTTACCGTATTGGTTGCGCCGGGTCCGCTGGTTGCAAAACAAACTCCCACCTTGCCGGTAGAACGGGCATAGCCATCCGCAGCATGGGTTGCACCCTGCTCATGGCTGGTTAATATGTGATTGATTCTGTCCTGGTAGTCGTACAGAGCATCATAAAGCGGCATAATCTGTCCGCCTGGATATCCGAATATGGTTTCCACCTTCTGCTCCATCAGACATTCCATTATTATTTTCGATCCCTTTAACTGCATAATCTCACCTGTTTCTATTTTTCATCATTCCATGAATACATCTTTCTCAGTTCTTTTCCTACTTTTTCAAGTTCATGCTCCGTCTTGATCCTTCTGGTTGCCAGGAAGTGCGGACGGCCGACTTTGTTTTCGGTGATCCAATTTCTCGCAAAAGTACCGTCCTGAATCTCAGAAAGCACCTTCTTCATTTCCTTTTTGGTTTCTTCTGTGATAATTCTCTTACCTGTTTCATAATCACCGTATTCCGCTGTATCGGAAACAGAATATCTCATTCTGGAGAAACCGCCCTGATAAATCAGGTCAACGATGAGCTTCATCTCATGAATACATTCAAAGTATGCGTTCTGGGGATCGTAACCGGCTTCCACTAGCGTTTCAAAGCCAGCTTCCATTAAAGCGGTAACGCCGCCGCAGAGAACTGCCTGTTCACCAAACAAATCGGTTTCTGTTTCCTGCCTGAAAGTGGTTTCCAAAACACCAGCTCTGGATCCGCCGATACCCGCTGCATAAGCAAGACCGATATCCGTCGCTTTTCCGGATGCATCCTGATGAATTGCAATTAAGCAAGGAACACCTTTTCCTGCAACATATTCACTTCTTACCGTATGTCCGGGTCCCTTTGGCGCGATCATGATAACGTCAACATCGGCCGGTGGCGTGATCTGCTGGAAGTGAATATTGAATCCGTGAGCAAAAGCCAGAACTTTACCTTCCTTGAGATGCGGCTTAATGCTGTTTGTATAAATGTCAGCCTGTTTTTCATCCGGTACCAGGATCATAATGATATCCGCAGCTTTTGCTGCATCTGCTGCAGTGGCAACTTTTAAACCTGCTGCTTCCGCCTGAGCCCAGGATTTGCTGCCTTCATACAATCCAACGATTACCTTAACACCGCTTTCCTGAAGGTTTAACGCATGGGCATGACCCTGGCTTCCATAACCTATAATCGCAACGGTTTTACCGTCTAATAATGCCAGGTTACAATCACTCTGATAATAAATTTTTGCCATTTTTGATTCACTCCTTTGTATATTCATGATAATTTATAGCGATTTTATTTGTTTATTTAACACAAATTTATGTGTAAAAAATTAGATATTAATATATTGTACTACTCGGATTTGTCTCAGTCAAGGCAATCTAAACAAAATATTGTTGAATTTTTTCTCAGAAATATAGTAAAATCCCCGATTTCAGGTATGGCAGAATCCTTGAAATTCATTAATACCGTCGAATAAGGGATTTAATCAAGCTTCCATTATGATGAATTTTAAGGGTGACTATGCACGGCCCGAACGTTTCCGGTCGATCAGCACTGCTATGATGATAATGCTGCCCTTAACCACTTGTTTATAAAAAGCTTCAACTCCAAGCAAATCCATGCCGTTATTGATAACGCCGATCAAAAGAGCTCCAAGAACCATACCTCCGACTTTTCCGATACCGCCATTGAAGCTGACACCGCCAATGATAGCGCCGGCTATGGCATCAAGCTCATAACCCATTCCCATTGTTGGAGCAGCAGACTTTATGCGCGCAGCCAGAACGGTACCGGCCAGTCCGACTAAGGCACCTTCGATCAGATATGCCTTCAATTTGACCTGATCAACATTGATTCCCGCAGCGCGCGCAGCGTCTTCATTACTGCCGATTGCATAGATATACCTTCCAAGCGGGCGCTTTTCCATGATATACCACACGATTACAATCATTAAGATAAAAATAACAATCGTCCAAGGTACCGGTCCAAATGACTTCGTTCCCAAATAGGTAAATCCTGAAGGGAAATTACCGATTGGCATACCGTGTGCAAAGATTAAAGCCAGGCCTCGTCCGATGGACATCGTTCCCATCGTTACAATGAAAGCCGGGATTCGGGCCTTTGCGACCACAAGTCCGCTAAGATAAGCGATTGCCAGGGCGGTTGCGATACCGGCTGCGTAACCAAGAATCGGATTCAGCCCCATGCCGCCGGCACCGGTTGAAACGGTCAGTCCTGCAATAATGCCAGTCAAAGCAAAGGTTGAACCGATGGCCAGGTCGATCTGATTCATAATAATCAAAATACCGACCCCTAATGTTGCAATGCCTATGCAAGACACTTGTCTTAGAATATTAATGATATTCGCTGTCTTAAGAAAATTTGGGGATGCGAAGGAAAGAAAAATCACAATTATGATAAAGGCTATGGCCATCCCATTATTGTTAATGAATTGTTTACAGCTAAAACTTTTTAAGTGCAATGCAACATTTGAACGCTTAAAGTCAGACATGTCTTACTCCTCCTTATTGGTTGCTACCGCCAGCTCCATAATCTTGTCGGCAGTTGCTTCTTCACGGTTTAAAATTCCGGTCATGATTCCTTCATGCAGTACCAAAATACGATCACTCATACCTAATATTTCTGGAAGTTCCGATGAAACCATAAGAACTGCTTTTCCTGTACTTGCAAGCGTAGACATCAGGCGATGAATCTCGGATTTTGTTTTTACATCAATTCCGCGTGTTGGTTCATCAAGGATAATGATCTCGGGATCTGAATTCAGCACCCGTGATACGGCTACCTTTTGTTGATTGCCGCCGGATAAATTCTGACAAATTTGAGTTGCAGAGCTGCATTTTATTTCGAGCTTCTCTCGATATTCGTCGAAACACTTTTTTTCCATTTTTCTGCTGATCGATGGTCCTTTTAAACATTTATTCAGCGAAGACATGAGGATATTATCCTTAACATTTAATTTCAGGAACACCCCGTTCCTCTTTCTGTCCTCCGAAACCATTGCAATACCCCTGCGAATAGCATCACCGGGCATTCGGTTGATGATCTTTTCACCGTGTAGATAGATTTCCCCTTTGTCGGGCCGGCGTGCGCCAACGATTGTCTCCATCAATTCGGTGCGTCCTGCACCCATCAGACCTGCAACACCTAGAATTTCACCTTTTCGCAAGTCAAAGCTTACATTCTCAAACTTCCCCGCTACCGATAGATTCTTAACCTGAAGCAAAACATCCCCAATCTGGCTTTTCTGCTTTGGGAAAAGCTCACTTACCTCACGATCCACCATCATACGGATCAAATCCTTTTCTGTTACTTCAGAAACTTTGCCGGTGTAAATGAATTTCCCATCTCTTAGCACTGTAACTGAATCGCATACATTAAAAATCTCTTCCATTTTATGGGAGATATAGACGATGGCTTTGCCCTGCGCGCGCAGCGCACGCACCATTGTCAGCAGATACTCTATCTCATTCTGGCTCAGAGCCGATGTGGGCTCATCCATAATTATTATCTTAGCATTTAAAGAAATCGCCTTCACAATTTCCACCAATTGATGTTTCGCTACGGTCAAATCAAGAATGCGAGTTTTTGGGTCAAGATCGAGACCCAGTTCCTTAAGCAAAGCTTTTGATTCGTTATACATTTTCTTAAAATCTACAGCGCCACTTTTTGTTTTCGGTTCCCTGCCAAGAAAAATATTTTCCATTACGGACATCACTTTTACCTGGTTGAACTCTTGAAATATCATACTGATACCAATATCCTGGGCATCCTTAACCGATTTAAAATCAATTTTTTCTCCGTCGAATAAGATTTCTCCTAAATCTGGTTTATATAACCCGATCAATAGCTTCATCAGCGTTGACTTTCCGGCACCGTTTTCGCCAACAAGCGCGTGAACTTCGCCGCGTTTCAGAGTAAAATTCACATGATCCAATGCATGAACTCCGCCAAAACGCTTATCGATGTTTTTCATTTCAAGAATAATATTATTGCCCACAAGGAGTCTCCTTTCATAAAAGCATATAACACTTACTTTTATTTCTAGATCATACGGTGCAATTCGGTATAATTGCAGGGGATTGATTTCCCTGCAATTATACCTTGCATTCTTATTTAAAGCTAATTACCTTAAAAATATTTGCTGGATATTTCATCACGTGCTTTTGCTTTTTCGATATAAGCATCAACGTTATCCTTTGTACAGGTTTCAAATGGAATCATGAAATCTGATACTTCTTTCCCCTGTGCCGCATCAATGGCAACACGAAGGGCGTTCTCACCCTGTCCGAGACCATCCTGCCAAATGGAACAGTTGACCACTCCTGCTTTTATCTTTTCCATTACGGGCATATCACAATCCATACCGCCCAATAGAATTTTACCCTGCAAGCCTGCATCTTCAACTGCTGTAATTACTCCAACCAATTGGCAATCAGCCTCACATGCGATGATGTCGATCCCGTTTGGATACGTCTGAATCCAGTTTTCAACAAGCTGTAAGGCCTTATCTCCTGACCATTCAGCAGTGTTCTGCACGACCAGCGTTGCTTCAGGATGCTCTTTCAGTACTTCCAGATACGCTTGCTCACGAGCCACCTGAGCCGAATGTCCCAGAACCGCATTAACATAAGCTACTCGTGGATTTTTCCCAGCTGACGAAAGCAGCTGTTCCATCTGCATTCGCCCTGCCTCAATATCATCGGAACCGACATGTGCCGTAACGTTTTCACTATCCGATGTGGTGTTGACAGTGATGACCGGTATGCCTGCTTCTGCTGCAAAATCAACAGCAGCAGCGCTCTGAACCTTATCAACCGGGTTCAGTATAATCGCATCAACTCCCTGCGCAACAAAGTTCTCGATCTGTCCCTGCTGTTTTGCCGCATCATCGTCCGCGAACGCGACCTGTAGATCAACGTCTGGGGCAGAAGCCTTCTGATATTCGTACATACCACTGGTTATGTAACGAATAAATCCGCTCTGATTTCCTTGCATGCACGCTCCGATTACAATCTGGTCATCTGCAGCCGCATCCTCTTCCGACGATGTTTGTTCGCTTCCACCGGAACATGCGGTCATAACGACCATGCATAAGATCAGGAGCACCGTTAAAAGTAGTGGCATTATCTTCCTTTTTCTCATTGATTTTCTCCTTCTCAATCTTTTAATTTTACCATTTATTCGGCCTAAACGGTTTATTTTAAACTTGTCTTGATACCAGACAAGTGCCGTTCAAATAATTACGTACTGTTGTTTTCCATCAGTATTGTCTTTAAAATAATACTGATCGCTTCCGCTCCCGCATCCGGATAGTTCAGGCTGCGGTCCCCGACGTAAGAGGCGCGCCCTTTTGAGGCGATCATATTTCGAGTGGCTTTCGCCCCCTCTTCCGCCTTTTTCGCAGCTTCTTCAAAGGCGGCTCTCATTGATTTTCCAGCCATTTCAAATTCCTTCAATGCAGCTGTCGCAGGAATCAATGCATCAAGCAAGGTTTTGTCGCCCGGTTTCGCACCGCCGCGTTTTTGAATAGCGGCTACCGCCTCCTCAAACATTGGAACGATATCTCTGAGCTCCAGATCATCTTTCCCCTTTACGGAATTTGCCGCTGCAGCAAAAGCGGAACCCCAAATTGGCCCCGATGCACCTCCGCAGAATTCGGAAATAATCAGAGAGCATTCTCGCAGGAACCTTTGAGTCGAGCTGCTGTCAATCTCTTCAATTTGTCTCTGAACCTCACGAAATCCTTTTGCAAGCGACATTCCAAAGTCACCGTCACCTGCAGCAGAATCAAGCTGGCAAAAGTGAACTTCATTCTGTATTATAATTTCAGAAAGCTTTTCGATAAGCTTTTTCACATTATCTGTTGTTATGCTCATTTTAACTACCTCATTAATTTTCGTTATACCTTCATAGCCGCAGTATCAGCCGGTGCGTCCAGTAAGGCTTTGAGTTCATCGTCAAGGCGCAGAAGCGTGATGGAAAATCCGCTCATATCAAGTGAAGTCATGTAGTTTCCAACAAAAGCTTTATGTATGGCTATCTTCTTTCCGGTCAATATCTTTTCGACATCATGGTACTGGATGCACAGCTCCATGAGCGGAGTAGCACCCAATCCATTCACCATCACAGCGCATGTATGACCTCCGGAAAGTCCTGTTTCAGATAACAATTTGCTAAGCATTTCGTCCGCCAGCTCTGCTGAGCTGCACATATTCCTACGTTTGATACCAGGCTCGCCGTGTATGCCGACACCGAATTCCAGTTCATTTTCTCCTAAATCGAAAGTGGGAGAACCTTTTGCAGGTACGGTACAGGATGTCAGCGCAACACCGATCGATTTTACCGATTCTATGGTTTTAAGAGCAATACGCTTTACTTCACTGAGCTCTTTTCCCGCAGCAGCGGCTGCGCCTGCGATCTTATGAACAAACAGTGTTCCAGCTACTCCACGGCGTCCCACTGTGTAGAGACTGTCCTCCACTGCGATATCATCGTTGACATAAACTCTTTCAACAATTATATCTTCGTCCTCCGCCATCTCGACTGCTGCATCAAAATTCATACAATCACCGGAATAATTTTTTATGATCAGCAGAGTACCTTTTGAAGTTCGAGTCTGTTGAATCGCATTGAATACCTGCATCGTTGACGGGGAAGCAAATACATCTCCGCATACCGCTGCACTGAGCATTCCCTCACCGACAAATCCGGCATGTGCCGGCTCATGGCCACTGCCTCCGCCTGAAATAAGCGCAACCTTGTTTGGATCGATCATCTTACGTTTTATGATCTTATACCGTTCATCCAGGATTAGATCCGGATTTGCCGCCACAATTCCTTTACACATTTCGCTGACAGCTTGATCAACTAGATTTATAATTTTTTTCATTTTTCCCTCCGCCACAAACTTCCTATTTTATCTGCTGCAATGATGGCTGCTGCAACGGATTTCGCAGTTACCGGGAATGGCATGGAATGAATCGATTCCTCGGGGATGCAAGCTTTTTCGGCCACTCGCATGAGTTCCTCATCTGATATTTCATCAACCCCTATGTCTGAAAGACATACCGGCAGCCCTACCTCAATACAGAAATTTAAAACTTCTTCGATTTCTTCCGTTGGCGCATTTTCTAAAATCAACTGTGCTAAGGTACCAAATGCCACCTTTTCACCATGAAAATATTTATGGGTACCTTCCAGGATGGTCAAGCCATCGTGTATTGCATGCGCTGCAGCAAGACCACCGCTTTCAAAGCCCAGACCGGAAAGGAGAATGTTCGCTTCAATGATATTTTCCAGAGCGGGAGTCACTGCATTGCATTCACAGGATCGTTTTGCTTTTATCCCATCTTCGATCAGGGTTCTATAGCAAAGCGTCGCAAGTGCCAAGGCTGTTTTCGTTGACTTTGCCGGTTCAGTGAAACCCTCACGATAACCGCAGGGTAATCCGGCATTCACATTGGAAAAGGCTCTGCTGGTGGCTCTGGCCTCGAAATAGGTAGAAAGTGCATCACCCATACCGGAAACCAGAAACCGTGTCGGTGCTTTTGCAATAACGGTGGTGTCAATGAGGACAACACTGGGATTTTGTTTGAAATAGGCATAATCATTAAAGGCACCATCTGTTGTGTAGAGAACGGCAGAATGACTGGTGGGAGCATCCGTTGCAGCTATGGTTGGTACGATGATCAGGGCATGACCCTGTGCAACGCATTTCGCAGTATCGATTGCCTTGCCTCCGCCTAGTCCGATCGTACAGTCGCAGTTATTTTTTGACGCAACTTCCTGAAGTCTAGCAACTTCCTGACGTGAACACTCTCCGACAAAATTGCTTTCAATAAATGTAATATCAAATTTTTCAGCAGTAGCTTCCAGCTGCGACTTCACTCGAGCAACATCGTCCGCATGAGCGATCAGAAGGGCCGATTTCCCAAATGTGCTGACAAAATAACCAAGGTTCAACAGTTCATTTTCACCCTGAACATATTTTGAAGGGCATAGAAACGCTTTTCTCATTGATCCGGTCTCCTTTTCATAAAACTTATAATAGAAATCATTTTTGATATCGATATCCCATATTGTGGGAGATATTGCTTGCAGCGATTTTGAGTTTATTGATATAGGAATCTATATTTTCCAAGCGGATACGGGCGGAAGGTCCTGAAATGCCGATACAGTTCTTAACTTCTCCTTTATGGTTATAGATCGGAGCCGCAATACAGCATACCCCTACGCTCAATTCTTCATCATCCAAGGCGTAACCATTTTTCCGTATTTGCTTCAATTCTTCGACCAGTGCCTCTTTGGAAGTCTTCGTTTTCTCGGTATAAGGAATAAATTGGACCTCATCTAAAATTTTGTTCCTTTTTTCTTCCGCTAAATAAGCCAGGATGCATTTCCCTACGGAAGAACAGTGGATCGGCTCTTCATGCCCTATTGCTGCAGAAACCTTCATGGGATAATTGCTTTTCACCTGATCCACCACGTAGACTTTATCATTTGTAAAGGTACACAGGTGAGCACTCTCTTTCGTACTGTCCATAAGCTGCTTTAATGTCGGTTTGGAAATATTGATTACATCAAGATTTTTAACGAGACCTTCACTGATATGTAAAAGCCCGATTCCCAAACGATACTTGGCAGTGACTTCATCCTGCTGAACCAGGTCGCGTTTTTCCATCGTTTCCAGCAAACGAAAAACGGTACTTTTATTAACCTTCAGATCCTCGGCAAGTTCCGTCACACCTCTGCTTTTATTTTCGGCAAGGATAAATAATATTTCCAACCCTCGGTCAAGTGATTGTATCATCGTTCATAACTCCTTCATTATTAAAGTTTTTATACTCAATTTAACCAAAACACTTATCAAAATGTTTCAATAGATCTCTTCCGTTATTGGAATGATTCGCAATCGCTTCTAAGAAATGATCTGATTGCGCTAACTGGGCCAATACGTTTTTATCCGTTGATTCAAGAATCTCATCAATGCTTTTGTGCGTAAATTGGGATATTTCTTTCAGCTTATTTCTGCTCAGCTTTTGACTCTCTTTTCTTTGTTCCGGATATCCGGCTCCCATTTCATTATCAAACAGCTTCTCAAAAACAAACTGCAGATTTATGTCTGCTGCCCAGCCATACCCTTTATTCAAAGGCAACGAAATACAATTCCCCCCATTTATCTGAGAAAATAACCAGGCATCCAAAGGGTCGGAGATAAGACCACAGAATACCCCCGGATACTGCATAGCGGAATTTAGAAATCCCTGACCGGTTCCGCAGCCTCCTACCACAAAATCTACAATTTTCATATTCAGCAGGATTCCGGCCATCAACCCAGTATGGATATAGGTCAATTCAGGCTTTTGATCCGGGCTGGTCATGCCCAAATTATAAATCACATGGTCGTATTTATTTAATGCTGTCATAATATCAGCATTTCTTTGCGAAGCGCTCACTTCATTGATCACTGCAATTTTCATCGATCAAACCTCCCCTCTTTAATCATTTTTTTCTTTCAATAGCCCTGGTTGCTTTTCGATAGATTTCCTCTGCCGTAAGCCCATAGCGTTCCATCAGATAGTTCTGGTCTCCGACTTCGCCGAATTCATCCCGGACACCCACACGTTCCAAGGGAACGGGATAATGCTCGGAAAGAACCTCTGCAACCGCAGAACCCAGTCCATTGATAATATTATGATTCTCAACGGCAACCACGGCCCCCGTCAATTTCGCACTTTCAATGATACAGTCCGCATCCACCGGCTTGAGGGTAAACATGTCGACAACCCTCGCATGAATGTTTTGCTTCTCAAGCATTTCATATGCCTTCAAAGCTTCGTGTACCATAATTCCATTGGAGAAAATCGTAACGTCTGATCCCTCTTTTAGAACAACTGCTTTTCCGACCTCAAATTCGGAGCTATCATCGTAGATCTTTATGGCACTTCTGCGGCACAACCGCATATAAAAGTTGCCAAAATTATTCGCTATCTGCGGTACGATGCTCCTGAGCATGGTGGAATCCGTCGGCTCAATGACGGTCATTCCCGGAATATTTCTCATGATTCCCATATCTTCAAAGGGCATATGGGTACCGCCGTTAACCGCCGTTGTTACTCCTGCGTCTCCGCCTATGATCTTCACATTTGCTCCGGAATAAGCACAGGACAGAAATACCTGGTCATAGACCCTTCTCGTAGCAAAGGTGCTGAATGTATGGAAAAACGGAATGAATCCCGTTACGGAAAGCCCCGCACTGACACCCACCGCATTTGCCTCCTGGATTCCGCAGTTGATGGCCTGGGACGGATAGTTCCTATGGAATTCCAGCGTGCCCATGGAATGCATCACGTCCGCATCTACAGAGACGACATACGGATTATTTTCCGCTAGTTGCATCAGAGTTCTGCAATATACATCACGCATTGCTTCTTTCTCTTCTTTATGTTCCTTTGCTAGTCTGTACATTGGGTTCACTCCTTTACCGGTTCAAATTGAAATTCTTTTCGATCTCTTTGATTGACTCCTCCGCCATTTCATCCGATATGACCATATAATGGTTAAAATCAGCGATTTCCGCAAAGGAGCAGCCTTTCCCCTTGATGGTGTCCAAAACAATCATAGATGGTTTCCCTGCTTCTTTCTTTGCTTGGGTGATCGCCTGATAAATTTCTTTGACATCATAGCCCTTCACGATCTGGGCATGCCAGCCGAAGCTTCGGAATTTGCCACAAATGTCAAAGGGTTCGCAAATGTCGTCCACCCAACCGTCCAATTGCTTTTTATTATAATCGACGAAGGCAATCAGATGATCAAGCTTCTGGTGGGCTGCAAATTGAACGCCTTCCCAGACCTGACCCTCCTGCAGTTCTCCGTCGCCGACGATCAGATAAGTATAACTGTCCAGCCCTTTCATCCTGACTCCCATGGCGATACCCATTGCGCTGGATACCCCCTGCCCCAGAGAGCCTGTTGTCATATCGATTCCGGGCGTCTTTAACCGGTCGCAATGACTTGGAAGTCTCGTCCCGCCTTGATTCAGTGTCTTTAATTCCTCCAGCGGGAAATATCCTATCAGCGCAAGGGCTGCGTACAGAGAAGGCCCGCTGTGACCTTTCGATAAAACGAATCGGTCTCTTTCCTCCCAAGACGGATTCTTAGGATCAATGGACATGACTCCGCCATAGAGCACTGCCAATACGTCGGCAATTGACATCGCGCCCCCGATATGGCCATACCCTGCATTCGCAAACATCAGGATGGTCTGTATCCTGATATCTGCCGCAAATCGTTCCAGTTTTTCTGTATTTATGTAATCCTTCATATCAAACCTCCTGTCGGAATGCAGTATTTCTCAGCTCATTCATCCAGGTAATCATCCAGGTAAATTTCTCTGTTTTCCTTGGAGGATTTAATCGCCGCCAATGCAAATTTCAATATTTCACGGCCGTCTTCCCCTGTAAGTTTTGGTTCACGGTTATTTTTAAGCGCATCGATAAAATCCAAAGTGGAATCGATAAAGGAGTCTGCCCAGTCATCCCGTAATCCTTCATAAGTCGTAAGCTGTCCGTCCCGATAAACCACCAGCGTCGGGATCTGGAGCATTTTACCGGTACATCGTGTCACCCAGAGCACTCCCTTTGACCCGGTTACTTCTACTCTTTCATCGCAGGAGTAGTAATCCGTATCGATTACAAGGTCCTCGGAGTAGGTGATATCCATAAAACCATATTTCTTTGCATTTTTATATTTCCACATGATCATGGAAGGTGCATCCTCGTAGAACACTCCCGGGATCACATCCGTCGTATCGATCCATGCGTTAACCTTCTCGACTTCTCCCATAAGATACATCGCTATGGAGAACTTATGATATCCGTCATCAAACACCAACGGGCCTCCCCCGCAGGTGGCTTCTTCCATGCGCCACTTCCAGGTATCATCGTCAACGCTCCAGCCAAGGGTCTGCTTGCCTGCGTTCATTTTATATCTCATGGTGATCGGTTCTCCGATAACGCCTTCCTCGATGAGCTGCTTCGCCTTCACATATGGCGGATAAAACATGAAGTTTTCGTAGACCTTCAGCTTGACTCCGGCATCTTTTGCCGCATCGATCATCCGGTCCGCTTCTTCCAGAGACATTGCCATCGGCTTTTGCACGGAAACATGTTTTCCTGCTTTGCAGGCCTTGATCGTCATTTCGCAATGAAGGTTATGGGGAACAAGGAGTTCGATCAGATCGATTTCCGGGTCCTTCAGCATCTCATCATAGTCGGTATAAACCTTCTGCGCTTTCCATTCCTCAGCGGCCCGATCAGCCTTTTCCTTACTTCTGCTGCATACTGCATAGATCTCCGCATCAGGGTGGTCCTTATAACCCATAACATTCAGCGTAGCGATACGTCCGACACCTACAACACAAACTTTAATTTTACTCATTTTTCTTTCCTGCCTTTCCGTATTTATTTTGAAGCTCAAATTGTTTCGCTTTTCATTTCTTCATCATACTTAGCTCTGCGTTCTGTCAGGTAAGCCGGAATTGGAACATCCCACCAACCAAAGGATTTCCCTCCCGAATAAGGCTGGTCTCTGTAGACCTCTACCTCGATAAATGCAGGTCCATTACTGTCCAAAGCTTTCTTAACAGCATCTGCCACCTGATTCGTACGGGAGATTCTTTGTGAATCAATACCGAATGCTTCCGCGATGGAGCAAAAATCAGGCGAGTATATTTTTCCATCCCTTTCCCAGTCGTTTCCAAAGGTTCTTTCTATTCCAAGCATATCTGTCTGCAGATCCTTTATGGCCATCCATCCGCAATTATTGGCCATAATCACGATAACCGGAATATCATACTGCGCAATCGTTGACAATTCCTGCATGACCATTAAAAAATCTCCGTCTCCCATTAAGGCAACTACTGGCGTATCCGGTTTCGCAAGCTTTGCACCGATCGCAGCGGGCATTGACCAACCCATTGTAGAAAAGCCTCCTGTTGTAAGATTCGTGTATGGTTCTGTAAAGCAGTATTCCTGAAAAAGCTGGGCCTGGGTATTTCCTGATGATGACGCAATGATTACATTTTCAGGCAGACACTGATTCAATTCACCGATCAGTTGAGAGATTGTTATTTTGTCCAGTTGAACGGAACGGACATCCGTTAAATACGCCTGCCATTCTTCTTTCAGTTTCAGAATATGATTCGTGTAATCGTTATCCAAATAGTCTTTCGTATCCGATATTTTTTCTTTATAGCTTGCGGTTAACTGCATGAGAACCAGCTTCAAATCTCCTAAAATACCAACATCGCACCGATAATTTTTTCCAAGCTCAGTCGGATCGATATCGACATGAATAAGTTTTGTATCTGGAAAGCAAAAACTTTCTCCTTCTTTATAAGAACAGGTCGTCTCATCGGCAAATCTGGTCCCTAAGGCAAGAATCAAGTCTGCTTCTCTGCACAACTGTATTCCAACCGGCGTTCCCTTTGAACCGGTATGCCATCCATATAAAACATGATTCTCCGGGAAAGCACTTTTACCGGCCATTGTCGTAACAACAGCGGCTCCCCAAAGTTCTGCCAGATCCTGCAGCGCTTCTGAACATCTCGATCTCAAGGCACCGCCTCCGGCTAAAATTACCGGCCTTTTTGCATTTCTCATAAGCTCGATAGCACGTTCGATGTCAGTAATATCTCCAGCCGGTTTCCCTAATTTATCGCTTGGCCGGTCAGGAGTATTAAATTCTATTTCCTGAGATTGGACGTCCATTGGTAATGAAATCGTGACAGGTCCGCTTCTTCCGTTCAGCATCATGCTAAACGCCCTTCTCATGATCCTCGGCAACTGCGAAACGGATTCAACCCTCCAGCAACGCTTGGATAACGGCTCTAATGCCCTAATAAAATTTGAGTCCTGATATCTTTCAATTTCCTGTAAAACCCCGACTCCCTTCATATGTACATGCGTATCTCCTGTTAAAAGCAGTACTGCTGAAGAATCAACAAATGCCGTGCCCATACCGATTGCAGTATTTAAAGCTCCGGGTCCAATTGACGTAAAAACCGCCAACGGATTTCCGGAAACACGATAATATCCATCCGCTATATGTACTGCCGACTGTTCATGCTTGACCTGAATGTATTGGATCTTATTATTATCCTGAGATTTTTTGATCGCATCAAAAAGTCCTAAGCAGCCATGCCCGGGGATGCCGATAATATATGGCACACCCTCCTTTTCTAAATGCTTTAAAACAAGTTCACCACCAGTGGTCTTCAAGCGTTTCAACTCCTTTATTGCGTATTATGCAACGCTGTTTTATTTTTAACTTTGCCTTATTATATAGTCGCAAAAATATGGTGTCAATAAATTGGAAAAACATGGTTGTTTAATACGCAACTCATGCTTAGGAGAGTCTTAAACAACCCTCGTTCCAACAAAAAAAGGAACTGTAATGTTTAAAATTACAGTTCCTTTTTTTAACTTTCCGGCAATTATCCGAAGATACCGCCCAAAAAGCCCTTTCCGTCTTTCTGATTTCCCATGAACAGGAATATCACAATAAGGATAAGTAACCAGCTGCCGCCAAAACCATTGTTATCATCACAATCGTCTCTGCCGCCAAAACCACCAAAACCGCCGAATATGTTCGTTCCACCACAAAGCAGGAATACGATGATGATAATGGGAATCCATTCTCCAAAACCCCACTCATCCGAACGCTCATGGCTTATGCCTTCATCATGTCTGCAATCATCGCGTCTGCAATCCTTTTCAAAACATCCCTTATCAAATCGGTCTCTATCAAGGCATTGTTTAAATTCATCGCCCACCTTATACACACCTCCATGTATCTATTATTAGCTCGCCCAATTTGTGAAACAAATTGTCGGCGAACTTATGCAAAGAAATCACAACGTTCCGTTCCGGAACTCCAGCTCAAGCTTCGCTTGTGCTGCTGTCCGTTTTGCCTAGCCAAGCAAGCTTGGGGCAAAAAGGCAAATCTCGAACGTTATAGATTTCTACTGCCAATACAAATTAATATATAATATGTGTCGATATTTAATTGTGTGTCACTTTCGTGAATCGCGAATTCTATATTTTCTGAGCTCCTCTCAGTTTTTCCAACAGCTCCTGTATATCTTTAGGCAGCGGAGCTTCCAACTCTATAAACTGATGGGTGACTGGATGGTGGAAGGACAAATATCTTGCATGGAGCGCCTGCCTTTCAATCAGCCAGACCGAAGCCTCTCCATACAGCACGTCTCCGACGATGGGATGGCCTATGTGGGACATATGAACCCGGATCTGATGGGTTCTCCCGGTCTCCAGTACAAGTTCCACCAAGGTATATCCCGTTTCAAACCGTTCCAGAACTTTGTAATGGGTTACCGATTGGAATCCGTCCTCGATCACCGCACGTTTCACATGATCCTCATGCTCCTTATCTATGGGCAGATCGATGGTTCCTTCCTCTTCCGCAATGATTCCCTTCACCACCGCCATGTATTTCTTAGTCACACCGTTATCGCCCATCTGCTTTGACATATCGTCCTGACAGTGGGAATTTTTTGCAATTGCCAGCAGTCCGGAGGTATCCATGTCCAGTCGGTTGATAAACCGGATCTTAAAGTGCTTCTGATTCTCAAGCATATAATTCATGATTCCATTTGCCATGGTGTGGCAGGGATGGCCCTTTGTGGGGTGAACCACATAACCCGGCTGTTTGTTGATGATCAGGAGATCATCATCCTCATATACCACTGAAATCGGTATGTTTTCGGGCTCGAAGTCGCTTTTCTCGCTCGGAAGAAATACGGAAATCCTGTCGCCCGGATTCCCCTTCTCATACATTTTCACAAGCGTGTCATTAAGCTGAACAAGGTTATTCACCTTCAGTTTTGTCATCGGTCAGGATGAAAACCCGAAATAAGGTTTTAAAAGCTACTTTATAGGGAGCCCTGTGTCATTTTATTTAATAAAA
>CAZTEH010000063.1:0-23320 GCA_964612345.1 uncultured Oscillospiraceae bacterium | reverse complement strand
GATTTTAATTAATATCATTAACAATGCTGTCAAATTTACATCGGTGGGGGAGGTTTCCCTGGAGGTAAACTTAATTGAGAAGAAAGAGAATTCCTGCGATTTGGCAGTTCGTATCAAGGATACTGGAATCGGAATGTCAAAGGAACAAGTGGATCAGCTATTTATGCCGTTTGCTCAGGGTGATTCAAGCATCAACAGACGATTTGGAGGGACAGGCCTCGGATTATCCATCGTCAAAAGCCTGACGGAAATCATGAGCGGTGAAATTGAAGTCGACAGTGTCCAAGGGGAAGGATCAACATTCACTTTAAAGCTTACCCTTGAAATTGATCAAATCAAGAACAAGGAAGAGAAACAAAGGACAGCGGTAATATATTTTCAGGGGATAAAAACCCTTGTATTTGATAATTCTGCCACCGATTTGCATCTGATCGAGAGTTATCTTAGCTCTTTCGGAATGCCGGTAGGATTAGCGAGTTCCGAAACCAAAGCCATGGATTTGTTAACAAATTCCGATCGAGAGAATGCAAAACCGTTTCAACTGCTTATCGTCGACTTTGATACCCCTTTGGAGAATGGACTGGAATTTGTGAAACAAATAAAAAGCAATCCACTGATCTCATCAGAACTGAAAGTGATTATGATCGTGCCGCTTATGAGAGAGGACATTTTCCAAAAAATTGAGGAAGCCGGAATCGATTTCGGCATTACAAAACCGATTATCCCTTCGATCCTCTATAATGGTATCCTGGAAATCTTTAAAGCAAAAACACCGGAGCTGGAAAAAAAGACAACTTCGACTCAGGCAAGCGACTATCTGCAATTCAAGAATGCTTATCATATGCTGGTTGTTGAGGACAATAAAACAAATCAATTTATCGTGAAGGAAATTTTAGAACAAGCAGGATTTCAAGTCAGCCTGACGGATAATGGGGAAGAAGGGTCAGATTATTATCGTGATCACCAGGAAGAGCTCGATTTGATCCTTATGGACCTTCATATGCCGGTTTTGAACGGGTATGAAGCATCCGCCATAATCAGAAAACTGAATCCGGATGTGCCGATTGTGGCAATGACTGCAGACGCCATAACGGGAGTTGACGAGGAATGCAAACGGGTTGGGATCAATCATTATATCAGTAAACCATTTGATCCTGAAAAGTTGATCGATACCTTGCTGCACATCCTGAATCAGCAGACGAATGATGAAAATCCCGAGGCCGGTTCAACGGAAGATCGCCCTTACGGTGATGCTGAAATCCTCGATACTGCGGACGGACTGAGAAGGATCGGGAATAATATGGATCTGTATCAGTTGATTCTGAAAGAATACCGGAATGAGTTTAAAGATGTCTCTGCAGAACTGAAACAGGCAATCGACGCTCAGGATTACCGGGAAGCAATTCAGATCGTCCATAAAAACAAAGGCGGATCAGGAAATATCGGTGCGAAAAAACTGGCTGCCACAGCATCCGAATTACAAAAAGCACTGTCGGAGGGTTCCAATGATAAAATAGAACAACTCCACAACGAATTTAACAGTGGGATCCAAAAGTTGTTTATAGTAATTAAGGATTTGACCTAAAAGGTATCCCTTATGGAATGGGCAATGAAAAGTCTATTCTATAGGGGATTTTTATAGCATATTTGAGATTTCACAATTTTTGCTTTTATTTCAATTAATATTGGTGTTATAATGATTCCACCATTGAATGCGACTTTGTCGCAAGGTAGGAATCATTGAATCATGCCTACAAAGCCATGTTGCATGATATAATGGACGCGAATGATTGAACCGGCGTTGCCGCAAATGGAAAATGGAGATGGTAATTTGATAAAGGTTTTAGTAGCTGACGATGAACTTTTAGTGCGAATTGGATTAAGAACTACAATTGACTGGGAGAAAAACGGATTTACAGTTGTAGGGGAAGCAAAAAACGGCAAAGAGGCGATTGAACTTTTTGATAAATTTGACGCGGACATTCTCATTACAGACATAAGAATGCCTGTATTGGATGGATTAGAAGTTATCAAGAGGATAAAAGAAAAAAAGAAGGACTTAAAATCCATCATATTAACTCATTATGACGATTTTGCTTATGCGCAGAAGGCAATCAACTTAGGCGCATCGGAATTCTTATTAAAAAACAATTTATCTTCTGATAATTTGTTAATGATTTTAAAAAAGCTATCCAAGGAAATGGGACCCAGCAAAAAAAACAGCATAAGAAGCTTAACAAACAAGGATTATCTCAATTATGCATTGGAGAAAGCCATATTATCCAATATATCTAAAATTGACTACCAAGAATTAATGAATATCAATGCGGATGAAGAATTATATCCTCATTATTTTGTGGCATACGGGAAGATCTGTTACAACGAAGATCTGGAACTTGATGTGAATGATAACGAATTTTTTAAGAATCTCTCCAATGTTTTTATTAGTAAAGACAATGTGAGACAAGCAATGATGATGGTAGAGGATCATCTGATATATTTATACAATATCGATTTCAAAACGGAATATACGATAAAAGAGCAGGGTGAGATCGTATACATATTGAAAAGAAATATCAAGCAGTTTTTTGATCTGGATATGTTTTTCGGGGTCAGTTCTATCAGTGATAAATTATCGGATATTCCCAAATTGGTGACAGAGGGGAAAAAGGCTTGCGAAAGATGTTTTTTCAGTGATAATAAGGTGATTCAATATGAAAAAGGGATCGATAGAATAACGGATGAAAATATTAAAATAAAGCCGGATATCATAAGAAAGTATTTGGACAACTCAGATATGGAAGGTTTATATGCCTATATCAATGAACGGTTCGATAAAATTTATCAAACCTATAACAAGATGGTAGTCAGAAAACTCTTTATCGACTTCATCAGTTTGGCGCAGATCATTCATCAGGAAAAATCAACGGAAGATGAGTTGCTGAATGATGCGAAATTCAGATACATTTATTTTGATAAGCTTGCAGATTTCAAGGCAATCAAAGAATATGTAAAAGGCATTTATCATTTCATATCCACGAATAATGGAGATAAAGTATATTCTTATTATATAATCAAAAGTATCAAATACATTAAGGAAAACTACGTAAATAATATCACATTAGAAGAGGTTGCTGAATATTCCCAGATCAGCAAGAGCTATCTGAGCTTGCTTTTCAAGCAGGAAACAGGAATAAACTTTTCTACGTTTTTAACCAATTACAGAATTGAAAAATGCAAAGAATATTTGAAAGAATCCCACTATAAAATATATGAAATATCAGAGAGGGTAGGATTTGACAATCCTTATTATTTCAGTAAGGTTTTTAAAGAAAAAGTAGGGATATCCTGCAAGGAATATCAAAAAAAATATTATAAAGATAAAAAATCCTAAAGATTGATATTGACAGGGAGTTTAAAAATGATTGTAGTTCCTACGTTTTTAGAGCTCTTTAAAGTAAGGCCGCAATCTTCCCCGCAGTAAAACTTGATACGATTATCTACATTTTTGATTCCTATTTCCAGGTATTGTTTATTACTTGGTTTTTGGTCAATTAAATTCAACTGCTCTTCTTCCGTCATGCCTACTCCATTATCGGAAACGGTTATATATAAATAATTCTCTTCTATATGTGCCGAAATTTCTATTACACCGATATGTTCAATATTTTCAAAACCATGAAATATCGCATTCTCAACAATGGGTTGAAGGATAAACTTGATTGTCTTGTATTCCAAAATATGCTCCGGAATGTTGTAGATGATATCAAACATATCTCCATATTTAAATTTCTGAATGGAGATATAGTTTTTGACGCTCTCTATCTCTTCGCTGAGCGCAACCAGAGTATCTTTTCTTGAGAAGTTGTATTTCAGCAAGTTGATCATGGAAGTAACCATGGTGCTTACAATGGGTGCATTCTGCAAGGTTGCCATCCATCTGATTGAATCTAAAGTATTGTATAAAAAATGTGGATTGATTTGAGCCTGCAATATTTTGAAGTCCATCTCCGCTTTTTGTTTCTCATTTTCTATGGTTCTTTTTATCAATTGATCGATTCTTTTTACCATCTTATTAAATGCAGCCGTCAGTTCTCCTATTTCATCTTTGTTTTTTATATCAACATTTACAGTCAAATTTCCTTTCTCGACCTGCTTTACACTGTTGGACAGCGTTATGATTGGTTTCGTTATGTTATACGAAAATGCATAGGCCAAAAATGCAGTGACGATAAAAAACAGGGCCATCATTTTTGCCATCTGAAAAAACAGTTCCTGGGTATCTGCAAGGATATTGACCAGCGGGTGGATGCTGATGATTTTCCAATTGCTGTACTTAACCGTATCGGAAACGACGATGCTTTCTTCACTAAAGATGGTATCTGTAAATCTTAACGTATTCTGGGACAAGATTTCAGGATGCTTAAAGATCACTTCATCTAAATAGGCGTTAAACGGAAAAGTGAATAGCGTTTCACCATTTGTATCTACAACGAGCATTTTATTGTCGAGTGTTACAGAAGCGGTTGATATCACTTCCCGAAGAAAATCATAATTAATCGCGATGATCAAAAGCCCGTAATCGACCTTGTTTTTATAATCATAGATGTGCTTGGTATAGGTAAGTGTACGTGCGTTATAAGAGCTGTGATATTTATAGGTGTAAGAATCTTTATAAATCTCATCTCCGGTATTGGAGGCGATCAAATCTTCAAATGAAACAACTAGGTCTTCTTCTTTGATCATTGGATCGCTGATGTAAACATTACCATTCTGCCCTATGATATAAATTCCTTTCAAATACCCATGTGCGCTTGTGGTATTCTCCAGTATCGTATTGATATCTTCTTTATTTAAACCGTTATCCGTTGATAATTCTTCCATTATATTTGGATTGGTGGAAAGCAGTTCCGCCGTATTATTGATGGAGCTCAGAAAGAATTCCAAATTATATTGCGTTTTATTTGCAAGTTCGATGGAGTAGTTAACCTGATTTTCTTTCAGAGTATTGAAGAACATAGAGTAGAGGATGTAACCGACAAGGAATAAGAAAACCATCATAGAACATGCATAAAACAGAAATATTTTATTCCGAATGCTGAAAAATTTCATTTTCTACCACAAACCTCACAGTCAACTTCACCACATCATCGTAAAGGAATAGCAAGCTTTTTACAGAACGATTATATCATATCGTACAGCAGCTTTAATATAAAAAATAATCTGAATATTAGAAGAATATTACGATTCGACGACAAGATGGACAAATATTTAACGATGAAAAGTATTAAATTTAGTAATATATTTTATTCAATTTACCCAAACGACCGCTATAATTAAGACAAGAGAATATTTTCAAAATGATGACTATTCTCAAAAAACGAAATTATAAGGAGGAGAAACATGAAAAAATCGAAAAATTTAAAAATTTTTGTATCTGTTGTACTTATTCTGGCTCTCACTATGAGCTTGATGGCATGCTCATCACCAGAAGAAACAACAGGTGATTCCGCTGGTACAGAAGGCTTTAGCTGGGAAATGGCAAGCGGATCTACTCTCAAGATTATGTTTAATCAACATCCTTATGCAGAGGCGATAATCGAAAAGATTCCTGAATTCACAGAAAAAACTGGAATTGAAGTTGAGTATTCGCTGACTCCAGAAGAAAATTACTTTGACAAATTAACAATAGCTTTAAACTCCCGTTCCGGAGACCCTGATCTGTTCATGACAGGCGCCTACCAGCTGTGGGAGTATGCTCCCGCTGGATATGTTGCTGATTTGGATCAATTCCTGAATGATCCTAACATGGTAGACCCTAGCTATAATGTAGATGATTTTTATGAAGGTATAATCGGCGGACTCAGATGGGATCTCAAAGCCGGTCATAAAACCGGTTCCGGACCACTTTGGGCATTGCCTTTAGGATTTGAATCCAATGTACTCGCTTACAATAAGAGAGTCTTTGATGAATTGGGTCTGACACCTCCTACAACAATGGAAGAACTCCTCGCAGTATGCGGAGAGTTAAAGGAATTCGGCGGACCTGGAACATATCCTCTTGCAATTCGTGGTGCAAGAAACTGGGGAACGATTCATCCGGGATATATGACTACATATTCCAATTACGGTGCAGTTGATTTTACCGTTGAAGACGGAAAACTCATCTCTCAGGTAAATTCACCTGAATCCGTAGAAATGACCGAAATGTGGGTAGACCTGATTAAAGAAGGCGGAGCTCCTTCTTGGTCGAGCTACACCTGGTATCAGGCAGGTGCTGACTTTGGAGCAGGAAAAGCAGCTATGTTATTTGACGCTACCTGCAACGGTTACTTCCAGAATCCGGAAGGCGCTTCCGAAGAAGCAGGTAATCTTGCCTGGGTTGCTCCTCCACTTCCAGAAGGAAAGACTGAAATCAATGCTAACCTTTGGACTTGGTCAATGGCTGTCAATGCAGCTTCCAAGAACCAGACTGCTGCTTGGTTATTCTTACAGTACTTCACAAGTGCAGATTACCAGAAATGGTCCATCACAGAAGGAAACTGCGTAGATCCTCCTAGAAAGTCTGTATTCGAAAGCCAGGAAGTTCAGGACGTTCTTGCAAAGAACACCGGATACATCGAAACATTCAATCAGACAGTACCTGGAACTACAATTCAATTTACACCTCAGCCTCATTTCTTCCAGACAACTACGGAATGGGCTGCTACACTGCAAGATATTGTAGCAGGAAAATATGATTCCGTTCAGCAAGCTATGGATGAATTGAAAGGTAAGATGGATACGATTGTAGAAGACGTAGAAGCCGAATAATACCGATTGGCTATCGGATAAAATGACCAGATCGAATTAGGGAGGGATTCCCTCCCTAATTTTATCGAATGAATTTCTGTAAAGCTGTAGGAGGATAGCCTCCCCCTGAAACAAGTTAAAGAGGAGGATGGATTAAAATTGGTAACACCAAAAAATTTAATAAAAAAGAAAACAGAAGATCATAGTGACATGATACAACAAGAAAATAAAATTCCTTTTTTAGTGAAAGCAAGGCCGTATCTTATTATACTTCCGGCGCTGCTATTAACAATAGGTATTTTATATCCATTTGCAACAGCAATCTATTATTCGCTTACAGACTTCTCTTTTAGATCCATAGAATATAAGTTTGTAGGACTTAAGAACTGGATCGAAATGTTTATGTCAGAAGACTTTTGGCATGCATGTCTGGTAACTGCTCAATATACTATCGTTACGACGGGCACTGAGATGCTGGCCGGTTTAGGGATGGCACTCTTGTTGGTAAGAGAAAGCAGATTCACAAAAATATTAAGAATCGTATTGATATTTCCGCTTATGATAGCGCCGGTTATCGCAACACTGATTTGGCAGCTGATGATCAACAATTCCGTCGGTATCGTAGAAAAGTTTTTAAACGTATTTGGTGTTTACAATTTTCCGTGGGCATCCTCAGCGTCGACCGCTTTACTTACGGCTGGTATGATAGACTTTTGGGTCTATACGCCTTTTGTTATGCTACTTATGTTAGCAGGACTTCAATCACTTCCAAAATCACCGTATGAATCTGCCAAAATCGACGGCGGTTCACCGTGGTTCACATTTAAGACATTAACATTACCGCTTCTTAAGCCATTTATCTTTATTGCACTGATCTTCAGGCTGATGGCAGCTATGCAGGAATACGGTATCATCTTCGCCCTGACAAAGGGAGGACCTGGAAATACCCTCATGAACCTGTCTTTAACCGGATATAATATGGGATTTGCATTCTCCAACTTAGGGAAAGCAGTACCGTACTTATTGATGTTATGGCTTGTCATTTACATTATCAGTCAAAAACTCGTCCGTGCATGGCTAAAAGGACAGCAAAGCGCACAAGGAAATTAAGATGAAAGGGGAGGGTAATGATGGAAAATAGAATAAAAAATTTACTGAAAAATGTTTCAGCTTATACGATAATCGGAATCTATGCGGTATTTGCAATATTTCCTTTAATCTGGCTGGTGATCATATCATTTAAAAGCGATATGCAGATGTATAATACTACCTTTTTTTTCGAACCTACACTTGATAATTACAGAATCGTATTGTTTGAAGGTGCAGACTACATAGAAGCTTTTGCGAATAATATCATTGTCAGCGGAGGCGCAGTACTTCTGTCTTTGCTTGTAGGAGTACCTGCAGCATACGCTTTTGCTCGATATAATTTTGCAAAGAAAGAGGATTTAGCCTTTACAATACTTTCATTCAAATTTGCACCGGAAATACTGGTAATCTTACCACTGTTTATGATTTATCAAAAAATAGGTCTTTATGACACCTATTTTGGTCTGATATGGGTTTATCAACTCATCACATTGCCCCTATTGATCTGGGTTCTCAGAGGATATTTTGAAGAGATATCCGTTGAGGTAGAGCAGGCGGCGAACTTGGACGGATACCCTTGGTATCATGTATTCTGGAAGATTTTAGTTCCGCTGATTAAGCCGGGTTTGGTCGCCTCATCGTTATTGGCCTTTATATTTGCTTGGAATAGCTTCACTTTCCCGCTACTGCTCAGTGGGTTTAATATCGAGACGGTTACGGTAGCAGCACTGAGATACATCGGATCCGATACGGTTCATTATGGTCAGATGGCAGTAGCGGCTGCAGTAGCAGCACTTCCCGAAGTAGTATTAGCGCTTATCATTCAGAAGCATCTCGTAAGAGGGTTAAGCTTTGGCGCAGTAAAAGGATAGGGAGAGTATTAAGATGGCAAAAATTGAACTTTGTAATATAACAAAAAAGTTTGGATCAAAAACTGCCCTGAACAATATCAGTTTTGAAGTGAAGGACAAAGAATTTTTCGTGTTATTTGGTCCGGCCGGTGCAGGAAAAACTACGATTCTTAAGACCATTGCAGGGATCGAGTTCCCTGACAAGGGTGAAGTAAGGATCAGCGATAAAAATATTAATAATGTTGAGCCGGCTAAGAGAAATATTTCCATGGTATTTGAGAACTATGCCTTATATCCTCATTTGAGTATCTACGATAATATTGCTTCCCCGATGAGGAGTCCCCTTTACAAGAAGGATGAAGATACCATTAAAAAGGAAGTGCTGAGAGTTGCTACAATGATGAAGATTGAACATCTATTGGATCGACTGCCCAGCCAGGTCAGCAACGGACAAAGACAGAGGACTGCTTTAGGAAGATGTTTGGTCAGAGAGCCCAATGTATTTCTTATGGATGAGCCCATCGCTCATTTGGATGCCAAGCTCAGACATTTCATGAGAGCAGAGCTGAAGGAGATGCAGAGTGAATTTAATACGACGACAATCTATGTAACCCATGACTATATGGAGGCACTCAGCTTAGGTGACCGCATCGCCATCATCAATGAAGGGGAAATCCTTCAAATCGGTACGGGAGATGAAGTCTATCTGACACCGGCCAACGAATTTGTGGCAAAGTTCATTGGTGAACCTGAAATAAATATTTTCGATATCGAATTGATCAAGAAAGACAATAAGCTGTATGCTCAAATGTTAGGTCAGGAAGTGAACTGCAAAATCGAGGAAGATGTGGCCAAAGTATTGGAAGAAGGCAGTTACCAAAATGTTAGAATCGGCCTCAGGGGAAACGACATCAGTTTCAGCTTCCGTAAAGAAAGCGAAGATTGGATGGATGGCAAGGTATACAGTGTAGAACCCATCGGTAATAAAACGATATTGGTTATCGATGTAAATGGCCAGCTGCTGCGACTGATCGCTCCAAATGACCTGCAAACAAAGATTGACGAAGATATCTTTGTGCGTGTGAAAATGGAGAAAGCTATGTTCTTCAATGCTGACGATCATCAATACATTCACAGGCATAACCAAAATGAATTGTTAGGGGTGATATAATGGCAAAACTTCTATTAAATAATCTATATAAAAGATATGACAATAAAAAGGGGAAAAAAGGAGAGGCTTTAAATCCCTTTGCCGTTAATAATTTGACTTTGGAATGCGAAGACGGAGAGTTTATCGGTATATTAGGACCATCCGGCTGCGGCAAAACTACGACACTAAGAATGATTGCCGGACTGGAAGATATCACTGACGGCGAAATTATAATCGGAGATACTGTAGTAAATAAAGTATTGCCGCAACACAGAGGAATCGGGCTTGCGTTCGAAGACTATGCGCTCTATCCGCCGCTTACAGTTTACGAAAATATTGCATTCAATTTAAGAGCTCGAAAAGTGAAAGATGAGGTCATTAAAGCAGAAATAGGCAGAATTGCTCCTCTTCTGAAAGTGGATGATTTACTTGACATGAAGCCCGGTAATCTCAGCGGCGGTCAGAAACAACGAGTAAATATTGCACGGGCGATCGTCAGAAAGCCTCAATTACTGTTACTGGATGAACCCATGTCACATCTGGACGGTAAGATGAGACAAATTTTAAGAACTGAGATCAAGAGACTGCATAATGAGATCAAGTGTACAACGATCATCGTTACCCATGATCAGATGGAGGCAATGTCTCTGGTTGATAAGCTAGCCATCATGAAAGATGGAGAGCTGCAGCAATATGGCACACCTTTTGAAGTCTATGATAATCCTGTCAATGAATTCGTAGCCGGTTTTATCGGAGAGCCTCCGATGAACATCTTAACGGTAGAGGTTCAGAAAAAAGAAAACGGCTTCTTCTTTAAATTTCAGGATGCCGATATCGTAATACCTGTACCGGAACGATTTTATTCTGTAGTAACCGATGGAATGCTGGTTCGACTGGGCGTCAGACCTTCCGATGTTCTCATCGTCAATGAGAACAGTAAAGGTTCCGATGCCAGGATATCTGTATTTGAAAATCTGGGTGAAGAGAAGAAAATAAGCTTCAGAGTGGGGCAAGGTTTTCTGACCCTGATTACTACAGACGAAAAACGATACAAACAGGGTGACATGGTCAAGCTGGAAGTCAAATCAGACAAAACACATCTTTTCGATGTAAGCACAGGCAGTAAGATAAGACCCAGTTCAGAGGAAGCATAGCTTCATCTGAACGCGAGGTCGTTCAATCCAGCAGCCGATAGGCTGTCGGATAAGATTATTGCCCAGTAAATCTTTAATAATTTAAATAAAAATTAAGGGGGAAATCGAAATGTCAAACATTCCGGAAAAAATGAAAGCTTTGGTTGCTTATACACCATCAAATTTTAAATTGGAAGAAGTGCCTGTTCCCAGAGCGGGAGAAGGCGAAATTGTTATAAAGGTAGAAGCCTGCGGCATCTGTGCCGGTGATCTGAAATCCTATCATGGCGCGCCCAGTTTCTGGGGTGGGGAAGGCAATCCGCCGTATATTAAAGCCCCGATGACACCGGGCCATGAATTTATCGGAAGAATTGTTGAAATGGGTGATAACGTTAAAGGAGACTTTAAGGTTGGAGATCGAGTCATATCGGAGCAGATCGTTCCATGCTGGGAATGTAAATTCTGCAAGACGGGAAGACATTGGATGTGTCAGAAACACGACGTATACGGCTTCCAGAACAATGTCAACGGAGGCATGGCCGAATATATGAAATTCCCGAAGGAAGCATTGAACTATCATGTTCCTGAGGAATTATCCATCGAAGAGGCTGTTTTGATCGAACCTTATGCCTGTTCAAAACACTGTGTAGACAGAGCGAACATCACCAATGAGGATGTTGTTGTTCTTTCGGGCGCAGGGACTCTGGGGCTTGGAATGGTAGGCTATATCGCCATGAAGAACCCAAAAAAGTTAATTGTTTTAGACATGAGATCTGACCGGTTGGAATTAGCAAAGGAATTCGGCGCTGATATGGTTATGAATCCCGGAGAGGTCAATGTGGTAGAAGAGATCCAAAAAATGACAGAAGGCTATGGCTGCGATGTATACATAGAAGCGACAGGGCATCCTTCCAGTGTTAAGCAGGGCTTGGAAGCAATCAGAAAGATGGGTACCTTTGTTGAATTCAGTGTATTCGGTGATTTAACCACCGTAGACTGGAGTATTATCAGCGATCGGAAAGAGCTGAATTTATACGGATCCCACCTAAGCCCGTACTGCTATGATGCTGTAGCAGAGTGGATAAAAGATGGAAAACTTCCGACTAAGGGCGTTGTTACCCATCTGTTCCCGCTGGAAAAATGGGAAGAGGCTTTCAAGGTTGCCGAAAAAGGTGAGGTAGGCACATTAAAGGTAGTTCTGATTCCTTAATCAGCCATACTGAGCAGAAAGGGAAACAAGGTGACATCATGAAAAAAATTGCAATTGGTTGCGACGAAGCTGCTTACGACTTAAAAGAAATTATCATAGAACACTTAAGCAGCCTGGGTTTTGAAGCAGAAGACTATGGCGTATATAACAAGGATGCTTCTTTGTATCCTGACACAGCCGTAAAGGTTGCCGTCGCTGTTGCGGAAGGCAAGCACGACAGGGGAATACTGCTTTGCGGAACCGGGATCGGCATGTCGATTTCAGCAAATAAAGTTCCCGGCATCAGAGCGGCGGTGTGCCATGACAGCTATTCGACTGAGAGAGCAAGAAAGAGCAACGATGCCCAGATCATGACTATGGGTTCCAGAGTGATTGGACCGGAGCTGGCCAAGCAATTGGTAGGAATTTGGATGAAATCAGAATTCCAGGGCGGGGGCTCTGCTTCTAAAGTGGATCGAATCATGGAATATGAAAATAGTTTTATTTCAGGAGGTGGATGTAAATGCAAAGAATAATCAATGATCCTGATCTTGTTGTAGAAGATATGCTGAAAGGTTTTGTAAAAAACCATCAGGATATCGTTTCCGCAACGGAGAATCCTAGGGTAATTAAATATAAAAACGCGCCGGAAGCAGGAAAAGTAGGCATAGTTACAGGCGGCGGCTCCGGCCACAAACCGGCCTTTGTCGGTTATGTAGGCAGGAATATGGTGGACGCAGTGGCGGTTGGGGAGATTTTTTCTTCTCCGACGGCTAAGGCCTTCTTTGATGCCTTTAAAGAAGCGAATGGCGGGAAAGGTATCGCCTGCCTTTATGGCAACTATGCCGGGGACAATATGAATGTGAAGATGGCTAAACAGATGGCGGAAATGGAAGGAATTGAAGTCAAAACTGTAGTCGCCAACGATGACGTGGCTTCCGCACCGAAAGAGGAATCGCAGAAAAGAAGAGGCGTCGCAGGAGAAATCCTCATGTGGAAGGTCGGCGGAGCAAAAGCATCAAAAGGCGGAAGTCTTGATGAGGTCATCGGAGCTGCCCAGAAAGCAATCGACCACACGAAAAGCGTCGGTATAGGGATCACACCATGTACCATACCATCGGTAGGTCATCCTAACTTCGAAATAAAAGCAGGGACGATGGAGGTTGGAATCGGTCATCACGGGGAACCGGGCATTAAAGTTGCCGACCTTGCAACCGCCGATGAGATGGCACAGATCATGCTGGATATTATCCTTCCGGATCAGCCGTTCGTAAGCGGAGATGAAGTCGTGGTGCTGCTGTCGGGTTTGGGAGCAACCCCTGTAATGGAAAGTTATATCGTCTACAACAAGGTAGAAGAAATATTATCGGAAAAGGGAATCAAGGTCTATCGATCCTATGTAGGGAACTACTTTACTTCTTTGGAAATGATGGGAATCACTTTAACGCTGATGAAGCTCGATGCGGAACTGAAAGAGCTGATGGATGTAGAAGTCGATACGATGGGTCTGAAGCAATTTCAGAGGTAGGATTACAGGAGGTCTGCTTTGATTTTTTTAGGCATTGATGCCGGGACGACTTGCATAAAGGCGGCGATCGTAGCAGAGGATGGAACGTATCTTGATTCCGCCTCTTGCGATGTAAACCTGATCACGCCTTCTGAAGATGCCTGTGAGCTTGATATGATGAAACTTTGGGAATGTCTTTGTCAGATACTCAAAAGGATCAAAGAAAATAATCTTCCTATTTGGAACGAGATAAAAGGAATCGGAATTACGGGTCAGGGTGACGGTCTGTGGGCAATAGACAAGGAAGGAAATCCTGCCCGGAATGCAATTCTGTGGAATGATACTAGAACGAAGCATTTGGATCTGAAAAACAGAGACGAAATTGACAGGGTCTGCGTTCGAAATAATGCAAATCCTCTCTATGCAGGCTCTAACATCCACATCCTTCGCTGGATTAAAGAAAATGAACCTGAGACATTGGGAAGAATCCATAAGATCTTTCACTGCAAGGATTGGCTTAATTTTAAACTGACCGGTGTTATTTCCAGCGATTACACAGACATGACCACTGCGCTGATGAACTTAAAGAAGAAAGAATTCTCACAGGAAATTTTGGATGCGTTGGATCTTGCCGAATATATGGATCTGTTTGTATTACCGGAGGCTTCTGCGAAAATCATAGGAAGCGTCACAGCGCAGGCAAGTCAATTAACAGGATTAAATCAAGGGATACCGGTTATTGCCGGGGCAATCGATGTTGCGGCTGTGGCTGTCGGACTGGGGGCTGTCCAAGCGGGAGATACCTGCATTATTGCCGGTACTACTCTTGGGAACCAGATCATCATTAAAGAAGAGGATATCGATTTTCATCAGGGACTCATATTATCCCATGTACCGCAAGACAGCTATATCTGCATTATGCCCACACTCAGCGGCGTTGCGTCTGTCGATTGGGTAAAAAAACTGCTTTATCCTGATACGTCCTATGAGGACATTGAGAAGATCATCAATCATGTACCAATAGGAAGTCACGGTATTATTTTTCATCCTTATTTACATGGTGAGAGGGCGCCTTTTCGAAATCCCTTTGCCACAGGCAGTTTCTTTGGGCTGAAATCAACCCATAAAAAAGAAGATTTTATGAGAGCTGCCTTCGAAGGCCTTGCCATGTCTCTCAACGATTGTTTTGAATCTCTGCCTGACACAAATGATAAGGTCTTCATTTCCGGAGGAGCAGCAAAAAATGACACCTTGTGTCAAATGTCATCCGACTGCCTTGGCAAGGATATTATCCGCGTAATAGAAAAAGAAGTGGGAATCAAAGGAATCGTATCGGTTGTAAAAGTTGGATTGGGCCTTGAGAAGGATTACACCGCAACAAAAATTTCAATTGATAAAGAATTTATTGCAGATGCAGATCGGCATAAAAAATATAGAAGCATATTTAAGCTATTTAAAAATCTTAGATATGATTATGAAAAGCATTGGCTTGAGAGAAATAATCTTTTTTAGCTAATAGGAAACACCGTTCCCTATTAGCTAAAAAGGGGAGTGCAGAGGGGGGCACCCCTCGCCGATGAAGGAGGGTGCTCAGGCTGCTTGCAGCCGCCGAAGGGAACCATAGCCTTTTTGCCCCAAGCTTGCTTGGATTGGCAAAACGGACAGCAGCGAGCGAAGCGAGTCGGAGGCGCAGCCGTTGGGTTCCCTAGCGGAAGTGGCGCAGCCACTTTTTTAGGGAGGAATGATCATGAGCAGTTTTAAAAACAAAGATGGAAAAGTAATCGTTGAAAATCTGATAAAAATCATACAGGAGAATAAAGATTATCTCAGTAAAATAGACGGCGAAATCGGTGATGGCGATCATGGAATCAACATGAACAAGGGCTTTTCGATGTGTAAAGAAAGAATAGAGGGGAAACCACTTGATCTTACAGAAAGTTTAAAAGCACTTGCTATGGTTTTGATGATGGAAATAGGCGGATCCATGGGGCCTCTCTATGGAACGATGTTCTTTGAAATGTCCAAAGCAACCGATGGAAAAGAGGACATTGACAGTGCAGTATTTGCAGAAATGCTGAACAATTCTGTAAAGGGAATACAAGGTTTGGGCGATGCAAAGGTCGGAGATAAGACCCTGATGGATACTTTGATTCCTGCGGCCGAAACATTCATGGCTGAAAAGGAATTCGGATTCTCCGCCGCCCTGGATAAGATGATGGAAGCGGCAGAAAAGGGAAGGGATTCAACGATAGATCTTGTTGCGAAAATCGGAAGAGCCAGCAGATTGGGAGAACGCTCGCGAGGTGTTTTAGATGCAGGCGCGACGTCATGTTTTCTATTACTAGAAGCTATGGGAAAAACCATGAAAGAGCTTTTGGCCTAAAACCAATAGGCTCTAAGAAATTGGAGTGCTTTACATGTCAAAATTTCTAATCGGCATCGATATCGGAACAACAAACGTAAAATCTGTTTTATTCAATGAAGATGGAACAAAAATAATCGAGCATAGCATTGAATACCCGATCTATTTATTGAAATCAGGATGGGTGGAGCAGAACCCCGGCGAATGGTGGGAGGCTACTGTTAAAACCGTTAATCAGGTCATAAGAGATAGTGGAGTTGATAAAAATGACATCGCCGGTATCGGCGTTAGTTCTCAAGCACCTACCTTGATACCGATGGACAGAGATGGAAATGTTCTGAGGAACGGTTTGATCTGGATGGATCGAAGATCTCAGCAGGAAACCGGTTTTCTGGAAAATAAGATAGGCAGCGAAAAGGTAAAGAGCATCACAGGAAATCGAATCGATCCTTACTATTTATCCTCAAAGATATTGTGGTACAAGAAAAACGAACCGGAACTCTATAAAAAAACTGATAAGATCCTTCAGATAAACGGCTATATCAATTATATGCTGACCGGTGAAATGACGACCGACATCTCCCATGCCAGTTTAATGGGCGTATTTGATGTGAAACAAAATCAGTGGTCCGATGAGCTCGCAGAACTCGTAGGCTATGATACGGATCTATTTCCTCCGGTATATGAAAACGCCCATGTGATTGGGACGGTTTGCGAGAAGGCTGCAAGGCTTACCGGTCTCAGCACTTCCACTGCGGTTGTATGCGGAACCGTTGACGGTGCCGCTGCTACCCTTGAAGCCGGTGCGGTGGATATCGGAGATGCAGTGGAAATGACCGGAACCTCAACCGTTCTGAATATCTGTACCGACAAGTGGAGGGATCCCGGTTTGCTCTTTGAAATGTACCACGGGTTAAAAGATGTGCTGATGATTTGCGGCGCGATGAGTACTACCGGTGCCAGCTTGAAATGGTATAAAGATAACCTGTATCTTGAAGAAGCGGAGGAAGGTTCCGAAGGGTCCAGTCCTTATGCGCTGATGAGTCAAAAAGCATGCAAGGCAAGGGCAGGTTCCAATAAGCTGATATTTTTGCCCTATATGGCAGGCGAACGGTCGCCCATATGGGACAGCTATTCGAAAGGCGTTTTCTTTGGTTTGGATTTGAACACAAAAAGGGAGGATATGATTAGAGCCATCCTGGAGGGCTCCGCCTATGGACTGAGGCATAATATCGATGAAGCGAAAAAAATCGGCGTCACGATCAAAGAACTCCGATCGGTAGGAGGCGGCAGCAAAAGTGATATTTGGCTGAAAATCAAAGCTTCCGTTTTAAATATGCCGATCATTGTGCCAGACATATCCACGGGAGCACCGTTCGGCGGAGCTATTATAGCAGGGACCGGATTAGGCATCTATAAAAACCCGGGCAAATTTGCGAAAGAAGTTGCAAAAACAAAGAAAATTGTGGAGCCGGACGAAGAATGGCATAAAGTCTACGACGAAATGTATGAAGTTTACATTAGCCTTTATAAGAATACGAAAAATGATTTGTATCGCTTGGCTAATATACAAGAAGGTGAATAGAAATGATGATTCCGGAAAACATTTGGCAGGCACATCGCTTTGAATGTCCCTGCGGTATGATACATAGCCAGCCCATAAAAGATATTGCCATAAACAAAGGTGCGTTAGAAAAACTGGGCAGGATAAAAGAAGATCTGGACAACAGCTGCGGCAAAGGGCTGATTATAATAGACAGCATATTAAATGAGCTGGTGGGTGACCGCATAAAAGCTTCCCTGCAAAAAGGCAATGTTGACTATAATGTGTGTTTATTTGATACTCCTCAAGTATTACCCAACGAAGCGTCTATCGTAAAGATAATGGTAGATATGGATGAGACCATCGATTTTTTGATCGCTGTGGGATCAGGGGCGATCAATGATTTAGCCAGATTTGTAAGCTCGAGATGTCATATCCCTTATCTCTCCATACCTACCGCAGCTTCGATGGACGGTTATTCCGCCGAAGTATCATTACTTGTGCTGAATGGTATCAAAACAACCATTACTGCTACGCATCCGGTTGCCATTTATGCAGACGTGGACATTTTGAAAAATGCGCCCGCAAAATTGGTTGCAGCCGGCTTCGGCGATTTGATCTGCAAAAAGACTGCGGCCTTTGACTGGAGGATATCCAACATCATTAACGGAGAAAGCTATTGCCGGAACACGGTGGATGTGGTCAACGAAATCGTAGAAAGAACATCCGCAAATGCATTAAAAATAGCAGAACGGGATGAAGAAGCAATCAAAACTTTGGCAGAAGGACTGATGATTTCAGGGCTTGCAATGCATTGGGTCGGAAAATCGAGACCGGCAGCGGGAGCAGAACATCATCTTGCCCACTTCCTGGGGATGAAGGCCATGATGAGCAATAAGCATATGCATCTTCACGGCATAGAAGTAGCGGTTATGACTTTGGTTATGATCGAAGTCTACAAAGAAATCTTATCGATGGATTTTGAACGGGTAAATATCGAAGCCGAATATGAAAAGTCATTAAAAAGGGATGAATATGAATTGAAAATCAAAGAAATCTTTCAGGACAGTGCAGCTCAGATTTTTAAGGAAAACGAAAACAAAATATTTGATCGGGATGACTGGCTCGCCCATGCAGGGAACGTGAAAAAAAGCATGGCGCTGATCAGAGAAGAGATACTGCCTAAGATTCCTGATTCAAATATGATCATAAAAGTGCTGGAAAGTATGGGAGCACCATCATCTCCTGCAGACTTAGGCATATCTAAGGCGGAATTGAAGGAAGCTGTTTTATATGCTAAAGAGGTAAGGAACAAGTATACGATTTTAGATGCGGCCGGATATTTAGGTTGCCTGGAAGCAGTGGCCGAAAGCGTAGCGGAGAAGATGAAAACGCTGGATGAAAGAGAGAGTGATTGATTGTGGCGGCATATGATGAGAAAGAAGTGAAGAGATTCAAGGAAGAAGTATGTGAAGCAAACCTTGAACTGGCAGCAAAAAAATTAGTCCTCTACACTTGGGGAAATGTCAGCGGAATACTTAGGGAAGCAAATTTAGTTGTGATAAAGCCCAGCGGTGTTCCTTATGAAAAGCTGACGTCGGACATGATGGTCGTTTTAGATTTAGATGGAAATATTTTAGAAGGCAATTACAATCCTTCCTCAGATACTCCAACTCATTTAGTACTCTACCGGGAATTTACAAAGATCGGCGGGGTGGTGCATACTCATTCAACCTATGCTACAGCCTGGGCTCAGGCAAAAAGAAGCATAGATTGCTACGGCACGACTCACAGTGATTATTTTTATAATGATATCCCATGCACACCGGAACTGACGCCGGAAGAGATCAATGGAGACTACGAATTGAACACCGGGAAGGTCATCGTGAGAACGATGAGAGACAGAGATTATATGTCTGTGTCGGGAATTCTGGTTGCCAACCACGGGCCTTTCACCTGGGGGAAGGATGCAAATAATGCTGTACATAACAGTGTGGTTTTGGAAGAATTGGCCAGGATGGCACAGTTAACGATTTCAATCAATAGAGATATTACCGGGATCAAGGAAGTGCTGATGAATAAGCACTACCTTAGAAAACATGGTAAAAATGCATATTACGGACAGAAAGCAGATAAGGAGTAATAAAGATGAAGATATTGACCATAACAGATTTATTTATAAACAAAGAAGTTGTGGAAGTAGCTTTAAGAGAGAGATTGGGACATATCGACAACCTTATTATAGATAATTTTGCAGTGGACTTTCCAATCACGCCGCTTCAATACGGAGACGGAGAGGTTACGGAGTATGTAGGCAATGAGGAAGACATCATCGATCGAATTGTCGATGTGGATCATTTGGTGGTTCACACCTCACCCATAACAAAAAGAGTGATAGAACATGGCAAGAATTTAAAATCCATATCCGTTACAAGGGGCGGAGCCGTCAATGTCAATGTTGATGCGGCAAGCAGTCTGCATATCCCCGTTTTTAATACTCCGGGAAGAAATTCCACCGCCGCCGCCGAATTTACCATAGGGATGTTTATCGCAGAAACAAGAAACATTGCCAGAAGCCATGAAACCACAAGACAGGGAAAATGGGTGGACGATTATTACATCTATGAAAAAAGTGAATTCGAGCTTTCCAGCAAGGTGATCGGACTGATGGGATACGGCAATATCGGAGCGAAGGTATGTCAATACTTAAGCGGCTTTGGCTGCCGCGTATTGGTTTATGATCCTTACATAAATAAAGTGGACAGCGGCAATGCAAAATTGGTGGATTTGGATACTTTGCTGGCAGAATCGGATATTATCTCTCTGCATATGAGGGTAACGCCTGAGACGACAGGCATGATCGACATGTCAATGTTCAGGAGAATGAAAAAATCAGCCATATTCGTGAATACGGCGAGAGGGCCCCTCGTGAATTACAAAGATTTACATGCTGCTTTAGAACAGGGTCTCATCGCAAGGGCGGCTCTTGATACCTTCGAAACGGAACCGATTGAACGAGATAACCCAATCTTAAAGCTGGAAAATGTAACTTTGACCAACCATATAGCAGGCTCTTCAAGAAATGCAGCGCAGATATCCGCCGGAATCATGGCGGAAGATCTGATCTCATTTATTGAAGGCAGGGAAGTGAAGAATTTGATCAATAAAAATTATCGAGAAGAGGAGAGATAGGATGGGTACAAAGTATACGTTAGGTATCGATTATGGAACACTATCCGCAAGAGCTTTGTTGGTAGATGTGAATACCGGTGAAGAAATAGCGACGGCTCTTTACGAATATCCTCACGGCGTTATGGATTCTTATTTGCCGGATCATGAAACCAAATTAATGCCGGACTTTGCACTTCAGCATCCTCAGGATTATATCGATGCGTTGAAGTACACTATAACTGAAATATTTGAAAAGACTGGGATCAGCAAGGAAGATATTATTGGAGTATGCAGTGATTTCACAGAATGCTCCATGCTTCCTGTCGATGAAAAGGGGAAACCTCTTTGCTTCCAGGAAAAATATAGAACAAATCCTCATAGCTATGTAAAGTTATGGAAGCATCATGCGGCTCAGGATGAAGCCAATAAACTGAATCAGATCGCTGAAAAAAGAGGAGAAGCTTTTTTAAAAAGATATGGCGGAAAGATTTCATCCGAATGGATGTTTCCGAAGATCTGGCAGATCTTGGACGAAGATCCGGCACTTTATCACGATACGGCAAAGTTTATGGAGTTGGCTGACTGGGCAACCATGCAGCTGACGGGAGTGGAGAGCAAAAACAGCTGTACGGCAGGATATAAGGCCATCTGGCATAAAAGGGAAGGTTTTCCTACCAAGGAGTTTTTTAAAGAACTGCATCCTGACTTAGAGAATGTAATAGAAGAAAAGTTCAATAATACCGTATATCCCATCGGCAGTGTGGCGGGGCAGGTTACAAAGGAAGCAGCGCAACTGACCGGATTAAAAGAAGGAACCATTGTGGCTGTTGGCATAGGGGATGCCCATGCAGCTGTACCGGCAGTAGGCATAACGGAGCCGGGGAAAATGCTTATGATCATGGGGACCTCCACCTGTCATATGATGCTGGGGGACAAAGAGGCGATCGTGCCTGGTATGTGCGGCGTCGTAGAGGATGGAATCATCGCAGGGTATTATGGGTACGAGGCTGGACAGTCGTGTGTGGGAGATCATTTTCAGTGGTTTAAAGATCATTGTGTCCCGGAAATTTATGAAAAAGAGGCAAGAGAAAGAGGTATCAATATTTTTGCCTTGTTGAATGAAAAAGCCGAGAAATTGAGTCCCGGTGAATCCGGTCTTTTAGCACTGGATTGGTGGAATGGAAACCGCTCCGTATTGGTAGATGTAGATTTGACGGGATTGATCATCGGGATGACATTACAGACCAAACCGGAAGAGATATACAGAGCATTGATAGAGGCTACCGCTTTTGGCACCAGGATGATCGTAGAAACCTTTCAGGAATATGGCGTGCCGGTGGAGGAACTGTATGCCGCCGGCGGAATCGCTGAGAAAAATCAACTGATGATGCAGATCTATTCGGATGTAACCGACATGGATATTAAAATTGCTGCCTCACCACAGACACCTGCTTTGGGAGCAGCGATCTTTGCGGCCGTAGCAGCCGGAAAAGAGAGAGGCGGATACGACGATATTTATACTGCGGCAAAAAATATGGGTAAAGTCAAAGACCTGTATTATTCATCCGACAAAAAAAGTGTCGCGATCTATGACAGCCTTTATGAAGAATATAAGAAATTGCACGATTACTTCGGAAGAGGTGAAAATACAGTAATGAAGCGGCTGAAAAAAATAAAGGAGAATGTTTATTATGCTAATGAAAGATGAAAGGGAAGCCATTGTTGAGTATTGCATCAAATTGACCGAGCATGGGCTTACAAAAGGAACCGGGGGTAATATCAGCATATTCAACCGGAAAGAAAAAATAATGGCGCTCAGCCCAAGCGGATTGGACTATTATAAGGCAAAGCCTGAAGATGTGGTGGTGCTGGATCTGGAGGGTAATGTGATCGATGGTCATAGAAAGCCTTCCACAGAATACAACCTGCACAAGATATTTTATGAAAGACGGGATGACTGCAACTCTGTCGTTCATTGTCACTCTATGTTTTCCGGGGTGCTGGCCTGTTTGCATTGGTCCATACCTGCCAGTCATTATATGATCGCGCTTGCCGGCAAGGATGTAAGATGTGCCGAGTATGCGACCTTCGGAACGCAAGAACTTGCAGAGAATGCTTTTGAAGCCATGAAAGACAGAAATGCAGTACTGCTCGGGAATCATGGACTCTTAGCAGTTGCGGGGGATTTGCCAAATGCATTTAACACTGCTGAAGAAATAGAATTTTGCGCAGAAATGTATTATAGGGCAAAATGTGTGGGAGAGCCATTCATCCTGCCTGATGCAGAAATGGAACTTATTATTGGCAAATTTAACAATTATGCCGTAGTGAAGTAAGATTTTCATTTACTAATACACTGTTCTCCTCAGTGAAAAAGAAGGTAATCAACGGAAAACCCATTGGCTTTCAGTCAATGGGTTTTTCGTTGTGCGCCCGGCATGGGCGCAGTCTAACGGGTGAAAGTCCCGAACATGCCCAGTAGCGGGAAATGTATAGCTAGAGGCAAGGGTGTCCACCGTGAGGTGGAATCTGA
>CAZTEH010000062.1:0-23398 GCA_964612345.1 uncultured Oscillospiraceae bacterium | reverse complement strand
GCGCCCTCAAGACTCCAGTCGTTGATACGAGAAATATTCTTAAAGAAAGCAATCCCATGTTTTTCAGGGCATAGCCTGTCGGACGGCAATTGCCGCGAACAGATATTTATCATGAAAAAAGTAAACCAAAGGGGCCGTGTGAAATTTAAAGAAGAAAAAAAATTGAGCATTGCCGTAATCGGCGCCGGTTTCTGGGGCAGGAATCTCGTTCGCAACTTCCATCAGCTGGGTGTTTTGAAGACGGTCTGTGATTCGGATGGCAGGATCAGAAAGCAAGTCTTAAAAGATTATCCCGGCACCGTAATCGTGTCCCAAGAAAAAGAAATATTTGAGGATCAAGCAATTGATGCTGTAGTCATTGCGACCCCAGCGATTACGCACCATCGCCTGGCCTTGGCGTCATTAAATTCCGGGAAACATGTGTTTGTGGAAAAGCCGTTAGCGTTGACTTATGAGGACGGCCGTCAATTGGTTGATCTTGCTCGTAAAAATGGGAAGACACTTTTTGTCGGCCATATTCTTCATTACCACGGCGCCGTCATAAAATTAAAAGAAATGATCCGGGATGGAAAGATCGGCCGCATCCAGTACATTTATTCCCGGCGACTTTCTCTGGGGAAAATCCGTCGGGAGGAGAACATCCTCTGGTCCTTTGCCCCCCACGATATTTCTTTAATTCTGAGTATCGTTGGGGAAGATCCTTGTTACATCGACGCGGTTGGTCATAATTTCCTTCACGCGCAAATTCCGGACGTGACCATGACCAACCTTAAATTTCCGTCAGGCATTGGCGCCGATATCTTTGTGAGCTGGCTCAACCCCTTTAAAGAACAACGTCTGGTGGTCATCGGCAGCCAGGGAATGCTGGTGTTCGACGATACCCAGCCCGTCGATGAAAAACTCATTTTATATCCGCATACGATCAATTGGAAAAACGGAATTCCCACCCCGGAGAAAGCGGAAGCCGAGGAGATCAGATTATCTGATCAGTGGGAGGAGCCCCTCCAGGCCGAATGCAGAGCATTTCTGGATTCAATCGTAACAGGAATGTCGCCCCTCACCAGCGGTGAGGAAGGCCTGCATGTACTGAAAATCCTGGAAACCTGCCAGCAGTCTATCGAATCCAAGGAATCTCTTAATAATACTTTGCCTCTAAAATCTGAAACCTCATGCCCCGCTGCGGACTTCTTTGTTCACCCTACTGCAGTGATCGATGACCATGTCGCGATAGGAAAAGGTGCAAAAATCTGGCATTTTTCCCATATCCTGAGCGGAACGGCCATCGGTGAAGGATGCAATATCGGTCAGAACGTGGTTATTGGTCCCGACGTTCATATCGGGAGCCATTGCAAGATCCAAAATAATGTCTCCGTCTATCCAGGTGTTACTCTTGAAGACGGTGTGTTCTGTGGTCCGTCCATGGTTTTTACCAATGTCAATAACCCGCGGGCGGAAATCCGTAAAATGGAAGAATCAAGACCGACCAAAGTGAAGAGAGGCGCGACGATTGGCGCAAATGCTACCATTGTCTGCGGTCATACCCTTGGGTGTTATTCTTTTATCGGCGCCGGCGCCGTTGTAACGCGAGACGTACCGGATTATGCCCTGGTGGTGGGGAATCCGGCAAAACAGATCGGGTGGGTCTGCCAGTGCGGAGAAAGATTGTCGGCAAAACTTTTGTGCTGTAAGTGTAAAAAGCAATATCAGCTGATCGATGAAATAGTAAAATTAAAAAAAAGCTGATTTTCATTGAATAGCCGTTGTGTATGGATATTCCAATGAATAAAAGAATGCAGTGTATCGCAATACAATAAACCCCTATTAAGCTTGATTCGGTGTGGATTCATTTTTTATACATACCGAGGGCTGGGGTTGTGTAAAAGAAGGAGGCAATATGAGTGATGAACCTGCAAAGGAAATAATTACGACAGAGGAAGCAAATATTTATGACTACTGGAAAGTCCTGGTCAAAAGGAAAACGATTTTCCTTTGTGTTCTCATTATTCCACTGGCAATAGTAACGATTCTCGCCCTATTCACGCCTCAATATTACAGGGGGGAAAGTGAAATACTTTTGGCAAAATTACCTGCCTCCGATATACCATCCGTGATAACCGCGCCCAATATCATTAACCTTGTAGGGGAGATTGATGATGTCCGTAAAGCAAAAATATTTGCTAATCATTCGGGTGCAATTAAAAATGTAATCATATCAATGCCACAAAAATCGATTAATAGAATAAGCATCACTATTGAAAGCAAATCACCGGCTATTATCCCGCAGGCTATTAAAGATGTTTTCAATTATATTAATGCTTTGCCGCAAATTATGGAGGAAACTGCAAGAATACAACAGAAGGATGATCTGAAGACACAGAGGACTCTGGAAGAAATAGATTTTAAAATAATGAAACTTAGAGAAGCAAAGGAAGCCAATATTGATTTCTTAAAGGACATGTCCGACATGCTGAAGAAGAGAAAATTAGCAGTCGTCAATTTTAATCCATCAGATCTGGTTAGGAAGGATGGAGATATCGCGCTTGAAATTACTAATCTTCAGGACACTAAAAAAGACATATTAAGGGGAAAAGAACTCAATGCAAAAGGGACGATTGGCATATTAGTTCCGCCCTCAATAGCGAAACGACCTTCTAGAGAACAAACCACACAGCTGATCATCGTCACCGGTATTCTCAGTATAATAATGAGCATCTTTATTGTGCTCTTTCTTGAATACGTTGAAAAAATGAAAGCGCGTAAAAGATTGTCAGAAGAAGCTTCACTGGTGAATAAAGATAATAGGGAATTGAACTAAGCAGACGAGGTTTTGTTACAGTCCCGAAAATTCTATGAAAATTAAAATCATCGGTGCAGGAACACTAGGTCGCTTCATTATCGATATCGTCGAGGCCGGCGACCAATTCAAGATAGCCGGATTCTTTGATGACGGATATCCTGAAGTAAAGAGTATTTGTGGTTATAAAATAATTGGAAAAAGCACGGATATTGATCATCACCGAATTACAAATCTAATCATTGGCATTGGGGATCCGAAATTCAGAAAAATAATCTTTGAGGAAAAACTTGCACGGGGCTATAAATTTCCGGCATTGATTCATCAGAGCGCTGTTCTTTCCAAATATTGCACCATTGAGGATGGAGTCATTATCGGACCGAACTCTTCCGTGTTGAGTGGCAGCATTATCAAGCAGGGTACCTGCATCCTGAGCCACGTCAATATTAACCAGGATGTCGTTATCGATCCATATTGTTTAATCGGGGCCGGCGCGGTCATAGGGAATAATGCCCGGATCGGAGAAGGATGCCATATCGGGCTTTCAAGTCATATTAAGCTGAATCAAGTCATTAACCCATGGACCTCTTACAACTGTGAGTAATGCCTGCCGATGAATAAAGATCATTTTCATGATGCCTATTTTATCACAGCTCGTGAACTATTAAAAAGTAAGAAGATTCCCAAATGTGATTTTCATATTCATACGAATTATACAGACGGGAAAGCAAGTGTCCCGCAGATATTTAATGTGGCGATTGAGCAAGGTCTTGAAATAATAGCATTTACTGAACATGCAGAGGTATGGCGGACCAATAGAACCGACTGGTTTAAAGTATATGTTGCGGAGATTAAAAAATACAGAGAAGTTTATCAAAATAAGATCAAGTCCTTTATCGGCGTTGAAGCGAATGCGATTTCATTTGATGGAGACATTGAACTAACCGATCCAATGAATGAAGATGCAGAGTTCATCCTGGGTGCGGCCCATCGCTACCCAGGACTGGAAGGACGCAAGATTCGCGATCTGTCAAAAACTGAGGCCGTTGATTTAGAGTATAAAACATTGATTGGACTGGCTTCCTCCCAAAAGATCGATGCCCTTGCGCATATCGGTGCTACATGCTCCAAATATTGCACGCCGTTTCCAATGAATCTTACAAGAGAAATAGTGAAAATCGCGGCAAAAAACCGCATAGCCGTTGAGATAAATCCGGTGTACCATAAGCCCCTGATTCATTTTCTGGAAATGTGCGCGGAAGAAGATGCCATGGTTGTCCCGGGCAGCAATGCACATGGTTTGGGAGATGTTGGTTTGATTGTCAAAGAGTTGGATCGAATATTTTCGTCATGATAAACATTCTGGTTACCGCAGTTGGCAGCGAATTAGCGTTTGCCGTTATCAAAGCAGTCAAGCTTATGAAGGAACCATATGTCCTGATCGGCTGCGACATTTATGAGGAAGTTGTCGGCAAATATTGGTGTGATAAGTTTTATCATGTTCCACCGGCGAGAGAAGAAGAAAAATATATAAATTCACTCAAGGACATCGTTCGGGAAAATGAAGTAAATATCATTATCCCGACCGCTGACGCAGAATTCTTCATTCTTTCACGGCATAAAGAAAGTTTCAAGAATGAATTGAATTGCAATATTCTCATAAATGATTACCGGGAGATAGAAAGATTTAACGACAAATGGCTGTCTTATCAGTGGTATATTCAAAACAAGATTCCGACTCCTCAAACCATTTTAGCCGATGATTTGAATATTTTAAAATATGAATTAGATAAAATCTCCTATCCGGTATTCCTGAAGCCCAGAACAGGTGGGGGATCCAGATATACATACATAATAAACTCTTTGGACGATATCATGAAATATCAACCCGTAGTGCCCCAGCCAATCATCCAGGAATATTTGCCGCCGGAAGGCGGAGAATATACCGCCGGGACATATAGAACGCGCGGGAATAACGTTTTGGCCATCGTCATGAAAAGGACACTGAAATTCGGCATGACCAATAAGGCTGAAGTCATCTGCGATCCTGATCTTACGGATTTTTGCAAAACCGTCATCTTAAAAACTAATTTGGCGGGTTCCAACAACATTCAGTTCAGAGTCGCTAAAGAAGGGCCTAAAATACTGGAGATTAACCCTCGCTTTTCCGGAACCACGGGGATCAGGGCCAACTTCGGATTCAACGATGTGGAAATGTGGATTGATGAAGTAACGTCCGGCAGGCAACTCATCCAGCCGGAAATCAAAAAGGGAATCGTATTACGTTTTATGGAAGAACTGTATCGGACTAATTAATCATATGGCAAATTCGTACGAAAAAGATTGGGACAGTTACGCACAATTGATCAATGACAGGAAAGATTCACCGGAGTGGGGCGTGCTGCGTAAAGCAAGAGAGTCCCACTGGCAGGAATTCTTTTCAGTTGCGGAGAACGACAGGATACTGGATGCCGGATGCGGGCATGGCGAATATACGGTTTTTGCGTTGAAAGAAAAGGCAAAAGTATGGTCCTTTGATTATTCGGAGGAAATGGCAAATTTCACTGCTGCTTCAGTTAAGAATAACTCTCTTCACGCAGAAAAGATCACGGTCGATTCGGTCACTGACATCCCTTATGAAAATGAATTTTTTGACCAGGTGTTTTGTCTTGCGGTTCTGGATCATCTGGGACCGGATAATAGAAAAAAAGCGATGAGCGAACTTCACCGGGTTCTGAAAAAAGGCGGCAAGTTGGTCATTGATGTTCCCAATCGGTTAGCTTTTCACTGGAGATTTGTTTTTTCAATCATGAGGTTCCTTAAGTTATATCCTGAAGGCGAGATCCATTTTTTCACGCCATTAGAAATTGCAGGACTATTGAAACAAAGTGGGTTTACTAAAACAAAAAGTCTGGGATTGACAATATTGCCGCCTTTTAGCGGCATCTATACGACTGATTTAAGAAGAATAACTTTCCTCCCTGAAAGATTAATAAAACCTCTTGATAAGCTATATCTAATGATCGAAATGAATTTCAGGAGACTTTCATTTTTAAAACCGGTCTGCTGGCATTACTTTGTGGAGGCAACGAAAACATAGCATGAAAATTTCACTTGCTTCGCCCGTATACAATGAATCAGCATTAATCCAGGAATTCATCCATAAGGCCGTTAAGGCATTGCGCGATATTTCTGATGATTTTGAAATCGTGCTGGTCAATGATTGCAGTACGGATGATACACTAGCCAAGATCAAAGAACTTCTGCCTGGATATCCATGCATTAAACTGATCAATCTTATTAAAAATTCCGGACAGCACATTGCCAGTTCGATAGCGCTTCAGCATACGACCGGAGAATACATATTTATGATGGATTCGGATATGCAGACGAATCCTGACTACATGGTGGATTTTTTTGACTATGTACAAACCAATCAAAATTGGGATGTCATCAGCGCCTTAAGAATTACCAGATCGGCAAATTTATACAGAAGGATTGGATCGAATATCATTTCAGGTATGCTGCGGATGATCTGCAGAACAAAATTGCAGGATATCGGATCAACCTTCAAATTAATTAAAAGAAAAGCTTTGGATAAGCTTCTAGCACAGGACATTCTTATTCAAAATCTGCCCATCCTGATGATGAATCTGAATTTGAAAATCGTGGAATATCCGATCCGCTATGATAGTATCCATGAGCGGGAAAGCCACTATAAATTTGTGGATCTTGTTTTCACGATAGTACTGGCCCTGCTGAATTTTAGTACGGGCGGCGGGACACTGATTCTTCTCGTGCTGTTGGGGTGCTTTTTTACGGGCATCGGTGCCGTTGGTGTTTTGGGCATCATTGTCTGGGGAGTGGCGCAGCAGTCGGCATTGCCCACAAACCTTCTGATATTTTCATTGATTTTATCGGTTATCGGTATTCAATTTATTTTGCTGGGCATGATCGTATTTAAACTGGAACGGATAAATAAGAATCTCGATTTCCGGAAATCAATTAAACAAAGAATAGAATATGAAAATTGATGTCACGGATTTAATATTTACAGGCAGAGGTTCTTCGGCCCTTTGGGCCGTCTTGAAAAGTCTGGATATGGCAAATGCTAAAGTCTTATTGCCCGTTAATATCTGCGAAATTATTTATCCTATTGTCATCAAAGCCGGTTTTGAACCGATTTTCTATGATGTAGATAGTGTTACCGGGAATGCCAGACTGGATAATATAGAAGATTCTTTTACAGGTGAAGAAACTGTACTAATTGTTGTTCATAATTTTGGTGCACCTTTAGAAATTAGCGAAATATCGAAATGGGCGAAAAAAAATAACCTATTCTTGATTGAAGATGTTTGCAATGCCATTGGTGCAACCTATCAAGGAAAGCCACTGGGGATATTTGGCGATGCCTCTTTTTTTAGTTTTGGTTATGCCAAGATGATAGAGTATGGTGTTGGAGGTGCAGCGTTTATAAGGGATACGGCTTTAACGTCAGCGGTTAAGAGACGCATAGCGTCCTTGGATGAATATTCAGATACTCATAAAAGCAAAGATATGGAGTATCAGCGCAGATTAAGGGAAATAAGGCAGACGACGGGTACGCAAACACCGGCCACTTATTTGCCTTTATATAAAGAGTATTCAGAATATCTCCTGTATCGAATCGATTTAAAAACGGAAAATGAGATCCGGGAACTTCTAAACCATCTGGACAACAGCATAGCAGAACGAGCGCGAAAGGCTTTGCGATACAGGAATGAAATTACGTCAACCAGGGTAATGCATATCAATGAGATCCCCGGACAGGTTTATTGGCGTTACAACATACGAGTTGAATCCGAAATCAGAGATGATCTAATCATGGAACTCAGAAAGAATAATATCCTGGCAAGCACCTGGTTTCTTCCGATTGTAGAATTATTCGAAAGCGACATCGATATGGGAAAATATTCAGGCAGCAGAACATTCGGGAATCAGGTGATTAATCTATTTGTTGATCATCGTGTTTCACAAAACGACATCTCAAAAGCAATTGGAGTTATAAATAATTTCTAATGATTATTTCTATTATTCAGCCCTGTTTTATTCCCTGGTTGGGTTACTTTGAGCAAATTGCCTTAGCAGACTATTTTGTTTATTTAGATGACGTCAAATATACGAAACAGGATTGGAGAAACAACAATCAACTTAAATCGAACAATGGCTTGGGCAAAGTCGTTGTCCCGGTCAAAAAGACAAACGAGCAGACCTTAATTAATCAAGCGCTGATTTCCTACAATGAAAAATGGGAACAGAAATTAATGAATACGGTAACATCATGGTATGGAAAGGCCCCTCATTTCAAAGAAATAATGGATCTGCTACAATCCGTGATATTCAATCAGTATAAAAGACTGGTTGATCTGAATTATAATCTCAACAACGCCATCTTAAAATATCTGGGAATAGGTACTGCAATATCTATTGCTTCCGAAATACCCAAAACAACAAATGACAAGAATTTGAGGCTTCTGGAAATATGCCAACATTTCGATGGCGTGGAAATCTTTTATGATGGTAAGAAAGCGCAAAATTTCATCGATACGGATTTTTTTAAAAGGAATGGCATTATAGTGGTCTTTCAGGATTACATTCAAGTACCTTACAAACAATTATGGGGTGATTTCATTCCATATACGTCAGTGCTCGATGTTCTGATGAACTGCGGGAAGGACTCTCTTGAGATCATCATGCGCAATCCTAATTCGGATTCTTTAAAAAAGAAATAATGCGATGAGAAAATGCCCTCTGACAAATTCCGAGTATTCATCCCCTTTCTTTTCTTCTTCTGATTTCAGAGTAATGACGAGTGACCAGAGGATTAGTGAAGGACAACTTAAGAAAATCATTTTTGATGAATCAGGAATTGTGGCGAATGAAAACGCGCTTAGCTCAGAAGACTTAGACAGGATGTATGGAGAGGAATACAAACTAAACAATTCGGGAGGCGAGGAGCATATCTTCTATACGAAGGAAGGGCCGATCCCGCGATCACTGGTTTATTTTGAATGGATTGAACCGTTTTTACGCGGTAATCACCATACGGTTATAGAAATAGGTTGTGGGGAAGGAAACGTTCTCGCAAGAATTGCAGAATCGTTTCCTGAAAAAAAAGTATTAGGATTTGACGGAAACTATCAGGCTGTTGAGCTCGGTCGAAAAAAACAATTAAATATTACACAAAAAATATTTGCTTCAAATGAAGTATTTCCCAGGGCTGATTTATATCTTCTGATAGGCGTGCTGGAGCATGTTGAGGATATTAAATCATTTTTATTCCGAATCGCTGAAGCCATAAATGAACATGGGAAAATCGTCATCTGTATCCCCATCCAGAATTATGGGGGGTATGATATTTTTTTCTCCGATCATATTTGGCATTTTACCGTTAAACAATTTGAATATTTATTAAATGAGCTGGATTTGAGATTAACATTTACCGATTCCAATCATCCGATAAATTACGGCTTTGGATTGTTCATATGTGAAAAAGGTAAAGCAAAGAAAGCGAACATCATTAACGATTCAGATATCATGTTCAGAAATTTGCACTTTTGGCAGGATGCTTTTGTAAGGATTGATAATTGGTTCAATGGCCATCGGGTTGAAAAAGTAGCTGTTTTTGGAGCAAGCGAGGTATTTACACTTTTCATGGCTTATTCTTCGCTGGCGACTCAAAATATTACCGCCTGCATTGATGATACAAAAAAACCGGGCGATAAAAAGCACGGAATTCCCATCTATCATTCGGAGTGGCTGGAGAAGAATCCTGTTGATTTGCTGCTGCTGGCCGTTAACAAAAAATATCACGAAATAATCAAAGAAAAATTTAAAGACCTCAAGCTTAATATGCAGCCTATATACTGATTACATTTTACCATATGTCCATAAAATAAACCGAAGTAAATACAAACTATTCAAAATATTATTTGGGGAAACCCGGTTTTCTTATGTCAGCGATCCGTGTCATTGCTTTTATTATACCGACTGTTCTATTGGTAAGTTACAGTCAGGTTGTCGTAAAATGGCGCATTCCTAAATTCGGCGTGTTTCCTGCCGATAATTGGGATCGGGTAATGTTTCTAATGCGGGCATTATTTGATCCGTTTATCGCTTCGGGCGTCCTAGCGGCGTTTATCGCATCACTCACCTGGCTTGTGGCAATCTCTAAGATATCGCTGAATGTTGCTTTCCCTTTATATTATGGTCTTACATTCGCCCTGGTCGTTCTTGGCAGTATTTTGCTTCTGAATGAACCCATCAGTATTCCCAAGTTGGTTGGCATCGTGCTCATATTGAGCGGAGTGATTATCGGGAGTCTCGGGTGAATTTTCTGCATCAGTTTGACGACATCGGGGACTTCATTGCTGATGTCAGGGAATCCATTCTCAAACAGGATGAGATCAGTCAGAAAGATTTTGATATCTTTGCGAACGAAGCGTTGTTCGGCCTTTCCGTTATTGAAGACGATTTAAGTCATTTGGCTCAGGGTGCGGAAATTATGGAAGTTGGTGCGGGGATGCTGCTCTTGAGCGGGTATCTCACATGGAAGGGTTTTCATGTTCATGCCCTGGAACCCATCGGAGAAGGCTTCTTCCTGTTTCATTCACTTCAGACGATAGTACTCGGCTACTATAAAAAAAACGGAATCCAGTTGAACTTAATTGAATCAGATATTGAAGGCTTTTCCGACGCGGATCGTTTTGATTACATATTTTCCATTAACGTATTTGAACACATAAATAATGTGGAAAAGGGGCTGGTCAATGCTTATCGCGGATTACGAGCTGGGGGCAGCCTGCGGGTTTATTGCCCTAATTACTTTTTCCCGTATGAACCGCACTTCAATATTCCCACATTGTTTAGCAAAAGATTTACTGAATATTCCTTTAGGTCTCGGATTTTCGATTCAATGTATGTACCTCAGGCAAAGGAAGTCTGGGACGGATTAAATTGGATCAATGTCGTTCGGGTAAAGAAAATATTTCGTAGTTATTTCGGATGTGAACCGGCATTTAATCGGCTGGCAACTTATCAGATCATGAAAAGAGTTTTGAATGATCAGCATTTCCGGGAACGTCGTGCCGGATGGGTTGTGACCATTTCCCAGATGATAGAGCGTTGCGGGTTAATTAAATTGTTTAAATTCATTCCTGTTGTTTTTTCGCCGGTAATGGATTTCAGGATCCAGCGTATTCCTCATGACATAGCTAAAACGTAAGCCATGCGTCTGACATTTACTGCAATTCACGTAACCCCGTTAATTTGGTTTGCCAAATGAGCGAAGCAACTCATGGACTCAAGGCCGTCCTGTCGTATGCAAAAATATATGATCTATTCCAACGGATTGTGGGGGCGAAAAAGGGGCGCGCATTTTTCGCGGAGAGATACATAAGGGCTCAAAAAGGTGACCGGGTTCTCGATATCGGCTGTGGTACTGCGGAAATAAGGGATTTCTTGCCGGCTGTGGAATATTATGGTTTTGATCCCAATCCTCATTATATCAAATCCGCCCAGAACAGATTATGTAATATGCCCGGTTGTATATTTTTCTGTAGATCCGTTGATCAGATTGTTCTTTCTTCATTGCCGAAATTCGATATTGTTTTAGCGCTGGGGGTGCTTCATCATTTGGATGATGCAGACGCTGTTCAGCTGGCAAAAATTGCACAATCCGCACTAAAAGATAAAGGAAGATTGATTCTGGTGGATCCGTGCTTTGTCGTAGGCCAGTCGGCTGTCGCGCGGTTTTTTGCCGGGCGCGATCGGGGGCAGCATGTGAGAGACGCTGATGGTTATCGAAAACTGATGAACGCGGCGTTTGCAAATGTTAACACCGAAATTCGTCATGATCTGCTGTGGTTTCCATACACGCATTTAATAATGGAGTGCAGGGTAGAATGATCATTCCCTTCAACAAACCATTCATTGTCGGCAAAGAGCTTGACTATATTGCTCAGGCTGTTCAGGTAGGGCATCTCTCTGGCGATGGTCTTTTTACAACGAAGTGTCATAAATGGTTCGAAGAACGCCTCGGTTGTATAAAAGCGTTGCTAGTGCACTCGTGCACCGCGGCACTGGAAATGGCCGCAATCCTGTGTGATATTCAACCGGGCGATGAAATCATTATGCCTTCTTTTACTTTTGTTTCCACCGCAAATGCTTTCGTCTTGCGCGGTGGTGTTCCCGTATTCGTGGATATTCGAACGGATACTCTGAACATTGATGAGCAACTGATAGAACGTGCTGTCACAAACTGTACAAAGGCGATCATTCCTGTTCATTACGCGGGTGTACCCTGTGCGATGGATGAAATCATGAACATTGCGAAAAGATATAATTTGCTTGTTGTTGAAGATGCTGCCCAGGCTCTCCTTTCGACATATAAAGGTCGTTACGTTGGGACAATAGGTCATTTGGGATGCCTTAGCTTCCATGAAACGAAAAACATTATCAGTGGCGAAGGCGGCGCTTTATTAATTAATGACGATCATTTTATCGAAAAAGCCGAAATAATAAGAGAAAAAGGAACAAATAGGAGTAAATTTCACAGGGGAGAAGTGGATAAATATACTTGGGTCGATATCGGTTCTTCTTACCTGCCTAGCGAATTAATAGGAGCTTTCTTATATGCGCAACTGGAGCAGGCCGAAAAGATTATCGATGTCCGGTGCAAAACCTACCAGTACTATTATCACAGTTTGAAGCACTTGAGTGAACGGGAACTTATCCGGCTGCCATTCACCGCAGAGGAATGTATGAGCAACGGCCATATGTTTTATATCATTACTCGGTCACAGAGAGAGCGCTCCAAACTGATCGCGTACTTAAAGGAGAAAGAAATCTACGCTCTATTTCATTATGTTCCCCTGCATACCTCACCCGCCGGGAAAAAATACGGCAGAGTCAGCGGAGAGATGATGGTCACGGGTGATATCAGTGAGAGAGTTTTACGTTTACCGATGTACTATGAAATGCGTACGGCTGAAATTGATAGGGTTGTCACGGCAGTGGAAGAATTCTATCAGATTAAATAGCACACAATATTTGCAGAATGATTATGAGCTATAGGTAGATGAAATTTGTAAGCCTGATCGGTCATGAACATAAGACAGATTTAATAATCTTTTTTGTTTTATATTCAACATCATTTTTCATATTACTAATTAATTGCGGCATATTCTGGGATGACTGGGTCCTATATAATATGCAGCCGGAAAATGTCTCTGATATATTCAACCAAGCTGGTGGTACTTGGGGAGGTTATTTTCATAATTTTCTTTTATCTATTGGAAATGGCATTACGCCTTACAGAATTTTGATATTTGCATCTTATCTTCTTTCTTCTATATTCTTGTACTGCATCTTATTTACAATCAGTGAAATCGGCCGCTTTGAACGCTTATTAGTCGTCATCTTCTTTGCGATCCTTCCCGTCAATAGCGCAAGAATCGCACTCATTAATGCGCCATCAGCGTTCTGCTACTTCTTGTTCTGGCTGGGCTTTCTATTTTTATCTTTATATTTAAAGGATAAAAAAATAGTTTTCAGAATTCAAGCACTTATCTTTTTCTTCTTATCTTTTGCAGTTTCATCCTTACTGGTCTTCTATGTAATAGCCATGTTCTATATAGCCTATATCGAATTTTATAAGCGAACAGCGACGTTTTCACCGGCGTCAATAATTAAGAAAGTATTGTGCTATTCTGATTTCATCATATTACCTGTTGTATATTGGATTGTAAAAACCATTTTTGTAAAAGCCACACATCTGTATGCAGGATATTATACATTAACGATGGCAAAGCTATACGGCATTCCGGAACTCTTACATCTATCCTTCTATACTTCATTTATTGAGCCTTTGAAACAATCCTTCAGATTGAATTCAGTGATATCAATGATTGCATTAGGGATTATTGTTTTTCTCCTGTTGAAAAACAAGCATTCACAAAAAGTAGATGATAAGAGATTTCTGTTTTTTTACGGAGGGTGGTTTTTATTTTTCCTTGCAGTATTTCCATACAATGCGTTGGGGCTATATCCTCATCTCAACGATTGGCAGAGCCGGCATCAACTCATTATTCCCTTAGGTGTCAGTCTGATATTAGTCTATGGGACAAGGTTGTTGATACCGTCTGAAACGATTCAGAAAATATTATATTCGTTACTGATATCCTCTTTCATTTTAACCAATATTATTTACTATGCCAATTTTCAAAAAGACTGGTACAAACAGGTGTCGTTGATGGAGAATTTTAAGGCCAGTGAGATCATTAAAGGTAATACAACGTTCCTTTTCGATGACAGAATAGAAGAGCTCAATGCAAATCATCGTACATACAGGTATTATGAATATGCTGGACAAATGAAATTAGTATTTGGAGAAGAAACGCGATTTGGACACAGAAAACAGGACTTCGATCACATCGAAAAATTATTACCATCGCTGAATGGCAATAATAATATGAAGGATTATAAAATGATTCAACCCCAGTATATTGTTGAAATCCATGGGAATAAGAAAATTAGTAAAAGAGATTTAATCCGATTGAAATATCTGGAATTATTCGCGGCAGAAAAATTTAAAGAGGCTGCCAGCGAATTAACTACACTGAAGTACCAGAAGATAGTCTATCAGTAGTGTTCAATGGACTAATTTTGTTCAGGCAGTGCGGCGGTAAATATAAATTCTTAATTTGTTATAATCAAAAGAGGAGTTTAAATGAGGAAAGATGACCGAGCTATGCGTATCCGGGAAGTCGGACATCGCCTGATTTCCACCAATGAGGTTATTTCGTATGGACACCAGTCTATTGCGGAAGAAGATATCGAATCAGTGGGGAAGGTTTTGCGGTCGCCGTTTCTCACTACCGGACCGGTCGCAGCTGAGTTCGAATCCTCTCTCTGCGAACTCACTGGCGCAAAACATGCCATCGTTTGTTCCAACGGGACGACAGCACTGCACCTCGCATGTCTGGGACTTGGTATTGCCAAAGATGACCTCGGAATCACCTCCCCAATAACGTTTCTCGCGTCCGCCAATTGCGTTGAATTCTGTGGCGGTCGGACGGATTTTGTGGATATTGATTCGAAGACTCTTTGTCTCTCTCCTGATAAGCTGGAAGACTACTGCAAAAATGTGGCAGTTCCCAAAGTAGTGATTCCTGTGGATTTTGCAGGTGTGCCCGCCGATCTGCCGGCGATTGATGCTCTGTCAAAAAAATATGGATTTCGCACGATTGAAGATGCGGCACACTCCATTGGGTCGTCTTATGACCATGATGGTCGACAGATTAGTTGCGGTGCCTGCGCGCATTCAGATCTTGCCATCTTCTCTTTTCATCCGGTCAAAACGATCACCTGTGGAGAAGGGGGAGCCGTCCTGACGAATGATGATGAAATCGCGGAGCGCATACGGCTGCTGCGATCCCATGGTGTACAAAGACGGGTTGATTTATTAACCAAAAAAGACGGGCCCTGGTACTACGAAATGTCGGATCTAAGCTTCAATTGCAGGATAACGGACTTTCAGTGTGCTCTTGGAAAATCGCAGCTAAAAAGACTGCCTTATTTTAAGTCGCGCCGGCAGGAAATAGTCGACCGTTACAATGCTGCATTTAGCGGTATTGACGAATTGATTGTTCCACATATCAATAATGGACTTGGGAATTCCATCTGTTATCATCTATTCATTATTCAGTTTCGCGGAGGCAGCCCAAAACGCTACGAAGCCTTCCAGGAGCTTTATAACGCCAAGATATCCTGTCAGATCCATTATATACCGGTCTATTGGCAACCCTACTATAATAAAAAGTATGGCTATCCTATTGGCAAATGCGCAAATGCTGAAAAGTACTATGATCAATGCCTCACTCTGCCTTTGTACCCTGCGCTGTCCGATGATGAAGTCGACTATATTATCGAATCGGTGGTCAAATGTCTCAGAGGCTAATTGTTTGTAGAGCCCTTTGCAGTTCAATCATGATGCCCAATGAAACACTGTCCATATCCATAGTATATGGAGCTAATTTTATGCCGGAGCTTACTGCGAAAGGGAGTTTCGGAATACTGTAATGCATTTGTATGTCAGGGCAGACGCAGATGGCACAATCGGCATTGGACACATTATGCGATGCCTTGCTCTGTCTCAAACCTGGCGAGATCAGGGAGGCGAGGTAACGTTTATCAGTCATTGCGAAGCGGAGCACTTGAAACAGAAGATCCAGCAGGAAGGTATTCATTTCATTCCAGTGGACAAGGCCTGTCCTGATCCTGAGGATTTGGAATCGACAGTAAAATTCCTAACACGAATGCATAAATCTAATACAGAAGATTGGTTTGTCTTGGACGGATACCATTTCACATCAGACTATCAAAAGATAATTCATGAGGTCGGCGCGCACCTTTTGGTTTTAGACGACATGAACCATTTGGCACATTACCATGCCGATATCATTCTCAACCAAAACAATGATGCCCATCAGATGATTTATCGTTGTGAAGAAGACACAATCCTGCTGCGGGGTACTCCTTATGTATTCCTGAGAAAAGAGTTTCTCGAATATCGCAACTTCAATCGAGTTATCCCGAATTCTGCTAAAAAAATCATGGTGAGTTTGGGAGGAGCGGATCCGGATAATGTTACCTTGAAAGTTATTCAGGCACTGAAGTTACTCTCCGAAATGCAAATGGAAATCACTGTTGTTGTCGGTCCCGCAAACAGACATCAAGAGCTTCTCCAATCCACATTAGAATCATCGGGTCTGAACTACAATCTGTTGATCAATCCCCCGGACATGGTTGGTTTGATGGCCGATGCGGATTTGGCAATAACTGCAGGAGGGGGCACTTATTGGGAGCTTGCTTATATGGGTGTGCCCTGCTTAATGATTGTTTTGGCAGAAAATCAGAAAGGTGTTGCCGAAGAATTGGCGCGCTCAGGCGCCGTCATGAATCTTGGCTATCCCAATTTATTGTCATGTGATGATATTGCTCAGGCAATCACCTCCATGATCGTATCCAAGTGTAAAAGAAAAATGATGAGTAAAACAGGGCAGGTTATGATTGACGGCAATGGAGCCAGTTTAACGATTAATGCCATGAAAGCATATAAAAGGAGCGATCGAATATCGCAATGAAGATTGCCATGATGCAACCGACTTTCATGCCGTGGCTCGGTTACTTCGAGCTAATATACAAGTCTGATATATTTATAACGCTCGACGATTTTCAATTTACGATCCAGAGTTGGCAGCAGCGCAATCGGTTGTTTGTTAATAAAGCCCAGGTGGATTGGTATACCGTTCCCGTCAAGAAAACAGAATCATTTCTGGCGCCTCTCAATAAAACCGTTATCAATGAATCTCTCCCATGGCGGACGAAAATGCTGAAACGAATTCAGCAGAATTACTCTAAAGCCGGTTATTATAATGAAATATATCCACTTGTTGAAAAATGGCTTTTAACAAAAAAGGAAACGCTCGATGAGCAGAATTTTCTCTTTATTAAAAGCATGTGCGAGTGTCTTGGTATTAATCGTGAATTTAAAAGAAGTTCTGATTGTCCGTCGACGAGTAAAAGATCGATGAGAGTTGTTGATCTGCTTACGTGGTGCCATGGTGTTCATTATTATTGCGCAAAGGGTTCTTTCGGATATATGTTTGAAGACGGCGTTTTCCCCGTGAACAATGTGAATGTTCTGTTTCAGGATTTTCAGCATATATCCTATGCGCAAGTTGGTTCTGCAAAAGAGTTTATCCCCAGTTTATCCATTATTGACGCAATGATGAACATCGGGCCGGCCGCAACTTATGAATTAATCAGGCAAGGTACGGCGCGATGGTTGACTTGGGACGAAATGAGAGCCTTATAAGTGGTCATGAGGAGTTTGCCGGCTGCATAGGAGGATATTGAGATGAAAGATGGAGAGTTCAAAGGTTTTTTGGAAGGTGATCGAATCTATTTGAGGGGTGTTTCTCCTGGCGATGTTCAGGAGGCATATTTCAGATGGATGAATGATTCATCCGTAAACAAATATCTTGAGAGCCGTTTCTATCCTCATTCGCTGGAAACATTAAGAGATTATGTAAAAGGCAAACTAGGTGATGCTGAAAATCCTTTTTTTGCAATTGTATTGAAAAAAGGCGATCGGCATATAGGAAATATCAAGCTCGGCCCAATCAATACGATTCACCGCCTTGCAGATATCGGCATAATAATCGGTGAGAAGGATTGTTGGGGTAAGGGGTATGCAACGGAGTCTATTTGTTTAGTTGTGAAATATGCATTCGGTACGCTCAACCTTCATAAGCTTACCGCCGGGTTTTATGAACCAAATATGCAAAGCATGAAAGCATTTCTAAAAGCCGGCTTTAAACAGGAAGGTGTCCGTAAAAGTCATTGCTATTGCGGTGGTAAATATGTGGATGACATCATTGTCGGTCTGGTCAGACCGGCAGAAAAGTGAAACTTGATTTTACTACAATTTTTTGGAAAGTTTCTTGATCAGTAAAGTATAAATATTTGGGCAGAGGAGAAGATGTATGAATAATTCATTAAGCCAAGAGATTCAGCAACGTGCAAAACAGCGCATACCCGGCATGACTCAGCTTCTTTCAAAGCGGCCTGATCAGTTTTCGCTGGGGGTATGGCCCGGCTATTATAGCAAAGCGAAGGGCGTCGAGGTGTGGGATCTTGATGGTAATAAATATGTTGATATGAGCATTGGCGGCATCGGCGCGAATGTCCTCGGGTATGCTGACGATGATGTGGATGCAGCCGTATGCGAAGCCATAAAGAATGGATCGAGTTCGTCTTTAAACTGTCCGGAGGAAGTGGCACTTGCGGAATTATTGTGTGAAATTCATCCCTGGGCAGATAAAGTGCGCTACGCCCGCACAGGCGGGGAATCCATGACTGTTGCCGTACGTATTGCCCGCGCCTATACCGGGAAAGACAAAGTTGCTTTCTGTGGGTATCACGGATGGCATGACTGGTATCTGTCGGCTAACTTAGGTACGGAAAACGCTCTCGGCGAACATCTCTTGACGGGTCTTGATCCTCGAGGTGTCCCCAAGGGACTGACCGGTACAGCGCTGCCCTTTCGCTACAACCATATTGAAGAACTCGAAGAGATCATTGCAAAGAACAAAAATGATCTGGCGGCAATTGTTATGGAACCGGTACGCGATGACGAACCTGAACTGGCTTTCTTTGATAAGGTTCGCACCCTTGCAGATGAGACAGGAGCGGTCTTTATAATTGATGAAATTTCAGCGGGCTTCCGGTTGAACTCGGGCGGTTCGCATTTGGTGCATGGCATTAAACCGGATATCGCCGTTTTTTCAAAAGCCCTGGGTAATGGTTACCCTATTGCTGCCATTATTGGGAAGGGAGAATTCATGGATGCGGCGCAAAGGACATTTATCAGCAGCACCATGTGGACGGAGCGGGTTGGGCCGACGGCCGCGCTGGCGACCATCAAGAAGCATCGCTCATTGGATGCAGGAAAACATCTGGTAGTGATCGACAGCAAAGTGCAGGATGGTTGGAGACGTCTGGCATCGAAAAATGGATTGAACATACATGCCGGCGGTATTCCGCCGCTCAGTCATTTTTCATTTGAATATGATAATGGACTGGCCTTGAAGGCTCTTTTCGTGCAGATGATGCTGGAAAAGGGATTCTTGGCGTCCACATCGTTCTACTCCATGTATGCTCATGAGCTTCAGCATGTTGACAATTATCTCAATGCCATAGATGAAGTATTTGCTGTTATCGTGGAGGCACGTGAAAAGGGAGATGTTGAAAAAAGACTGAAGGGCAAGCCGGCATCGGCAGGTTTTAAACGTTTAACCTGAAAGCTTTCATATGCCGACTTCTCTTGTTCTAGGAACTGCACAACTTGGCTTTCCCTATGGGATAGCAAATAAAACCGGACAGCCCGATCAGGCATTGGCTATAGAAATAATTCGAGCCGCCTGGGAAAATGGCATTAGGGAGTTTGATACTGCGCAGGATTATGGAGAAAGTGAAAAAATCCTCGGGACAGCATTTGATAGACTGGGCATTTTCAATGAAGCCAGAGTCATAAGTAAAATCAATCCTGTCCTTGATCATATCAATCCGCAGGCGATGTCACTGGCGCTTAATGCAACCCTTGATAAACTTGGAGTGCCATGTCTTTTCGGTCTCATGCTCCATGACGAAAATCTCCTGATCCAATGGTCGAAAGGTATTCGTGATGTTTTGCGGTCATTTGTCGCAGCGGGGAAAGTGCAGAATTTAGGTGTTTCAGTCTATTCACCGGATAAAGCAATTGAAGCATTGTGTATAGAAGACATTGACCTTATTCAAGTGCCTTTTAATATTCTTGACAGGCGATTTCAAAAGAGGGGTGTCTTTGAATTAGCTGCAAAAAAAAAGAAACAAGTCTACATCCGAAGCGTCTTTCTTCAGGGCCTGATTCTCATGGAGCCGGATGACCTGCCCAAATATATGCTTTTTGCGAGGCCATTGCTCGAAAGGATCAAATCGTTTGCTGAAAGACTGAACATAACAAGACATGAACTGGCCCTGGGATATGTGCGGGCTAAAGCGCCGGATGCAAAACTGGTCATCGGCGTTGACACGCCGTCGCAAATAAAGACAAATATAAACCATTGGATGAAAACACCTGTGGCAGGTCTTGTTGCAATGGTTGAAGAATCCTTTGACCATGTGGATGAAAAAATTTTGAATCCCAGTTTATGGAGGACGTAATTCATGATCATGGCTTTTATACAGGCAAGAATGTCATCATCGCGTTTGCCTGGTAAAGTTTTCAAGCCGATATTGGGAAGGCCGATGCTTGCACTGGAGATCGAAAGAGTGCAGTCCTGTCGAACAATCGACCGCGTGGCCATCGTTACAACCACGCACGCAGATGATCAGCCGATTGTTGAACTCGGGAAACGACTTCATCTGGATGTCTTTTGCGGGAGTATGGAAAATGTGCTCGATCGATTCTATCAGGCGGCCGGAAAATTCGGGCCTGAGCATATCGTGCGGATTACAGGAGATTGTCCTTTGATTGATCCGGAAGTTGTGGATGATATGGTACAGTTGTATCTCGAGAAGGATGGTGATTATGGGACTAATTGCATGCCGCCGACCTATCCCGACGGACTCGACGCTGAGATATTTTCTTTTAAAGCGTTAGAGCTTGCTCATGCTGAAGCGGTTTTACCTTCCCACTTAGAGCACATTTCTCTTTTTTTCGAGGAACAGCCGGAGCGCTTTAAGATAGTAAACCTCGCAAGTCCATCAGACCTTTCCAGCCTTCGATGGACCGTTGATGAATCCGAAGATTATGAATTTGTAAAGCGCGTTTTTGAGGCACTTTATCCGGTAAACCCTTTATTCGGCTTCAAGGATGTTTTGGATGTCTTAGACAGGCAACCCGAACTTACTTTTTTAAACAAACATTTCATGCGTAACGAGGGGCTTTTGAAATCGAAAGAAAAGGATCAAGCCTTTTTAGAGGCTGGTGGAAAGGCATCAAAAGAGTAGCGGATGCTGTTTGTCCTTTTTGTATTTTTACCGTATTTCGGGGAATCGAACAATGTGCATAAGAATTAATAATAAAAAAATCGGTGAAGGCAATCCAACGTATATCATTGCCGAAATGTCTGCAAATCATAACCAGAGTCTGGAAAAGGCGATCAAAATTATTGACGCTGCCAGTGCTGCCGGCGCCGATGCCGTCAAAATTCAAACCTATACAGCCGATACGATAACGATTGACAGTTCCAATGAGTTTTTCCGGATTAAAGGAACGATCTGGGAGGGTAAGAATCTTTACGGGCTGTATCAGGAAGCGTTGACTCCCTGGGAATGGCATCCGAAATTACAGGATGCCTGTCAGAGCCGGGGTTTGGATTTTTTTTCTTCCCCATTTGATTCGACTGCGGTTGACTTATTAAAAAAAATGAACGTACCCGCATACAAGATCGCATCATTTGAATTGGTTGATATCCCTCTGTTGAAAAAGATCGCGAGCATCGGCAAGCCGATTATCATGTCCACGGGGATGGCGACGCTGGCGGAAATTGATGAAGCCGTCCGAACGATACGTGACAAAGGAAATAATGAAATTGCATTACTGAAATGTACCAGCGCATACCCGGCTCCGCCGGAAGAGATGAATTTGAGGACGATTAGGCATCTTGCACAAGCGTTTAACGCTCCTGTCGGCCTGTCCGACCACACAATGGGCAGTGCCGTTGCGGTGGCGTCTGTTGCCCTCGGCGGGTGTATTATCGAAAAGCACCTGACCTTGAGCAGAAATGATAAAGGACCGGATAGCGCATTTTCTATGGAGCCCGATGAATTTAAGTGTCTGGTGGACGATATTCGTATCGCAGAAAAAGCACTGGGAAGGGTCACCTATGAGATCACAGATAAACAAAAAGAGAACCGTGTTTTTCGCAGATCCTTGTTTGTAGTGAGTGATATCCAGGTGGGCGAATTCTTTACGGAGAAAAATGTTCGATCCATACGGCCGGGGCACGGGCTGCATACGAGATATCTGGAGCAGATAGTAGGACGAAAAGCCACGCGGCATATAGAGAAAGGGACGCCATTAAGTTGGGATATGATAGGATGATATTACTACAAATATCATATTCAGATGAAAGAGAGAGTTGAAAATGGTAAATGTTAAGACAAAAAGTATTTCTCCAGAGGTTTGTGGAACAGACAAACAATTGGGTCCGGTCTATCAAGATGAAAAGTGGCTTGAATACCGGAGAAAGTGGGACGAATATCCTCAGAAAGGTATTGTGGAAAAATCGCCGCTCCAAATTGATCTTTTTGCGGTAGATATATGTAATTTGAAATGTCCCATGTGTCCACGCCAGGAACATATTCCGGGTAAAGGTTATATGGATGTCAGTCTGGTGAAAAAAATATTGGATCAGGCAACTGAATACGGTTTATGCGCATTTAATTTTGGAGGCCTGGGTGAACCAACCTTATATCCGCATCTTGTTGAAGTGATTAGGTATGCAAAAGAAAAAGGTGTTGTTGATGTGAATATGCATACCAACGGGACACGATTGAATCCGGACTTTAATCGGCAACTGATAGAATCTGGTCTGGACAGGCTGATTATTTCTTTAGATAGCGCTGATAAAGAGCGTTATGAAAGCATAAGGGTTGGTGCGAAGTTTGAAAAAGTCTATGCGGCAGTTGAAGATTTAATAAGGCAGCGTAACGAACATCCCTCAACAAGACTGCATATTAAAGCAAATTTTATTGAAATGGATGAGGAAGATTCCACAGAGAAGAATAAGTTTATATCTTACTGGAAAAATAAAGCGAATCGCATCGGAATTTTACGATATCTTGACTGTAGCGCAGGAGGGGAAAAGCTATATCATAAAGATAATTATGAACAAGACATTAAATATTGCTGTCCTGAGTTGTGGCGCAGGCTGGTAATATGGAGTGACGGTCTCGCAACAATTTGTTATCGTGATATAAAAAAAGATTTTATAATTGGTGATGTCACTAAACAAA
>CAZTEH010000061.1:0-23962 GCA_964612345.1 uncultured Oscillospiraceae bacterium | reverse complement strand
TAGAAATTAAAAAGAAGCTGCGCACTAACTTTTCATTTTAGTGCGACAGCCCCTTTTTTTTGGTTAACAATCAAGTGGATCGAACCCGTAAGGGCGCGACCGTAGGGAGAAAGTCCGGTGAACTTTCGAGCAGGGAGCGGTCCGAGCCTGCTGAACGGGCAGGTGAAGGACGGCAGCTGCGACAGCGGAGCAGATTTTTGAATTAGAAAAACAATTTGATGTTTCGCAGAACAGTAGCCAAAAGGTCGGGCGGAAGTGTTTCACGATAAGTAGCACCTCTTGAAGTGATATCAAGCGATTTGCATTGCTCACACTCTATGACACCCGTCGCCTTGGAGCGAGCGTCCAAAGGGATATGAAGTGGGAATCCATTATTTGTATTTGTTATCGGGCACACAATAGCCATATGCGTGAATTTGAAAAAGGAATCATCGCTAACAACCAACGCCGGACGTGCTCCTGCCTGCTCATGACCGTATTGTGGCGAAAAGTTCATCGTGATGATATCTCCCTGCTTTGGTACATATGTCATTACCAAACCTCTTTCCCGACAGGAGCACCTGTATCCCATTCGGTGCATTTAATATCGCCATTATAATTTTTGAAAAGGTCGTCAAGAGTTTCAATTTTTTGAGCCTTCTGAATCTTGATTCCCGTTTCATCAGCAAAAATTTCAACTTTTTCATTTTCACTAAATTGGGCCGCATGGAGAATTTCTTTCGTAAGCCTTAAAGCTTGACTGTTCCCCCATTTTTGAAGCTTGGCTGCCATGTGTAACATCTCCTTTACCTCCCACAAGTCATCGTATACACACAGTATATACGGATTTGTGGCGGAATATTCTAACTAGGTTTTTCTGACATGAGTATATACCGCGTATCTACATGAGTCAAGGACCTTAAAGTTCTACTCTTGTAAAATTTAAAAAAAATATGTGCGGCCATTTGGCCTCACATATTTTTTTGGTTAACAATCAAATGGGCAATCGCTGGAAGAATTCCTTACAGCAAAAGTTAGTTTTAGACAATTGTTACGTGTGCAGCTCTTAGCTTGCCATTCTTCGGATCGGTCTCCATATCAAAGGTAACTTTTTGACCTTCGTTAAGAGACTTGTATCCTTCTGATGCAATATCTGAAAAGTGCACGAAAGCATCTTCGCCACCGTTGTCATTGGTTATAAAGCCGAAGCCCTTATCTGCGTTAAACCATTTTACTATACCTGTATTCATATTATCGCCTCCTCATTTATATTATGCCCCTTATGAAATTTAAAACAAGCTTTATTTTGTAACAGAAAGGATTTGAAACCTAGAAAAAAGTGAAAAGATGGGGTAAAATAAAAATATAGATACTCGGTGCGCAATAGGGAGGAATTATTTTTGAATATACAAATATTTGGAAAACCCAAATGCTTTGATACAAAGAAAGCGGAGCGGTACTTTAAAGAGCGTGGGATCAAATATCAGCTCATTGATATCATGCAGAAAGGAATGAGCAAAGGTGAATTTAACAGTGTTAAGCAAGCAGTAGGTGGATATGAAAATCTAATTGATCAGAATTGTAAAGATAAACAATTGTTGGGGCTGGTTAAGTATCTTAGAGAGGAAGATAAAGAAGCGAAAGTTCTCGAAAATCCTAAGTTAATAAAGACACCAGTTGTTCGTGATGGAAATAAAGCAACGGTTGGTTATAAAACAGATGTATGGAAAAGTTGGGAATAGGGCATATCAGTTATTTCATTCTATACTTTATGAGGCACAGGAAATGATTAAGGGTATTGTTTTTGATATGGATGGTCTTATGTTCGATACAGAACGTCTTGCGGCAAAAGCTTGGGCTTTTGCAGGGAAACAGATGGGATTGGATATAACAGAGGCCATAGCAATTAAAACACTGGGATTAAACACGAAAGATACCAATCGTGTTTTAAGTAATGAACTGGGCGAAGCGTTTGATTTGTCCGCCGTAAGAAAAATCAGAGTCGATTATGTTACTTCATACATAGAAAACAAAGGGATTCCGATGAAAACCGGTTTAATTGAATTACTTGATTATTTAAACATGAATCATTACAAAATAACAGTTGCTACATCCAGTGACAGAGAAGTCGCTCGATATAATTTTGATAAAGCCGGTATTTCTAAATATTTTAATCAAATCGTTTGCGGTGACATGATTGAACGAGGGAAACCCGAGCCGGATATTTATTTAAGGGCAAGTGAAATAATAGGTGAAAACCCCAATGAATGTCTTGCCTTGGAGGATTCGCCGATGGGGATACTGTCTGCATACAGAGCAGGCATGAAACCCGTTATGATACCCGACTTATTACAGCCGGACGAAGGGACAAGTCGTCTGTTATATGCAAAGCTGCCAACTTTGCTCGATGTGATCGAATTATTATCGATACAAAACAAGAAGATATAGAAATCCCCCTCAACAATGGAGGGGGATTAATCGTTAAAGCCTTTTTGACATCTTTTTGAACACATCTTCCAGTGCAAAATAGCATTCGTCAAATAATTCTTTTACAGGTGCATATTTTTTAACAGCTTCCGGGTCCGGTGTATGTACGGAATCGATATTGATAAATTTATCAATCGCCGTAAAATCTTTAAATATGCCGGCGCCAACACCGCCTGTTACAGCAGCACCCATAGAGCCTGCTTCTTCCAATAGAGACGGCACTGTAATCTTAGCATTGTAGACATCTGCCATGATCTGCCTCCAAACAGCACCTTTTGCGCCTCCGCCTATGACAAGGATTTCCTCGATGTCAACTTGTGTTCTGAGGACATCCAGACAGATGGACAGGTTCATCGTGACGCCTTCCAACACGCTTCTTAATAGATCGCCGCGCGTATTTTCCGGTTTCATGCCGATCCATGCACCTTTCGCATCCGGATTCCAACGGGGTGCGCGCTCTCCGAGCAGATAGGGAAGAAAGATGATGCCGTTGGATCCGATCGGACTTTGGGCAATCTGTTCATTCATATAGTCATATGGCGAAGTCCCATTTTGCTTGGCGTCATAAGTCTCCATTGTGCATATTGTGTTTTTAAGCCAGTTATATGAACCTCCGGCATATTGCATGGTGCCGTTCGGTGCGTATAATCCGGGTACAATATGCGCCCATGTAACAATTCGCATTTTCTCATCGAAAATAGGCTTTTCCGTTGTGGTTGTAATCCATGCGGAAGTTCCCATACAATTGTAGGTTTTTCCGGGAGCGATGGAACCGCAGCCAATATTCGCAGCAACGCCGTCGCCACCGCCGAGAACGACAAGTGTTCCGACAGCAAGCCCGGTCGCTTTTGCCGCTTCTTCGGTGACACCGCCTGCGACAAAGGTAGAAGGTTTTAATTCCGGAAGTTTATCGGGATCAATGCCTGCATAGCTTAAAATCTCTTCTGACCACTGCAATGTATTGAGATCAAAACACCCATTGCTGTTGCCATCGGAAGGTTCCGTGTAAAAATTGCCTGTAAGCCGAAATACGATAAAATCTTTTGCATTTAATGTTTTATATGTCTGATCGTAGATTTCCGGTTCGTTATCCTTCACCCACATTAGCTTTTGGATACCATAGGAGGCAGTATTGCGATGCCCAACAATATGGTAAAAATCCCATTGACTAATATGGCTTTCAATTTGGGCCGCCTGCTTTTGAGCGCGCTGATCCGCCCAGATCATGGATGGGCGAAGAGGATTTCCTTGTTTATCAACACAGAGGCACCCCATCATTTGCCCGCTGAAACTGACGGCTCCGATATCTTTTGCATGAATGCCGGTCGATTGAATCAGCTTCCTGCTGGTATAGCATACCGCATTCCACCAATCTTCTGCATCCTGTTCCACCCAGGTATCATTGAAATAGTGAGTATCATACGAATATACTTCGCTTCCAATAAGCTGACCTTCGGCAGAAAAAAGCGTTGCTTTATTGCCGGAGGTCCCCAGATCATGCGCCAATATATAGGTTGGCATATATTATTCCTCCAATGTTATTTGTTCTCGGGGAATACAGTGATTTCGAAACTATTTCGGTCGCCACGGTATCTGGCCAGAGAATATTCAATAGGTTTGCCGAAGGTGCTATAGCCGATTGACGTAAAATGCTGAATCGGTTTTCCTTTTTTGATATTCAGTAAATTTACATCTTCCGCTATCGCTTCTACTGCTTCAACGATACGCTCTACTCTGAAAACAGTAGTTGCGGATGATTGACTTAAGATTGCATATAGGCGTTCCTCCTCCAAATTATGATCCAATACAAACGAGCACACTTCATAAGGAAGATAGGTCTTAATCGTTACGATTGGTTCGCCATCCGCTAAGCGCTTTCTATGCAAGTAAATTACAGATTCATTTTCTTTTATTTCCAAATGCTTCGCAACGATATCGGTTGCAGGTATCGCTTTGAATTCCAACACTTCTGTACTCGGTTCCATTCCGGAGCGAAGGATTTGGTCGTTAAAACTTTCCAGCTTTTTAATAAAATCCTGATTTATTTTTGGCAAGGACACAAATGTTCCCTTGCTTTTCACTCGGTACAACCAACCTTCTTGTACAAGTTCGGTAATAGCCTGACGAACAGTGGTACGACTGATTTTAAAGGCATCACTGATTACATTCTCAGTAGGTATTATATCTCCGCTTTTATAAGTTCCAATCTTAATTTCAGAAAGAATAAGCTGTTTAAGCTGAAAATACAAGGGTATTGGTACAGTTTTGTCTATTGATGATAACTTTGTAAGCATAAATATTCCCCCCAAATTTCAAAAAATTTACTTACGATATTGTAACACATCAGATTTACACTTACAATAATGTATTGTTAATAAGTACTATTATCGTTACATAACACTTATGTAAGAATACAACGTTTCGTTTTTAGGGTTCCCTGGCGGAAGCGGCGCAGCCACTTTTTTGTTAAAAGGTTATGATCCCCTTTTTTAGTACTTCTCGATTCAGCAATTTTTCGTATGCTTGTATCGAATCATCAAACTTAAAATAATCTGAAATGAAATCTTTTACTACCAGCTTCCCGGAACGTACCCACTCAAGTACCTGCGGATGAGCTGCGCCTTCTTCCTCTTTGCGAGGCATCTGCTGGTATATAACTCTCCAGTTATAATCAGCTTTACTGAAATCAATGGTGACTTCCTCTTTTTCCGGAACTCCATAACAGAGTACGGTACCTCGGTCGGCGATAAGACCCATAGCCTGGTTTACTACAAGAGGCAGACCGACTGCATCTAAAACGAAGTCAACACCATCGGGATATATGGAACGGACTTCCTTTTCAAAATCCTGAGTTTTACTGTTGATCGTTATTGTTGCGCCTGTCTCTTTGGCTATCTTCAATTTTTCCTCGAAAATATCGACCGCAATGATATCTTTAACGCCAAGCAAGCTTAAAAATTTAATGAAGGTGAGCCCTACAGGTCCGGCGCCGAATACTACGATCGAATGCTCCGGTTTGATTCCGAAATAGCGGATATTACTTAATACTTCCCGGAAGGTTATAAACATAACCGCGTCAACCGGATCCAGGTCGCCTGCAAGAACCGTCTGTGCATAAGCGCAGGAAGGAGCTTTTCCTTCTTCATACGCAAGGGGATCATGAACGACAGCATATTCGCTCAAAGCACCCCAGCCGGAGCCAAGATCTCCATATAGTTCTTTATCAGGATCTACGAAAGGTAATAATACTTTGTCTCCGATCTTCAAGCCCTTTATATCAGCACCGACTTCAACTACTTCGCCGACTCCTTCGTGTCCGAGCATGATGGGATATACAGATTCCGGAAAACCCTTGAACGTTCTGTGGATGAGTTTTACATCTGTTCCGCACATACCGCATGCAATGGTTTTTACAAGTGCCTGTTTTGCATTAATTTTTGGAGTGGCGATTTCTTTCATTTCCAAGCTGCCATTACGGTTTACTACTAATGTTCTCATTTCCAAATTCCTCCTATATTAGCTCGCCCAATTTGCAGAGCAAATTGTCGGCGAACTTATGCAAAGAAATCACGAATCTATGATTCGTAGATTTCTACTGCTAATGATAATGTATCCTTAAAACGAAGCGGAGAGGCCCCCCGCTATAAAGCAACGTTTATTGTTGATATGATATTATGTAGTAACATAACAAATTATAACAGAACAAAAAATGAATTACCAGTTATTTTTTAAATATTATTAATATATATTTAATATATTTAGGAAGCGAAAGGGAACTTGACATGGGTGTATAGGAACGGTATAATGTAGTAACAAAGTAACAATGCGAAGTAATTAATTTATATATGTAAGGAGGCTTATTTTCTATGGCTAATAATTTAAAGACAACGACAATGGCATGGGGTTCACCGGGACGCTACATTCAGGGACCCGGAGAGCTTATGAATCTTCCTAAGTATACTTCAAAGTATGGTGAAAATGTATTTGCTGTTATTGACCAGTTCTTTTTTGAGGACCTTACTGGAAAACTATCAAAGTTGTACAGCGAACGTTCCGGTAAATTCTTAACTGCCATATTTAATACGGAAGTATCGGAAGAGCAGATTGCAGCCACTACCGCTGCGGCAGAAAAAATATCACCGAATGTTATCGTTGGAATCGGCGGAGGTAAGACACTGGATACGGCGAAAGCGGTAGCGGATGATTTGAAGGTTCCGGTTATCATCATTCCGACATCAGCGTCTACCGATGCTCCAACCAGTGCATTATCGGTTATTTATAAACCGAATGGAGAACACTCCCATGCACGTCATTATATTAAGAGCCCTGATATTGTACTGATCGACAGCAAAATTATAGCAGAGGCTCCTGTCCGGTTTCTCGTATCGGGTATGGGAGACGCATTGGCAACGGTGTTTGAGGCGAAAGCGAACGCGGCGTCAGACAGCGCAAATTACATAGCGGGTGAGTCCGGTGAATTCAGAAGAACAAAAACGGCAATGGTTATTGCACAGGCTTGCTATGATAACTTGCTTGCAAATGGTCTGAAGGCAAAAATTGCAGCAGAAAATCATTGTGTAACAGAAGCATTGGAAACAATCATCGAAGTAAATACACTTATGAGCGGGTTGGGATTTGAAAATACCGGTTGTGCTGCTGCACATTCTGTTTGTGAGGGTATTACTGCTGTACCGGATGCAGGTAAAATGCTGCATGGCGAGCAGGTGGCGTTTGGGACTGTGTGCGAACTGGTTGCCGAAAATGCGCCTAAGGAAGTAATCGACGAAGTGATCGGTTTTTGTATGAGTGTTGGACTTCCAATTACCTTGGAAGATGTACAGGTGAATCCCACAAAAGATAATGTAAGAATGATAGCAGAATCTTCGATTAAAAATTCCTACTGGGCAGCACAGCCGGCACCTGTCACAGTTGAATCGGTAATGGACATTATATTTACAGCAAATTCACTGGGCCATTACTATTACAAACAGGCAAGATAACTTTGTTTTTTCTTTCTCCTATAAAATACTTAAAAAAAGAACTGCCATATATCAATCAATATGGCAGTTCTTTTGTATTGAGAACAATTGTGGAGGAGCTATTTTGGGCGCCCTATTTAGGGCATTTATTTACAATATAAGGACAATCGTTGCCGGATAACACATCAATTAAATTTTTTACGGACAAATCAGCCATATTCGCCACAGCTTCCTCGGTATGAGCTCCGGTATGCGGGGTGGCCACTACGTTGTTCAAGGTAAAAAGCGGTGAATCGGTTGGAGGCTCAATTTCAAATGCATCCAGCGCCAGGCCGCCGAGTCTGCCGTTTTTTAACGCAGCATAAGCGGCGTCCTCGTCAATAATGCCGCCTCTTGAAGTATTTACAAGAATTGCGGCGGGTTTCATCTTTGCGAACGCAGCAGCGTTGATCAAATGTTGTGTGGTATCTATGAGGGGAAGATGAAGGCTTATAACGTCTGCTTGCTCCAATACTTCATCAAAGGTACTCGCCTTTATGGCGTTGTTCTTACAATACGCTTCATTAATATAGGGATCATAGGCCATAACCGTCATATCAAATCCTTTGGCGCAACGGGCAACAACCTTACCGATGGCGCCCAGACCCATAATACCGATTGTTTTCCCCTTTAATTCCATTCCTGTGGAGCGGACCCATCCGCCTTCACGGGTACTGGCATGTAGATAAGGGATCTTTCTTGCAATGGAGAGGATAAGCCCAAATGCCAGCTCGCCGACGGCTTCGGCATTTACCCCCGGTGTATTGGTGACCGGAATTGATAAAGCCTTTGCCGCAGCGATGTCTACCCGGTCGTAACCGGCACCGTAGCGGGAAATCACTTTTAAATGTTTACAGGACTTGAGGACTTTTTCAGTTACAAAATCCAAGCCGGCAATATAACCGTCGCAATCCTTTAACAGAGGCAGCAGTTCCTCCTCAGTCAATGGTTTCCCTGTTGTATTAAATACTAAATCATTTGAGAAAGCCCTTAACTCTTCCAAGGCCTTTGAGCTTTTACCGGGCTGCATGGAAGTGGGAGTTACTAATATTTTCATATGTATGCTCCTTTAACATTCTGACCGACGCGTTGCCTTTTTGCCGCGGCTTAAGCCGCAATGGCAAAACGGACAGCGTAGCAAGCTTCGCTTGCGGAGGAGTCCGTTTACGGACGTTAGCGTCGCACGGTAGATTTTTGTCGTATTTTATTTTACCAATTCAACAGCCTCGGCAGTTAAACGTATGATTTCTTTAAAATCACCGGAATTGATGAGTTTATCGGAAACCATCCAGCTTCCGCCGCAGGCAATAATTTTTTTGGAAGCAAGGAAGTCTAAAATATTGCTTTGATTGATACCGCCGGTAGGCATAAACCGAACGGATGGGAACGGTGCGGCCAGGGCGTTGATTGTGTCTAATCCTCCGTATTGTTTTGCCGGGAAAAATTTCATGACCGGCAGATCATACTCAAGCGCCATCATAAGCTCAGTGGGCGTACAGATTCCGGGAAAAATCATCACATTATGATTCAAAGCATATTCGGTAACTTTATTGCTGAAGCCGGGAGATACGATAAATTTGGCGCCTGCATCGAGTGCTCTCTTTGCCTGCTCTTCGTTTACTATCGTCCCTGCACCTACTAACATATCAGGAAATTCCTTCGTTATAATACGGATGGATTCCTCGGCAGCTTCGGTCCGGAACGTTATTTCTGCAACAGGAAGCCCGCCGGCACAGAGTGCTTCAGCCAGTGGCTTGGCGTCGGTGGCTTTATCTAATTTTACTACGGGTACGATCTTTTTTAATGCAACCTCTTTCAAAATATCATCAAAGTTCATATTACATCCTCCTTAACATTCTGTCCGGTTCTTTAGAACCGTTGGCAGAATTTCCATCGTCTTATTGCGATAGGGCGCTGACACAGTTTTCATAAAAAAAATTGTGAATTTGTTTTTCGTCTATCCCGGAATTTCGCATCAGCGGAATGAAAGTTTTTAAAATATAGTCTAATCCGATGGCATCCGCGTTATAAGCGCGAAGACGTTCCCGGGTTGTATCGAGGGAACAGAGGATCTGATGCCCGTGTCCATCGGCCAGAAGTTCTTTTATGATTTCAATCTCAGACTCATCGCTGTGATACTTGAAGCGACCAATGGTATCAAATTCCGCAAACACACCTTTGCCGACGATTTTTTTTATGATATTGATATCATCGCAGGCTCTATCCAAATGACAAAAGATCAATTTCTTTGCGGGCACGCCTCTTGCCGTAAGATAATCAAGCAGCAGTAAGGGATCGCTGCCCTGCTCGATGTGAATCATAATGGGGGCATCCGTACAAATACTTGCCTCGATCGCTGCATTGAATAAACGTTGATACCGGTCAGTCAGTCCCTCTTTGTCCAAAGCGGTCTTTATAATACTAGCTTTCAAAGAACAAAAATCATCCGGTTCACAGGTATCGCTGCCGACAAACAAACCCTTCTCGATCTCGTGAATATAAATATCGGCAAGTTTTTTCATAGAATATGTATGTATCCAATGATGCTCCGAATAAAAGTGCAGCTTATGAAAGCCGGTGGAGCATAGAATGTTTACGTCAGTTTCTTTGGCCAATACCCCCAGAGCATATTCCATGCGATTGCATCCGACCGGCTGGGCATCGATAATTGACCGGCCGCCTGCGGCCAGGTATTGAAGCAATTCTTGTTTGCTTTTCTCAATGTCATCAATACAAAGTGCCGGGCTAATTTCATAAGGAACTCCCTTGCTGATCATCAGATGCTCATGACATTGACAGAAGCCTAACCGATGGGAAGGAATTTCTCCGGATATTGTTTTGATAATGGACATAACAGACTCCTTACCAATTCGGGTTATCGGTAATGAATGGCTTCCCATCCTTTTCTGAAACAACTTTATGAAAACCTTTCAACTCGATGGTACCGTAATCATGGCCGGCATCGGCAGCGAAGGTAAAAAACAGAACAAGAGGCTCGGATCCGGTATTTACGGTTCTGTGGGCATACCGTCTTGGAACATATAAAGCGGCGCCCTTTGACAAAGGCTCCTCTAATGTTTCTCCTTCGGGATTTTCCATAACCATGTATCCTTCTCCGGAGAGAGTAAAATACATCTCTGCGGTCTCTAAAATGGTATGAAAATGGCCTTTTGTCATATAATATTCCGATCCAACCTTCCCGGGATAAACAATGGTTGTGCCAAATAAAAGGTCTCCGGACCGTTCCGGACAGCCTAACTCGTAAAATTCATAAATAACAGGATCTTCAGAAGCCAATATTTTTTCAGCCTCCTCCTGATCAGCAAACACATTTTTCATATTTGATAAATAGCGTTTCGTAGTGACGGCGGTTTTGGATAACCCGTTTTCTAAGTCAAAATCTACAAGAAAGCTTTTATCCCAGTTAAAGTTATTCATAATCATCCTTCTTTCCTTATGATTTGGCGATCTGGCTCAAGTTCTCCAATAAATCGCCCTTAATTTCAATATGGAATACTTCTGAGATTACCTGCGTCCAGCCATGGATAAAATAAATCCAACCGTCTTCCACATGAAGATTTTTAGCTGCAGCTTGTTGATCAGCCTGATCTTTAAACAATAGGTCGCCGCGGTAATTGATCTCCCAAACCAGACTATCTTGTGGAAATTTACAGCCGTTGGTAAAAGGGGAACCTGGGGCGTCCTTGCCGAGACCCGTGGCATTCACAATCAGAGAATGTGACTTTAATGTTGCTAACGTTTTGTCATTCTCTTCGGGAGTTGGATTATGTACAAATTCAAATTTAATTTGAGGATGGATTCCATCTAAGATTGCCTTTGCAGATTCCAGACGGGGCACACTTCGATTGGCAATAATAATATGTTTTGGAACGTTTGATTTAAACTTTTCCTGCGCAAAGTAAACAGACATAGCCAGAGTGCTTCCGCCGGCGCCCAGCAGCAAAACATCTCCGTCATAATCGTTCCAGTAATTTGCCGGAACAAAATTCTCTAATGCCAGCCCGCAGGAAATGGGATCTTTCGCATGCGCGCATAATTTCCCGTCTTTTTTCGAGATTGAAGATACCTCTCCCAATTTCTGGGCATATGGATCAACGTAATCAAAGAGATCACTGCAGGTTTGATATAAATCGATTTTATGTGTGGTGACAAGAGCTCCCAGGGAAAGAGGGTCGTTTTTTATAAATTCCACGGCCGCCCGGTATTCATCAGCCGAGGAATGCGGCTGAAAATCAATGCCTTTTATTACGGAACCTTTCAGTCCGAGAAAATCGGCCCATTTTGGGAAAACTTTCATAATGGAAGATTGGTCCGTTGTAACTCCAATAAAATAAATTGTTGGAGCAGATGCTTTTTTATACTTGGACATGGTTTCTTTCTTTCCTTTCTTAACATTTTGTCCGGCACTTTAGTGAAGATAAGGTCGTAATGTTACAACTTATAAAGCGAATAATTACTGCTCCTGTTGAAGGGGAGCAGTGAAAAAAACTATTGTTCGATATCTAATAGGCTCATTGTCGCGGGAAGTTCATGGGCCGTATTTACTTTATCGCTGCCCACGACACAGTCAAAGCACGAAATCGCAATTTTGCCGTTCCAAACACATGGCTCGCCCGGCTGATCCAATTCTCCGTTAAAACCATCGGTGTCGGGACTTTGCGCGATCCGTTTCACATTGCCGTCTCTGTCAATTCTGGCAACTGCATTTACTACAAAATCCGCCACATAGATGTTGCCAAATTCATCTATGCACATGCCATCGGTACAACGTAAATTTTGGGGATCCTTTGCAAATAAGTTATTCTCGTGGATGCTGCCGTCTTCGTTGAAGGTAAGCCGAAAGATCTCACCATCTCCAAAATTTCCGACATATAGATTTCCTGCATGATCAAATACGATGCCATCTACTCCGTATTGGTCATTTGGATTGTGTGTAAGCCATGTTGCAAATATATTCTTATCATCCAATGTGTTCGTGATCGCTATGTCTTCGTCATCTAAATGAAAACGATAAACACAGCTGAGCGATTCGCCGGATTCTGTTTTTACTTTTTCCATCGTACTTTGTGTAACGTACATATATTCGCCTTTAATGCGAATCCCGTTCGGATGTTCCATACCATCCGCTACAACAGTAACCTTTTCGATCATGTCGCCATTCATGCGAACACGGAGGATACGGCCGTGAAACTTCAGACGTTCCGCTCCGGACCAGCCTTGATTGTCGACTATGTATAAATCCCAGTCAGGCCCAAAGGCAAGGCCCATCGCTCTGGCTTCCTTTGTTTTCTCATGTAATGGGACGTCGAACCATTTTGTAACGTTGCCGCTCCTATCAATTTTGGCGATACAGCTTGGCATGGACATGTCTGCAAAATTAGGGCATGCAAGTATTAAATTTCCTTCCCGATCGACTTCCATTCCGTCCGGGGTACATATGAATTCCTGAGGCAGCAGTGCCAATAGTTTCGGTGTTTGCATATTAACCATCCTTCATCATTTAATATGTTATGACATTACTATATTACTATGCTATGGTAAAAAGGATAACACATAATCTTTCACTTGAAAAGCACTAATTTTAAAAAAATATTTACTTTTAAAATAAAACAGGTTTATCATAGAGGTAATAAAGTATTTTGGAGGAGTATATGAACGCAAGCAGCAATAACATGGAAGTCAGGAAGGCTAATAAGAACAGAGCATTTCGTTACATTTGCCAAAAAGAAAGAGTATCGAAGCCTGAGATTGCCGCAGCGCTTGGCATTAGTGTACCCACGGTACTTCAACTGGTAAATAAGCTGGAGGAAGAAAATCTTGTATTTGAAATAGGGGAGTGCGATTCAAAAGGCGGAAGAAAGGCAAAAGCAGTTGGACCCAATTGGGGTGCTGCTTATGCAATTGGACTGGACATCACGAAAAATCATATTGGATTGATCTATACTAATCTATCAAAACAAGTCCTGGAGCATATTAGAATAGATAAATCTTTTAAAGATACAGAGGAATATTATAAAGAGGTTACAGATACTTTAAAGGATTTTATTCAGGAGTATCATATACCGGAAGATAAAATCGTGGGCGTGGGGATATCAATACCTGGAATTGTTGATGGTGATAATAATCGAATTGAGCGATCTCATGTATTAAATTTATACGATGTTCCCTGTGAGCGGTTTGGAAAATATCTTCCTTATCCGACAATTTTGATCAACGATGCCAATGCTGCGGGAAGGACTGAGATAGACAGTGACAGAAGGAAAAATAACATTGTCTATCTATCGCTGAGCAATAGTGTGGGCGGCTCGGTAATTATGGGAGATATATACAGCGGAAACAGCTGGCGATCCGGTGAGTTTGGACATATGATCGTCGCCGAGGAGGAAGGGACCTGCTATTGCGGGAAAAAAGGATGTTTTGATGTATGCTGTTCTGCACTTCGGCTTGCAGAACTGGCTGACGGAAAGCTTGAAAATTTCTTTGCAGGTTTGGAACAACAAAATGCAGAATATAAGAAAGCCTGGGAAAAATATTTGTCTTATCTTGCAGCCATGGTAAAAAACCTGCACATGGTATTTGACTGTGATGTCATTTTGGGAGGTTACGTCGGAAGCTTTATGGGACCATATATAAAGGAGTTTCAAGAAAGAATTGCCAGAGATAATATTTTCGGAAACACCGGAACCTATGTAAAGTCGTGCAAATATCAGTATGAAGCGGCAGCATTGGGAGCGGCACTTTTCTTTATTGAGAAATACATGAAAAAAATTTGATAGAACCACTTTTCACCTCTTGCTCAGATTGGGCAGGAGGTTTTCTGTTTTTTGTCTATTTCGGGTATTGACAAACGAAAATATTAGGATTATAACTTTGTTAGAGATATTAATAAAGTCATTAATAAAGAAAGGAGGAAGCGTAAATAATGAAAGTAGCTGTAATGACTGGAATAGGACAAATTGACTATATCGAAGCAGCAATTCCGGTTCCCAAGGATGATGAAGTTCTTGTTAAGCTGGAGTATGTGGGGATATGCGGCAGCGACCTGCATTATTATGAAAACGGCCGGATTGGCGATTATATCGTAGAACCGCCCTTTGTACTGGGACATGAGCCGGGAGGGATCGTTGCAGAAGTAGGTAAAAATGTCACCCATTTAAAGGTAGGGGATAAAGTTGCATTGGAACCGGGTAAGACCTGTGGAAAGTGCCGCTTTTGCAGAGAAGGAAAGTATAATTTATGCCAGGATGTTATATTCTTTGCGACGCCGCCCGTAAATGGTGTGTTTCAGGAGTATGTGGCACATGAAGCCGCATTGTGCTTTAAACTGCCGGACAACGTGAGCACCTTGGAAGGCGCGTTGATCGAACCTTTGGCAGTAGGCTTTCATGCTGCAGGCCAGGGGGATGCCCATGCAGGGCAGAAAGCCATTGTGTTCGGAGCCGGATGCATCGGACTTGTAACAATGATGGCGCTGAAGGCCAGAGGAGTCACTAATGTAGTAGTTGTTGATATCATGCAGAGGAGATTGGATAAAGCATTGGAATTGGGCGCTGCAGCAGTGATTAACTCGGCAGAGGAAGATATCATAGAACGTTCAAGAGAACTGACCGCGGGAGAGGGCTTCGATCTGGCAATTGAAACGGCAGGAATGGAAATAACGGCTAGTCAATGTATCCAAGTGGTGAGAAAAGGCTCTACAATTGTATTGGTAGGCTACGGAAAATCAGGAATGATGAATTTGCCTATGAGCCTGGCGCTTGACAAAGAAGTTACGTTCAAGACGGTATTCCGGTATCGTCATATTTATCCGATGGCAATTGAAGCAGTCGCTTCGGGAAAGGTAAATTTAATGGGAATCGTGACCCATCAATTCGATTTTGAGCATGTTCAGGAAGCCATGGATAACTGCGTAAAAGATAAGTCAAATATCGTAAAAGCCGTAATCAAGTTCACAAAATGAAAGGAGAAACCATACATAATGAAAGCGATTGTTTACAATGCGCCAAGAGACTATGAACTGAAAGACATTCCAAAACCAACGATCAAACCAAATCAGGTACTGATCAAGGTGGCAGCCTGCGGAGTGTGCAGAACAGATATGCACATCCATGAGGGTGACTTTATCTCTGAGTTTCCGTTAACACCGGGACATGAATTTACAGGCGAAATTACCGAAATGGGTTCGGAGGTATATGGGTTTTCACTGGGAGACCGCGTCGTTGGCGACAATACGGTGCTTTGTGGTGAATGCTACTATTGCAGAAGAAATCAGCCGCTATTCTGTGAAAACTTTTACTCATTGGGATGCAACGGGCCCGGAGGCTTTGCAGAATATGTTGTGGTAAATTTTGATAAAGTATTTCATATAAGTGACAACCTATCCTATGATCAGGCAATCTTTGCAGAACCTTTAGCGTGTGCGATTCATGGCATGGACGTGATTGCGCCGAAATGCGGCGATGATGTCCTGGTATTTGGAGCAGGTCCAACGGGTATTTTGCTGACCCAGCTATTAAAGCATGGCGGAGCAGCAAATGTTGTAGTATGCGCGTCCTCTCAGGAAAAATTAGATCTGATCCAAAAAAACGGGTATGCAGAAACCGTGCTGATGGACCGTAACGACTATTCAAAACATGCGAAAATATTAAAAGAAAAATATCCGCACGGCTTTGATATCGTAATTGATGCTACAGGAGCGCCGAAGGTATTGGAGCAATGCTTTGATTTTCCTAAGAAGACCGGAAAAATCATTATTTATGGCGTTTGCGCCAGTGATGCTAAGATTTCAATTAATCCATATCAAATTTTCAGTAACGAATTAAAAGTGCTGGGCTCCTTCGCGCAGACTCACTGCTTTGACAGAGCAGTTAAATATCTCGAAAGCGGAGTCATAAAAGTTGATGATTTGGTAGCAAAACATTATACTTTAGAGGAGTTTGCGGAAGTAATGGATACGATGGTGAACGGGAAAGGTCTTTTAAAGCTGATTGTTAATCCGTAATCCTGAGCATCAGTCCAAGGTACAACAAGCCTCAACCGATGCTCAATATTGGCCATTACAGGTATTGTCATTTTTGTCATCTTTGCGTAAAAAAAAAAAGGAAATTGATGTTGACATTGGATAGGGCACGCATTATAATATGACACATGCAAGATAATAATCTTGTAATGTAGGTACATAAGAACTAAGCGCATTGGCGAAGGCAGTATGTATGATATGTTACGGATTAAAAATCGCCCAACAAAAAAAAGGAGGAATTTTTATGAAATTGAGGAGACTTACATCATTATTGCTCGTGGGAACACTAGTAATTGCCACTTTGGCTAGTTGTGGTTCGCAGCAGACGGAATCAACCGATACCGGTTCTGATACTCCTGTTGCAACAGATATTGATTACGCTAACTTCACAATCGACCCGAGTAAGATTCCACAGGAAAAGCTGGACACGACATTATATGTAGCTACATCAGTTCGTGGGCTTGAAAATCCTTACATAGTAACGATTACAGAAGGTATGGACGAATTCTGTAAGTATTTAGACAGCATTGGGCAAAAATACGAAAAGCAGGTATTAGATTCCGGTGGATCGAATGATGTTGAAATTGACAACATGAAGCAGTTCGCTGCAAAGGCAAACGGGAATGCAATCGCTTACGCTGACCCGAATGAAGCGGCAATCGCGCCTTCCCTCGCTGAAGCGATGGCATCCTCCGGCGGATTTATCGGAACTGCCTGGAACAAGCCTGATGATTCGACTCCGCAAGACTATGATCCAAACTGGGTTATTCATACGTCGGCGGATAATGTAACAAACGGAAAAGCTATGGCAAAAGCGCTTTTCGACAATATGGGCGGCAAAGGTAACGTATTTGTCATAGAAGGTATGTTGGGAAACACGGCCTCCATTGATCGAGTAAAAGGATTCGAACAAGCGTTAAAGGAATATCCGGATATCAAGGTAGCACATCAGGATACCGGTAACTGGGCTACGGATCAGGCACTTACTTTAGTTGAAACATGGTTGAATGATACTCCTGACGTAGGTGGTATCTGGTGTGCAAACGATAATATGGCAACCGGTGCACTGCAGGCTCTTGATAAGAAAGACCTGAAAGGTAAAGTCGGCGTAATCGGAATTGATGCGAATACTGATATCGTTCAAGAGGTTAAAGCTGGTAACGTTGTTGCAACTGTTTCATCAAATGGTTACTTACAGTCAGGATATACATTGGCAATCTGCTATGCTGCATGGGCTGGATTAATTGACCCAGCACAGTTGCCGGATGAGTACAGAGTGTTCTTAACTCCTGCTGTAATCGTTACAGCGGATAATGTAGATGCTTATATCGCTGAGTATGTAGATGCAACTCCGGAAATGGATTTTTCAAAAATCTTCGACTGTAAAGTAAACTAAGAATAAATAGTCTGTTATAATGAGGGGAGGAGATTGACGCTGTCAGTCTCCTCCTTACATCAAAAAATATGGATACGGGACTTATTAATTGATTGGAGAAGATAGGATGGAAAAAGAAAAGCTTGCAGCGTGGTCCATTACAGAAGAGTTTACTTCCAAGATTAAAGCAGATAATCAAAAGGAGCATCTTACGAAATGGGCTCCTGTATTTGTGCTAGTTGCATTGTTTCTTGTATTTACTGCGATACTGGGAGGATCCTTTGCGAGCGGAAGCAATATTGTGTCGATATTGAACCAATGGGCGATTCCGTTACTGGTCGCGCTTGGACTGACATTTGTAATCATGTTGGGCAGTATTGATTTATCAATTGACGGTACCGTGGGAATGGCAGGCTCATTGGCAGCGGTTTTTGTACTGAACAGTCGTAACGGAAACGATATGGGAATATGGGGACTTGTTCTCGCGGTATTATGCAGTGTTTTAATCGGATTTATTATTGGAACAATCCATGTAAAATTAAAAATACCATCTTTTATGGTAAGCTTCGCTTTCATGAATATATGTGCGGGGATAGGATTGCTTTCTTATGGTGGTAAGCCACCAACAATCAGAGATGAATTTATTGCCTCTATTGCAAAGTCCAGTTTTTTTGGAATACCAATTATAACATGTGTTGCACTTTTGGTTTTTGTGATATGCCTGTATATACAGGAGTTTACACCATTTGGCCGCCACATCTATGCGGTAGGCACGGATGAAATGATACCAAAAGCGGTTGGCATCAACGTAAACAGAGTAAAGATCAAAGTATTTACATTAGCAGGCTTCTGCTTCGGAGTAGCTGGTGTTTTAGGTGCTATCCGATTAGGTCAGGGTCAGGTTGCAATCGGAGCGGATCTCATGTTCCCCGCCAATGCAGCGGTTGTTATTGGAGGAACTGCTCTTACCGGCGGGAAAGGCGGAGTAGTAAATACCGTGGTAGGTACTTTAATTATGACCGTGCTATTTAATGGTTTGACGATGATGGGAGTAAATCCTTACATAAAAACCGGAGTACAAGGTCTGATCATTCTAGTCGCGGTGGCATTGACGGTAAAGCATGGATCCACAGTTATTAGTAAATAGTGCCGGAGGGGATAAAGATGGAAGAGAAGAAATTACTTTTTAGCGCGAAAAACATTACAAAGTCCTTTCATGGCACACAAGCTCTAAAAGGTGTTGATTTAGATGTTTACGAAGGTGAGGTAATCGGACTGATCGGTGAGAATGGAGCCGGAAAATCTACATTGCTTAAAATCATCATTGGAGTTCAACCTCCAACATCCGGTGAGATGTTCATGTATGGAAAGAAGTTTGAACCGAAGACTCCCTTAGAGGCGAATGCAGCCGGAGTGGGAATGGTCTACCAGGAGCAATCTCTTATTACCAACTTATCAGTAGGACAAAATATTTTCTTTGGTCATGAAAGAGATTTCGTAAAATTTGGATTTGTTAACTGGCGTAAAATGTATGCAGAAGCGCAGAAGGTATTGGATGCTGTAGGCAGCGGAGAAATCAATCCTCGTAAAAAAGTGATCGATTTAAATTTTGCGACAAGACAGATGATTGAAATTGCAAAGGTAGTAAATGTTACAAAATCAGCAAATGCAAATGGCAAGTGTCTGATCCTTTTAGACGAGCCTACTTCCGTATTAAATGAAGATGAAGTAAAAGGATTATTTGTAGAAATAAGAAAATTAAAAGCCCTGGGGCATTCTGTCATATTTGTCTCTCATCGGTTGGATGAAGTATTGGAAATTTCAGATCGGGTATATGTATACAAAGACGGTTCCAATGCAGGAAATATGCCGATTGAAGAAGCATCGGAGACAAAAATGTATGAAATGATGGTTGGACATGAAAGCTCCTCAGAGTATTATAAAATTGATAAACAAATTACGCCTGGTGCAGAGGTGGTCTTGGAAGTAAAGGATCTGGGCCTGTGGGGACGGTTTAAACACTGTAATTTCGAACTTCATAAAGGTGAAATTCTGGGGTTTTGCGGCGTTGTTGGTTCCGGAAAAGAGGAAATTTGTTCTGTTATTTGCGGAGATGAAAAACCTACATACGGAGAAGTAATCATAAAAGGAAAACCGGTTCAATATTCAGAACCATCTCAGGCATTAAAAGACGGAACGCTGCTGATACCGAAAGAAAGAATGTATGAGGGTATTGTTCGGTGCTTACCGGTAGAAGACAATATTGCAATGTCCAATACAAAACAATTGAAGCAGAAAGGCCTGGTATCGAAAAAGGCCATATCAGACCAAGCGGATAAATATATTAAGCTTTTAAATATTAAAACAAGAGGAAAAGACGAATTGGTGATTCAATTGTCCGGAGGGAATCAACAAAAGGTTGTGTTTGCCAGAGCGCTTGCTTCACAGTCGGATATCCTTATATTGAATCATCCAACCCGCGGAGTTGACGTAGGTGCAAAAGAAGAAATCTACAACCTGATCCGTGATATGGTTGCGGAAGGCAAGTCGGTCATCTTGCTTGGAGATACCTTGGACGAATGTATCAGTATGAGCAACCGTGTTTTTGTTATGAAGGACGGTCTAATAACAGGAGAATTCAATGCAGCGGCAGATTCGAAACCGAGTCAGGTCCAGATCGTTAGTATGATGGTATAGGCGGGTGAAAAAATGATAAAAATTGATAAAAATAATTTTGCTATGTATTTCAGTATCTCTATAATTGTAATACTTACCATTGTCTTTACAACTATGGAAAGCAGTTTCCTGAGCTATGCCAATATCAGCAATCTGTTAAGTGATACGGCGCCGTTGATGATTATGGCAGCCGGTATGACGCCGATCCTGTTACTTGGATCCATTGACTTATCGGTCGGATCCATGTGTTCTGTGGCAAATGTAATGACTTTAAGCATCGTTATGCAATTCAAAGGTACGCCCTATCCCTTTGGAGTCATTATGCTTGTGGCATTTTCTGCTACCATAATATTTTCAGTGGCTGCAGGCATTCTGCTGGGGGTTATTCATGTTAAATTAAAAATACCTTCCTTTATTGCTTCCTTGGCATTTCTGTCTATTTGGAGCTCGGTCGCGTTGCTGATAGCCAATGCTCCGGTTTCCATACCGAAAGTATTATGGGGTACGATCGACTGGTATAAGCTGTCCCTGGGGCCCCTTGGATTACCGTTGATCATTGCGCTGACTCTTATCCTTGTTTATTATGTTCTGTTAACAAGAACTGCATTCGGTAAAGGGGTCTATGCAATCGGCGGAAATGAAAGAGCTGCCCGTATCGCCGGTATTCCGGTGGATCGGATCAAGATAACAGTATTTGCAATCAATGGATTCTGTGCAGCGTCAGGTGCCATTTTATTGATGGCGAAAGCGAAAAGTTCAGCCCCTACGGTTGGAGATTCTTTTACTCTAATGGTTATTTCTGCAGTTGTACTTGGCGGAACATCACTGGTCGGCGGTAAAGGGAATATCTTAAGCACAATATTAGGTGTATTTACCGTTGCCATGATCAAAAACGGTATGAATATTGTGGGTGTCGATGTATTTTGGCAGAAGATCGTTTTTGGAGCGATCATTCTGATCGCAATTGCAATCAATACGGATCGATCATCAAGAAGTTTTGTCGTTAAGTAGAGGAGGGGAAGCCCATGATAAAAAATCGCAGGCATTCTCATATTGGTCTGGGCACAAATGATGTAGAAGCCACATCAAAATGGTATATAGATGTTTTGGGATTTGAGCTGATTGGTGACTTTATGGCACCCGATGGGAACCCAATCAAGTTTCTTAAAAACAGAGATGTTGTTTATGAGATGTATCAGGACAGCTCCATTTCTCCCGAGGCAGCCGGAAAAATCAATCATTATTCCTTTGAATCACAGGACATTGAAGCAGATTACGATTATTGCGTGAAACAAGGATATCCGATCACGACCAACGCAATAGAAGGAATTCCCACCTTGTGGGAGCATGGCGTAAGGTACTTTAAAATCGCCAGTCCGACAGGAGAAGATATCGAGTTTTGTCAAATATTATAACGGTCGCAAACCATTAAGATGCAGCGTTATAACGGTCGCAAACCATTATAGAAGGAGGTAACATATGGATTATATAACACTTAATAATAATTTAAAGATGCCGAAGTTAGGATTCGGTGTTTTTCAAACCCCTGATGGAAAACAGACGGAAGATGCTGTTAAATGGGCATTGGAAGCCGGATACAGACATATTGATACCGCAATGATCTATGGAAATGAAGCCAGCGTTGGTAAGGCCATGGAAGAAAGCGGAGTTCCAAGAGAGGATATCTTTTTAACCACAAAATTATGGAATGAAGATATTCGCAGAGGCAATACGATGCAAGCGTTCGAAGACAGTCTCAAAAGACTGCGGACCGATTACTTAGACTTATATCTCATTCACTGGCCGGCGGATGGATTTGAAAAGGCTTGGATCGAAATGGAAAAAATCTATTCTTCCGGTAAGGCGAAAGCGATCGGTGTATCCAATTTCCAGCCTCGCCATTTAGAAGCAATAGAAAAGATATCTTCCCTTCGCCCGGCTATGAATCAAATCGAATCCAATCCTTATTTCAGCAATCAGGATGTGATCGATTACTGCAATGCCAGAGGGATTTCCGTTACCGTGTGGAGCCCCCTTGGAGGAACAGGCGGAAACATACTGGAGGACGCTGCATTGCAAGCGCTCTCTGAAAAATATAAGAAGTCCGCTGCTCAGGTTGTAATCCGATGGCATTTGCAGAGAGACGTAGTTGTTATACCAAAATCCTTGCATCAGAACCGAATCATAGCTAATTTCGATGTTTTTGATTTTGAACTGAGCAAAGATGATATGGATCGTATCAATAAACTTAACCGGAATACAAGATCCGGAGCAGATCCTGATACGTTTGACTTTTAGAGAACGGGAACGGTTATATGAAATACGGGATATATTATGCATATTGGGAACAGCAGTGGGATTCGCAAGGATTTATAAAATATGTGAACAAGGTTGCGAACCTTGGATTTGATGTGTTGGAAATCAACGGAACACCGCTCCCGGAATATTCACAAAGTGAGATTAAGGAATTGAAAGCCAGTGCTGATTCTGCAGGAATCGGGATCACCACAGGATATGGTCCTGTCTATGAACATGATATGGGAACCGCAGACCATGGTGCTCGTAAATCGGCACTTGAGTGGTATAAGCGATTGTTTCATGTAATGGAACAGCTGGACAGCCATTTGCTTGGAGGGGCGCTTTATTCGCATTGGCCGATTGATTACAGCAAAGGCGTCAACAAAGAGGAAGACTGGAAAAGAAGCGTAGAAGGAATGCAGATACTGGGACCCGTGGCAAAAGAACATGGCATTACATTGGGAATGGAAATACTGAATCGTTTTGAAAATCACATTCTTAACACGGCGGAAGAAGGTGTCCGTTTTGTGAAAGAAGCCGGGCAGGATAATGTGAAGGTCATGCTGGATACGTTTCACATGAATATTGAGGAGGACAGCTTGCGCAATGCCATCCTTACCGTGGGTCAGGATCTCGGTCATTTTCATGTAGGTGAATGCAACAGGAAGCTCCCTGGGAACGGGCGCATTCCATGGAAAGAAATTATGGGGGCACTCCGGGAAGTAAATTATCAGGGTTGTATCACAATGGAGCCATTTGTAAGAATGGGCGGCCGCGTTGGAGAAGACATCAAAGTATGGCGTGATTTGAGTAACAACGCAACCGAGGCAGAGCTGGATGAAGCCGCTGAGAAGTCGCTGCGATATCTAAAAAGCCGATAAGATTTCACAAATCCAATAAAAGTTCATATTATATAATGTGATTCGCTTTACATAAAAATTATCCTATTTTTATGTAAAGCGAATTTATTTTAAAAGTGTGATAAAATGAAACTAAGAACTAGATTGACCGGAAAGGTAATTCGCCCCGAAGAACCGGGATACGGTCAGGCCCGCAGGAATTGGAATCCTTTACCCAATTCCATTCCCC